>JAWOGU010000405.1:0-2730 GCA_046496595.1 Chloroflexota bacterium
CCCATAGCTGGCGCATCTTCTTTCGCTGCTCGCGGTACGGGCCCTTCACCGCTCTTTCTTCCGTCTCGGTCGTCGCCGACCCATCAATAGACTGAGGTTGCGTTTTCGCGTGCGCGTGATGTGTTCCTGACCAACAACATCTTCAAAGCGGGCGGGCCGCCATTTGCGGTAAAGGGCTTGGGACATAGGGCTAGTTTAGCATTCTGCAGGGCGGAAGGCAAAGGCAGAAGGCAGAAGGCAAAGGGCAAAAATAAAAGGCAGAAGGCAAAAAGCAGAAGGTAAAAATAAAAGGCAAAAGGTAAGGAATAGGTTTGCGGCTTAGGTGGTTTTGACTTTTTTGATGATGGTGACGAAAATGGCGATGAGTTCTTTGGTTTCCTGGCGGATGTCAGCAAGCAAATGCGGAGGAACAATTTGGGCTTCATCCAACAATTCTAACCAATACTCAGTCTCTTCCAGTTCTTGTAAACCCACATTCATTTTGCTGATGAATTCAGCATTGGATCTTGCCCGACTCCCTTCTCGATAATGTGCTCCCACCGACGTCCCTGATCGCAGCACTTGATTTCCAATTACCCGTGCCTCTTCCCGTTTAGGTAAGGCTACATATAAACGAATAATCCGCAGTGCATATTCCTTCGTCCTCACCTTCAGATCCTGTCCCGCCATAATTCTGCCTTTTGCCTTTTGTCTTCTACCTTTAGAAAAGCTCCCGGTTCGCGTCTACCCAGCGATACAGGTCCGTGATGCCGGCCTGGGGGGAGACGGCGGGCTGCCAGCCGAGCAGTTCCTGGGCTTTGCGGATGTCGGCGACGAAGACGCGCTGGTCGCCAGGCCGCCAGGCGTGGTGGGTGATGGCAACGTCACGCCCGGCCAGAGAGGCCAGCAAGGGACCAAATTCGGTCCAGACGGACAGGGTGTTCTGCGGACCACCGCCCAGGTTGAGAGCGACGCCTTTCAGGCTGTCGATTTTTTCCAGGCCGGTTTCGTAAGCGCGAATCAGGTCGCTAACGTGCAGCAGGTCGCGCACCTGTTTGCCATCGCCGTAGATGCTGATGGGGCGGTTGAACAGGGTGGCGATGACAAAATGGGCCACCCAGCCCTGATCTTCCACGCCGAACTGCCGCTGCCCGTAAATGCAAGACTGGCGGAAGACGAGGGTGCGCAGGCCGTAGATGCGGGCGTAGTCGAGCATGTACTGGTCGCCGGTTCCTTTGGAGCAGCCGTAGGGAGAGTGGAAATCCAGTGGATACGCTTCCCCAATGCCATAGGGGTGATCGGCGTAGGTATAACGGCCGTTTCTCTCCACCACCCCCACCGCTTCCATGCCGCCATACACCTTGTTGGTGCTGGCATAAATCACGGCGGCCTGCGGAGCATGGTGGCGCACCGCTTCCAGCACGTTGAAAGTACCCAGGGCGTTGATCTCAAAATCTTCCCGCGGATTTTGCACGGAGGTGGTGACGGCGACCTGGCTGGCGAGGTGCAGCACGGCGTCTGCGCCGTTGATGGCCTGCGCCAGGTGGTCGTAGTGACGAATATCGCCCGGCACAAAGTGGAGCCGCGGGCCATGGTTGGCTTGCAGCCACGCCAGATTAGCCGGGGTACCCGAGCGGGATAAATTGTCAAAAATGGTCACGTCATGACCCTGCCGTAGAAAATGGTCGGCGCTGTTGCAACCGATAAACCCGGCGCCGCCGGTGATAAATACTTTCATGATCCGCTTCCCTTTCCGGTAAATATGAAGATTGATGATGAAAGATTGAAGATGTGGGGTCTGCCCAATCTTTAATCTTTGGTAACTATACTCGTAGGTTCCCTGAGCCTGTCGAAGGGAACCGGGCTTCGACAAGCTCAGCCCTCGACAGCGCTGTATAGTTACAATCTTTGTTCTTTTGTTTTATACAGCAGCAGCGGGGTTAAGCCTCAGTTTGCAGGCGCGCCAGGAGGGTGTTTTTTTGAGCGGCGAGGAAGTGGTGGTAACGGCCGTTAAGCGGTTCCACGGTCATCAAAACAGCGTCTTCCCCGGTGTCTTTGTAATAAGCCCGCCGTTCTCCGACGATTTTGAACCAGTATTTGGTATACAACTGCTGCGCGGCGGCGTTGCTGCGCCGTACTTCCAGCGTCGCCAGGCAGGCGGGATGCTCATAAGCGAGTAACAGCAGATTGAGCAGCAGCAGCTCTCCCAAATGCCGCCCGCGCAGTTCAGGCCGAACCGCGATGGTGCTGATATGCACCTCGTCGCCCATCAGCCAATACCCGGTAAACCCGATAACCCTTTCTGCTGGTGGTGCATCTTCCGAACTCGATTTTTCTACAAGCACCTGATAGTGCGCCAACTGATTTTCGGCGAGTTCGTAAACCAGCAGGCTTTCTTTCATAGGGGTGGGGAAGGAATGGGCGTCGATGGCCAGAACGGCCGTTATGTCCGTCAACTGCATGGCGCGGCAAAAAAAGGGGGGAGCAGTCAGCATTCGCTATCCACTGTTCACTGAAAACTGTTCTAGCTACCTGACACAAATCAAGTGAAGTAAGGCACATCTCTACTGGTCGTTCGCTCAAAAAATTGAGCAAAAGCCAGATTAGGCAAAGTCAGGACCAAAAGATAAAAAAGAAGCAACATGGTCATGACAAAACCTTGGAAAATCGTCTCAAATTGTTGCTTCCATCAGCACCTTTCCAATCACATACAAGCAACAGGCCCAATCCACCCCTGGTTAAGCCAGTTGC
>JAWOGU010000485.1:0-11841 GCA_046496595.1 Chloroflexota bacterium
TCAACTGGATGACCCGCCAGACAGGGGAGACGCCTGTGCTCTTATTAGATGAAGTGGTAGCTGAGTTGGATGCACAGCGGCGCGCGGTTTTGCTCAACACCGTTCAGCACGCGCACCAGGCTTTTTTAACCGCGACTGACCCGGCTATGTTCAGCCGCGATTTCCTTAGAAATGCAACTGGTTTCCTTGTGGAAAACGGCCGTGTACAATTGGATGTTAGCCAGAGTTAGATACTGGCTGTAGACATTCGCCGAACACTCCGTTCTGCGTAACCTTTGCCGGTATGGATAGTTGACAAGAGAGGCAGCCATTGTGATGAAGCCTGGAAGTAACACAGAAAACCAGGATAGGGTTCTTATTGTGGATGACAGTCCGGAAAACCGGCTGCTTTTAACCTCCCAGTTGAGTATGGAAGGGTATCACATCATTCAAGCGCGGAATGGCTATGAAGGGCTGCAAATGGCCCAAGAGCATGATCCGGATATTATCGTGCTGGATGTAATGATGCCGGACATCAACGGCTTCGACGTGTGCAAGCAGCTAAAAGAAAATCCTGTTACCCATCTTATCCCGGTGATCATGGTGACGGCGCTGCGTGAGATTAAGCACCGTATTGAGGGCATTGAGGTGGGCGCAGACGAATTCCTCTCGCGGCCCCACAACCGGGAAGAACTGCTGGTGAGGGTGCGCACCCTGATCCGGCTGAAGCAGGCGCGGGTGGGCCTGGAAGAAGAGCGCAACCGCCTCGGCCTGCTTTACCACATCAGCCATGCTATCAGCGCTGAACTAGACCCGGCTGTGTTGATGGCGACCATTATTGATAAAACTCAAAAAGCGGTGGGCGCCACCAAAGGCAACATCATGTTATTCAACGAGGCTGGCGCCGTCAGCCATAAATTCCTGGTGCGCGCCGGATCGTCGGTGGAAATTAGCGACCGCGTGACGGATGAGGTAATGAGCAAAGGGTTGGGCGGCTGGCTGGTGCAGCACCGGCGCGGTGATATTATCACCGACATTACCCAGGATGACCGTTGGGTGACACTGCCTGACGATCCCAAGGAGCAGGGGTCTGCCATTGGCGTACCGCTGGTCAGTCCGAACCGGGTGGTGGGCGTGATCATCTTAAACCATCCCCAGACAGGTTACTTTAACGAGGAACACCTTTCTTTGCTGGGCACCATCGGCACTTCGGTGACTTCTGCCCTGGAAAGCGCCGACTATTTCACGGAAATCAGTGAGGAACGGCGCAAACTCAATGCCATTTTGTCACAGTCAACTGACGCCATTGTGACGACGGATGAGGATCTGCGCATTTCGATTTTGAATCAATCGGCGGAAAAGTTGTTTGAGGTGAAAGCCGATCGCGTGGAAGGCAAGGCCATCCAATCGATACCGCAGCTGCGCATGTTGGCGCCTATCTTTGAAAACAGCATTGGCCGGGATGCGCCGGAAGAAATTACGCTGGAAAATGGCAAAACGCTTTATGTGAGCATATCGCCGATTCAGGAAGTAGGGTACGCCTCTGTTATCCAGGATGTGACTGAGTTTAAGAAGATGGAAGACCTACGGCTGGCAGAGGAACGGCGGGAACAGCAGTTGTTGAAGGATACGTTTTCCCGGTATATGGGTCAGCGGATTGTGGAGCATGTGATGTCGCATGAACCGGGGCTGATGTCTCGGCGGGAGCGGCGGCACGCGGTGGTGATGTTTGCCGATTTGCGCAATTGGACCAGCGGCATGATTATGCGTATTTCGCCGGATGAGGCGATTGACCAGCTCAACCAATTTTTTACGCGGATGATGGATATTGCGCTGGAGTTTGGCGGCACGGTGTTTGAACTGACGGGCGATGAGATTTTGGTGGGCTTTAATGTGCCGTTTGACCAACCGGATGCTACTTACCGGGCGGTGTTAACGGCCGTTACCATGCAAAAAGAGTTTAACCATTTGCGTCAGGAGTGGTTCGACCAATCCGGGGCGGAATTGGGTTTGGGCATTGGCCTGGATATGGGCAACGTGGTGATGGGCAACGTGGGCGCGGAGTCCCGCATGAGTTTCCGCATGGTAGGCGAGCCGATGAATACGGCCCATCGTCTGGTGGACCTGGCGGAAGACGGCCAAATCATCATTTCTCAACTGGTGTACCGCTCTTTGCAGGCACAGGCGCTGGATATGGTTAACCAGATCCACTTTGAGGAAGTGGGTCCGGTTAAGCTCAAAGGGATTTCGCCGCCGCAAATCATTTACCGGGTGCAAATCGAACGCTTGCGGCTGGCGCCATCCATGCCTTTATAACGGCCGTTTTGCCGGTATGCCCGGTTGGCGCGGATAGGCAGCCGGCGTCTCTCTCATTTTTTCCACCACTACCAGATAATGAGGTTGTTCTACTTCCGGCAGATGAATGGCTTGCAGGCTTGGACTGCCGCCGCCCAGCATTCGTAAAGCCTGCCGGGCAACGGCCGTTTCTTTTTCCGCATTTTCCCCTTTTTGCGCCAGCAGATGACCACCCACTTTACATAAGGGAAGCAAATACTCCACCAACACCCGCATTTCCGCCACGCCGCGCGCCGCAGCCCAATCATACCGGGCGCGATGGGCGGACTGCTGCCCCAAGGTTTCGGCCCGTTCCGCCAGCACTGTGACGTTTGCCAGACCCAGCTCGGCCACCACGGCGCGGAGAAAGTTTGTCTTCTTGGCGACGCTGTCGGTGAGGGTAAGCTGGAGGTCCGGGTAGAGGATTTTGAGCGGCAAACCGGGGAAGCCGGCGCCGGTGCCCACGTCGATGAGAGAACGGCCGTTTAGATCCCCTGTCACCAGCGCGCAGGAGAGAGAATCCAGGAAGTGGCGGATTTGGATGGCGTGAGGATCACGAACGGCCGTTAAATTCAGACGTTCATTCCAGGTCAGCAGCAGCGCCAGATAGACGTCGAACTGAGCCAACTGTGTTTCTGAAAGCGACAGATTGTAGAGAGTCTCAGCCTGGACATGCAGATGGTTCTCAGCGGACATTTAGCGGCTCCGTTCCAGTTTTTTCAGGATGGCGTCAATAATGTAGGTATCATACTGCTCGCCGCCAAAATGGGCCGGTGTGTAGAAGACCCAGTTATGCTCCATACGATACGCACCGCGCACGTAAAGCGGCGCCATCGGCACTTCCCCCGTGTCTGAAAAAAGTAGATTTTCAATGCGGCGATACAGCGCCAGCCGTTCTTCCACCTCCGTAGACTGTCCGGCCTGACGCATCAGTTCATCAATCTGGTTACACGTCCGCTCGGACCTGTTTTCGCTTTCTGTGCAGTGCAGCAGATGCGTCACCCAATTGTTTTCGTCGGGATAATAAGACGACCAGCCTAATTCCCATATATCGGGCCGGTTTTCGCCGGAATTTGCCCTGGTTTTAGCCAGCAGCGCGCCAAACTGCACCTGCTCGATGATGATTTGTTCTTCAGAGCAGTCCAGCTCTTTGACCCACATGTCCCGCAGTAGTTCCGCTTGCAGCAGCGACAGGTCCAGGGAACTAACCATGAAGGTGATGTTGGGCATCAACCGGCAGCTGGCAAAGCCGCTTTCCAATAATTTTTGACGGGCGAATTCGGGATTGTAGCTTAACCCTACTTCTTCAATGGGAGGCGCGCCTACCACGCCGGGCGGGGCCAGATGCCGCATTGCCAGGGCACGGCCGTTATACAACTCCTCTACCAGCGCCTGCCTGTCTATAGCCGCGCTGAATGCTTGCCGGATGTTAGGATCGCCAAAGATGCCGCTGTTTAAGTTAAAGCTGATATAAAAAACGGTGTGTCCGGTGACCAGTCTGGCTTTGGTAGGCGAATTGGTCAGAAAATCTTCTACCTGGTCGCTGGCTAGAGGACCGATGTCCAGGTTTTTGCTCTGCCAGAGTTCGTTGACGCTGTCGTTGTCATCCAGGAAGTAAATGTTGACCAGGTCGGCGTTGCCCCCTTTGGGCAGAGGCCAGCCTGGATTTTTGGCGAGTACGGTGCGGGTGCTGGAGAGTGCGCCGGAGGTGAGCAAAAAGGGGCCGCTGGTGTAGAGATTTTCAGGATCGGTCCATTCTTCTTCATGTTCTTCGATGAGTTCGCCGGGAACCGGGGTGAACATAGGCAGGGTGGTCATGGTGAGAAAATAGCCGGCCGGTTTGGTGAGGGTGAACTGGAGGGTGGTATCGTTGAGTGCTTTGACGCCGATGGCGTTCAGGTCGGCCGGCTGTGGGTCGGCCAGGCTATGAAGTTGTTCACAGCCGACGATGAGATAGAGGATGAAGGCGTCTGGCGCGCCGGTTTTAGCCTGACAAACACGCTGAACGGCCGTTACCACATCGGCTGCCACCACCGGCCGTAGAATTTCAGGATTGCGGCCTCTGATTGCTGCCGGTTGTACCCAAAAAATGTCGTCACGCAGGTCAAAGGTCCATACCCGGCCCCCTTCGCTGGCCGTCCATCCTTTTGCCAGTTCTGGTTCTACCTGATTACTGTTATGGTTGAAGTTGGTAAGCCCGGCAAAGATGTTTTCTACCAAATTGAGGCTGTTTTGGTCAACGGCCGTTTGCGGGTCAATGTTTGGGAAACCGCCGGTATAACCCAGATCCAGTTCCACCGGATCCCGCGAACTGCCTGGCGTAGCTGTGGGCGTAACCACACGCGTCTGGCGTACAATTTGGGTGATGACGTCCAGCGGTCCGGCGGCTTCCGGGGTGCCGGATGCCAGCGTGGCGGATTCGTTGTTATTTTCCTGGCAGCCGGAAAGGAAAAGCAAGGCGCTAATCATGAGCAGCACGAAGCTCCCTCTCAGTCTTGAAAATACATTCCATGTATGCATGAGTGTTGTCTACCATAGATAAGTGACAGTCACCCCGGAGGTGACTGTCACTTAAAAAATTTAAATTGAATCGACGCCCCATTATGCCAGGATTTTCTCAGGCTGGCAGGTCGAATTTGGTCGTCTCATATTGCGCCAATCTCCAGGCTTGGTGCAATATGCTCCTCATCACCCATCACGGCCGTTTTACCATATCCCAGGCAGCAAACGGTACTTCGTCTGCTCTGCATAAGCCTTGTATCCCGGCAGTTCCGCTTGCAGCGTTTTGTCTTCCATGGCCGTGCGGTAAGCCATGGCGGCGACGGCGATGCCGCCGGGAATGAGCGCCCACCAACTGCCCAGCGCCAGCGGCGTAGCCAAAAACGACAGCATCGCGCCCGCATACATGGGATGGCGCACAAAACGATAGGGACCACCTGTCACCACCTGATGTCCCCGTTCTTCCTGCACGCGCACGGTGACAAGCAGGTAATTGTTCACCGCCATCGCCCAATAAGGCAGCGCCATGCCTGGGATGAGCAGCACAAACGCCGTGATTTGCAGCCACAACGGCACAGTTGACCAGTCATAACGGTAATCCAGACCGGCAATTAGCGGCAGCAGGAACATCTGCGGCGTGTAGAGCCACATAAAATATTTATCCCACTTCTTTTCGACTTTGGATTTGCCGCGTTCGTTGATGATTTCCGGATTGTAGCGGATGACAAAAACGCCCGCTGTCAAAAAGACGGTAAGCTGCATGATGACGTAAGCCCAGGCTGCGGGATAGCGCAGCGTGCCCGCCCCAAAAAAAATGATGGCCCACCCCACTGCCATCGTCAACAAAACCACAACGATGCGCTGCTTGCCAGCCTTGTTTAAAACTGGTTTTTCCGGTTTGCTTGAAATGATGCTTGACATGATTTGACTCCCTTGTACCGCGTGATGCGTGATGGCTGCTGGTTACGCATCACGAATCACGCCTCTACCGACTATCTGACTAAACGACTATCTGACTAACGCCTCTCTCGCCAGAGAACGGCCGTTTTCCATCAATATCAATCGCCCATTCTCCCGCTTCACCAAATCCCGCCGCTGTGCCTTATCCACTACCCGATCGGCAAACGCAGGCTGCCAGCGGAAGTGGTCTTGCAGATGTCCCACCGTGCATTCGTTGGCGGCGGCGGGCGTGGCTTCGTGGTTCATCAGGTGCATCGCCAGCGACGTTTGGGCGAACTCCCATTTCTGGCGCTGCCGCCGCCGGGCAAAGGCCGCCATGCCTCGCTGCGGCGCAAACAAAAACGCCAACAAAAACGCCGCGCCGGTCATCGTCGCCATGGAGCCGGCGATGTTGGCGTCCAACGTCCGCGCCAGCCAGTAGCCGCTGATGGCGCTGACCATGCCGATGAGCGCCGCCAGCCCCAACATGCGCGGCAGGCTGTCGGTGAGCAGATAAGCCGCCGCTGCCGGGGCGATCATCAAAGCCACCACCAGAACGGAACCGACGGCGTCAAAAGCGCCAACGGCCGTTATCGACACCACGCCCATCAGCCCATAATGCACCAGCGCCGGCGACAATCCCAGCGTCGCTGCCAGCCCGGCGTCAAAGGTCGCCAGTTTTAGTTCTTTATAAAACAGGGTAATAAACAGCCCGTTCAAAAGCAAGATGCCGCTCATCACCGCCAGCGATTTAGGCAGGCTGAAGCCAAACAGCGCCAACCTGTCAAACGGCGCGAAGGCCAGTTCGCCCAACAGCACCGCGTCGGCGTCCAGATGCACGCCCCCGGCATACCGCGAAATAAGGATTACTGCCAGGCTGAACAACGCCGGGAAAACCAGGCCGATGGCGGCGTCTTGTTTTACCAGCCGGGTCTTGTTGAGCAGTTCTACCAGGCTGACGGTGATCAGACCCATCGCCGCCGCCCCCAAAACCAGCAGCGGCGATTCCATGGAGCCGACCAGAAAGAAGGCGATGACAATGCCCAGCAAAACGGTGTGGCTGATGGCGTCGCTCATCATTGCCATGCGCCGCAGCACCAGGAACACGCCCGGCAAGGCGCAGGCTACCGCCACGACGGCGGCGATGAGTTGAATTTCGATTTGTGATGTTGTCATGGTTCGATCCTAAAAAAGATGAATGATTGAAAATGCCGCCAGGGCAGCGCCACAATCTTTATTCTTTGATTTTGATTCTTTCTTCACCCGACAGATAAAAACGGGCTTCCTCAGCGCCAACGGCCGTTAACGCCCAGCGATCTTCATCTACCTGCCGAACCCAGCCCAGATCGGCCAGGACTGCCAGACTGTGCCGGACGCCGCCTTTGCCGAAGCTCATGGTTTGCAGAACGGCCGTTTCATGGGCATGTCCCAGGTCTTCGTGCTGTTGGGCTAAGCGGTACAGGTTGGACAGCACCGCACTCACCCGCAGATTGCGGCGATTGCGGCGGCTGCGCAGCCAGTTCCACACCAAACCGCGATTGGGCGCAAACAGGAATGAAATCAACACGATCACACTGGCAGACAGCACCACCACCGGCCCGGTAGATAGTCCGCTGCCCATACTGCTAATCATGGCGCCGCTAACGCCGGCGACAGCGCCAAACAGGGCAGCCAGCGCCACCATGACGCTTAACCGGTCGGTCCA
Source organism: Chloroflexota bacterium (assembly GCA_046496595.1). Taxonomy (GTDB): domain Bacteria; phylum Chloroflexota; class Anaerolineae; order Promineifilales; family Promineifilaceae. The sequence continues at coordinate 7,457 of JAWOGU010000485.1, forward strand.
TTGGCGGGCGGCGGCGGCCGGCGCCACCATCATGGCGCTCATCAGCACCACGCCCACCGCCTGTAAGCCAATGACGATGGCGACCACCAGCAGCGTCGTCAGCAGCACGTCCAACAGACGCATGGAAAAGCCCAAACTGGCCCCAAAGTCCACGTCAAAACTGAGCAGTTTCAGCTCTTTCCAAAACAGGACCATGAGCAGCAGCGCGCCGCCGCCAAACAGCGCCATCGTCACCACATCCCGTTCCAATAGGGTGGCTGCCTGCCCAAACAGGAAGTTGTTCAGTCCCGCCTGCCGCGCGTCGGGATTACGCTGCAAGAAGGTGAGCAGCATCAGGCCAAAGCCAAAGAAGACGGAGAGGATGATGCCCAGGGCGCTGTCTTCTTTGATGCGGGTGTGGCGGGTGATGCCCATCATCAGCAGCGTGCCTAAAATACCGGCGACGGCCGCTCCCAGCAGCAGCACCAGGGGTGTTTTGCTGCCGGTGATCATAAAAGCCAGCACCACGCCGGGCAGCGCCGCGTGTGAGATGGCGTCGCCCAGCAAGCTCTGCCGCCGCAGCACCGCAAACGACCCCAGCGCCCCACTGACCAGACCCAGAGTAGCTGCGCCTAGCGCCACGGTGCGTAATGTGTAGTTGAAAAGTAAATCGTTAAAAATGTCCATAATGTGAGTCTTGAAGATTGAAGATTGAAGATTTGTTAGCCTGCTATTCTTTAATCTTTAATCTTCACTCTTCCATTTTCATCGGTTGTTTATAAACCTCAGATGTAATCGAGCCGTTGCTATTGCTGCTGGAGAGGAAATTCACCTTGCCGCCGTAAGCCAGGCGCAGATTATCCTCGGTAAATACCTGCCCTACGGGACCACTGGCGATGCGGCGCACGTTGAGCAGCGTCACCCAGTCGAAATATTCCGGCACGGTTTGCAAATCGTGATGCACCACGACGACGGTTTTGCCTGCCTCGCGCAGTTCCTTGAGCAGCGAGACGATGGCGCGTTCCGTGGTGGCGTCTACGCCCTGGAACGGTTCGTCCATGAAGTACACCTGCGCATCTTGCACCAGGGCGCGGGCCAAAAAGGTGCGCTGCTGCTGTCCGCCGGAAAGCTGGCTGATTTGCCGATGGGCATACTTGCTCATACCGACCTTTTCCAGCGCTTCCAGGGCCATTTCTTTTTCGGATTGGCCGGGACGGCGGAGCCAGCCCAGTTTGCCGTAGCGGCCCATCGTCACCACGTCGAGTACGCTGGTGGGGAAGTCCCAGTCCACGCTGCCGCGTTGGGGCACGTAGCCTACCAGTTTGCGCTGCTCTTCGTAAGAACGGCCGTAGATGAGGACGCGGCCGGCGGCCGGTTTGAGCAGTCCTAAAGTCGCTTTGATGAGCGTGGTTTTGCCCGCGCCATTGGGACCCACAACGGCCATCAGCGTGCCTTCGGGCACGTGCAGGTCTATATCCCATAGCACCGGTTTTTCACCGTAGGCCAGGGTTAAGTCTTCTACTTCGATTGCGTATTTTGTGTTTTTTGTGTCCATGTTTGGGTTTTACTCTGATGAGATTGGAGATTGGTCAATCTCTAATCTCCAATCTTTAGTTTTTCACAAGTGAGCCGACGATTGTGTCAATGTTATGCTGCACCATGCCGGTGTAGCTGCCTTCCGGGGTGTCGGCGCTGCCCATGGCGTCGGAGAAGAGGGAGCCGCCGATGGCGACCTGGTGACCCTGGGCGGCGACGGCGGCCTGCACGGCTTCGATGGTGCGTACCGGCACGGAGGATTCGATGAAGATGGCGGGAATCTGGTTGGCGACGATGAAGTCGGCCAGATTTTGCACGTCGGCGGTGGAGGCTTCTGATTGGGTGCTGATGCCTTGCAGCCCCAGCACCTCAAAACCGTAGGCGCGGCCGAAGTAGCTGAAGGCGTCGTGGGCGGTGATGAGGACGCGCTGCTGCGGCGGCACGCGGTCTGCCTGTGCCTGGACGTAGCTGTGCAGTTCGGCCAGTTCGGCCAGGTAGGCGGCGGCGTTGGCTTCGTAGGCGGCGGCGTTGTCGGGGTCGGCTTGCATGAGGGTGTCACGAACGGCCGTTACCACCACCGACCACAGTTCAACGTCAAACCAGACGTGGGGATCATGGGCGTCGGCATAGTTAGGGGAAGCGAGCAGTTTGTCCGCGGGAATGGCCTCGGCGACGGCAACGGCCGTTTTCCGTTCCCCAATCTGGCGCAGCACATCCGCCATCTGCGCTTCCAGGAACAGCCCGTTGTAAAGAATGACGTCGGCCTCGGTTAATTTAGACACGTCGCTTTCGCTGGCGGTGTAAAGGTGGGGGTCTATGCCCGGTCCCATCAGGCTGGTGACGGTGACGTGATCGCCGCCAACGCTGCGGGCAGCGTCGCCGATTTGGCCGATGGTGGTGACCACGTTTAAGGTGTCGTCCGCGGCGGATGTTTCGGCTCCCCCACCGCAGGCGGCTAAAATCAGGGTCAGGATGAGGATGAGGGGGATGGTGGTCAGGTGTTTCATTTTTGAATTTACTCCATGCTAATTTATAATTTAGGTATACCTAAATTTAGATATACCTAAATTATATAGTTCCCGGTATGAATGTCAACAGCATAATATCGGATACAATTCAACCGTTCATGACAGGCTGCAAAAACACTGGATTTCCTTTGCGTCTGTGGATTCAATCAAAATGGGAGTTCAACAAAAATGAGAACAATAAAGAGACTGGAAGCCGCTCATATTGACAACTGGGCCAAAATTTCGGCCAATGCTTTTCCGGGTATGAAAATCAATACCGCCGAGGACCTGGCGCGCTTCAAAGAACGGCTCGAAAAAGGATTGGCTCAGACGGACGTGCATTCGTTTGGCTTGTTTGACGATGATGAGATGCTGGGAGTGATCCGTTTGTTTGACTTCACCATGAACTTGCATGGGCACGATGTGGCAGTGGGCGGTTTAGGCGGCGTGGCCGTGGATCTGGTACATAAAAAGAAGAAAGTGGCCCGCGACATGGTGGCTTACTTTTTAGCGCATTATCAGGAACGCGAGGCTTGTTTTACGGCGCTCTATCCGTTTCGGCCCGATTTTTATAAGAAGATGGGTTTTGGCTACAGCACGCCGGTGACGCATTATACCATTGCTCCCGGCAGCTTTCCCAAAGGCGCGACAGAGCACATCACTTTTCTGACGGCAGCCGACAAAGAGGCGGTGAAGGCGTGTTACGGCCGTTTTTGTGCGCAAACTCACGGTATGATGAGCATGACGGAGGGCATGTGGGATTCGGTGTTTGAGGATGTCTCGTTCCGGTTGGTGGGTTATAAAGAAGGCGATGAGGTGTTGGGCTATTTGCTGTTTAAGTTTGAACCATCCGCAGAGGGAAATTTCTTGATCAACGACATGCTGGTGCGGGCATTCATCTACGAATCGACGGAGGTGATGGTGGAGTTGATGGCCTTTTTGCACACCCAGGCGGACCAAGTGAACCATATTATCCTCACGCTGCAAGACGGCAATTTGCATTACCTACTGGCGGATCCGCGCAATGGCAGCGGGCGAATGCTGCCGGGGATTAACCATGAAACGGCCGTTTCCGGCCTGGGCATCATGTTTCGCGTGCTGGACGTGGAGCGGCTCTTTGCCGCCTGGGCCGACCGTGATTTTGGCGGGCAGACGTGCCGCCTGTGCATCACCCTGCAAGACACCTTTTTGCCTGAGAATGACGGCTGCACGGTAGTGTATTTTGAAAACGGCCGTGCAGCCGCCCAATTCGCTTCGGCGCGTTATGACGTGGAAATTGTTCTCGACGTTTCCGACTTTTCATCCCTGGCAATCGGCGCGGTTTCATTCCGCCACTTATACAAATATGGCCTGGTCACGATCTCCAATCCGGCCTACATCGACACCATCAACCAGATATTCTGGACGGCCGAAAAACCGCAGTGTATTACGGCGTTTTAAGAATAGCGGGTGGCGGGTGGCGGGTAACTATCACGCACCACCCGCCACTCGCCACTCTTAAAACTTCACAAAACCCAAGGTAATTCACCCATGAGTTTTTTCAAGAAACTGTTTAAAGGTAAAGAGAAACCAATCGTTTATATTGTGTCCGGGCTGCCGCGTTCCGGCACGTCACTGATGATGAAAATGTTGGAGGCTGGCGGCATTCCACCGCTGACCGATCAAATTCGGGAAGCCGATACCGACAACCCCAAAGGCTATTACGAATTTGAGCGCGTCAAACAGTTGGACAAGGGAGATACCGCCTGGGTGGCTGAGGCGGTGGGCAAAGTGGTCAAGGTAATTTCGGCGCTGCTCAAGCATCTGCCGCCGGAATATGAATACAGGGTTATCTTTGTGCGCCGCAATATGGCTGAGATTTTG
>JAWOGU010000517.1:0-11232 GCA_046496595.1 Chloroflexota bacterium
GCCGGCCGCCAGTCCAGGCTGTTCAGGTAGCGGGAGAAACGCAGCGTCTCCTGGGTCAGCAGCGGCGAGTCGACGCCCGGCAGGCGCAGCGTCTCCCAGCGCAGGCTGTGCAGCTCCGGCGCGCTGGGGCCTATGGCCAGGCGGATACGCAGCGGTTGGTTCTGCGCCTGGCTGACAGCCACAGCCTGGTCGAAGAAACTGAGACCCTTCGGATCGGCCAGCAGTTGGCTGCCCAGCGCAGCGCCGTAGGCCGCCGCGTCGCCGCTCTGCTGGCGCAGCGCCACCGAGTCGAAGCGGATGGGCGTTGCGCTGCTGTAGACCTGATCGACCTCGCTGGTTGGGTCGCTGAAGCGCATCTCCAGGCTGTAGGCCTCGCCGTCGCGGCGGTGCAGAGAGATCTCAAGGTCGGGGTGCAGTGTGGTCAAGGAGCACCAGCCTCTTGACCACACTGCACCCCGACCTTGGCTTGCAGGGCTTCATTGCTCATCCCGTAGTAATCACGGAAGGCCTTGTTTGCCCAGACAATACGAGATTCAGCCCCTTTCACTAACACCATATGAGTGATGGCGTCAAGAATTTGTTGGTAGCGGCGTTCATTGGCCTGAAGTAATTCAGCTGTTTGTTTACGTTCGGTGATGTCGCGGTGCATGGCGAGGAAGCCAATAATCTGACCGGAATCATCCTGGATGGGGTTGTTGTTGCCTTCTATGTGGATCAAACGGCCGTTTTTGGCTTTATTGACAATTTCACCGGCGACGATGCCCCCGGATAATAAAGTCTGCCAAAAATGTTGGTATTGTTCCTGCGGAATCACGCCTGATTTAAGAATGCGCGGGGTATTGCCAATGGCTTCTTCTTTGGTATACCCATAGATTTCAACGAAGGCGTCGTTCACATAGGTAATACAGCCGTTTGTATCAGTCATGAAAATGGCGTCGGTTGAACACTCCAGGCCTAATTTGAACTTAACCAGTTCCGTCTCAATGTCTTTTTGTTCGGTGATGTCGTGTGAGATGCCCAGCAAATATTTGGGGTTTCCGTCTGGTCCCATTACCGGCACTTTGGTGGTATGTAAGACGCGAGCGCCAAAGGGGGAATCGATAGTTTCTTCAGGAATATCAAGCAGTTGGCCGGAAGCCAGCACTTCATTATCTTTGGCGACAAAAAATTCAGCCTGTTCTTCGGGGAAAAAGTCGAAGTCATTTTTCCCGATGATCTGGTCAAGTTCCAGGCCAAAATATGATAGCCCTATTTGGTTAAGGCGAATGAAGCGCAGTTCTTCCGCATCTTTGACAAAAATCATGTTGGGGATGTTGTCGATGACGGAGTTGAGGAAGGTGGAGGTTTCCAGCAGGTCTGTGGTGAGCCGGGTGGTGTTGATGGCGACGGCGATCTGACCACATAGACCTTCTAGCAGCATCTGGTCTTCTTTATCCAGGGCGTTGGCCTGGTTGCTTTGCACATCCAGCACGCCCAATATCTGGTCGCCCAGTTTGATGGGTACGGCGATTTCGCCTCTGGTTTCTGGCAGCAGTTGGTTTGCTTTCCAATCAGGGTCATCTGCGAGGTCCGGACGTAAAAAAGTTTCTCCGGCGGCGGCGGCGGCGCCAATGAGGCCCTGGTGCAGGGGTATTTGGTGACCCAAAGCCAGCATTTTTTCCCCGACAACTCCATAGCCGGCGGCCAGTTTAACGGCGTCAAGCTGGGGGTCGTAACGCAGAACTTGAGCGTGATAATAGCCAAATTTTTCGGTGACTTCGGTCACGATGCGTTTGTAGAGGTCTTCCAGGTTGGCGGCGGCGGCGATGGCCTGGGCGACTTCCGTGGCGATTTGGACCTGCCGGGTACGACGTTCAACGAGACCTGCCAATTCTGTTTCCAGTTGTTTTTGCTGGCTGAGGCTGCGAACGGCCGTTATGCGGTAGGTACGTCCGGTTTCGGTATATTCGCGGTCTGTTACTTCCACAGGCAGGCGTGTGCCGTCTTTTTTGACGGCTACCAGGGGATAAGGCGTCGTGGTCAGTTGGAGCGCGTTAGCGGCGGCCAATTCATGGCAGCTCGGATCCAGGAAGTCGAAAATGTTTTTACCCACCAACTCTTCCGGCTTATAGGCAATCAGTTCCGCCAGGGCAGGATTGATTTCTCTGATGACAGGACCATCGTGGACGAGGATGCCATCGAAGGTGGTTTCCGTAAACAGGCGATACCGTTCTTCGCTCTGGCGCAGTTTGGCTGCGTTGACACAGGCTAAGGCGGCGGCGGCCAATTTGTTGAGCAGCGGCGCCAGCGATTTGAGGAGCGGTTCCGGCAGTGCTTCCCGATTTTTGACGAGCAGCAGCACGCCAAAATCAGGCAGTTCAAGGATGTGGTAGGTGTGTCCTTCCTGACTTTGCCTGACTGCCGGTAATTCGGCCAGAAAATGTGCATAGTCAGTTTGCGCGGGACAGATGGGCAGCTGGTCTAACGCTTCCTGGTAAGTGGGACTGCGCTGCGGCTGGCGCGGAATGGTGTAGACGGCTTCAAGCCGGCAAGCGCCATCGAGCTGTTCCATCTTTTGGTAGACGCCGCCAGAGATACAGTTGAGCTTTTTCAAGATGGTTGATAAGCTGGTTTTTAGCATGGGGCGCAGCTCTACACTCGTGCCGATTGACATGGAGATTTCGTAGAGAATTTGGGTGGTCTGCACCGGGTCAAATGTTTGATTCATGGTCTTGCCTCACCATTGACGGTTGTATTGCCAATTGTTCAGGATTCTAAAACGGCGATAACGGCCGTTTTGTTATAAAACTCCAGGTAATCATCACCACTGTTGGCAATTTCACCCAGGGTCAACGCCCCAATGAGTGGAATATCCGCCTCATGTACGGCGCTGAGTTCTTTGCCGAATTCATCTTCCATAAACAAAACACGGGAAATGCAGTCGATGAAAAACGTCCAGGATTCTTGCGCCGAGCCGGGAAAGGAATCTTTGCCTTGCTGGTAAGCGCGTTGGGCGGCAGATACCAGGGATTGATTATCGCCGGTCAAAATATCGACGAAAGATTCTTGGGGAATACCTTCTACCATCATGATCGTGTCGTTTTCCCCTTTGGCGATGGGATCCCGCACGATTTTTTCAGACCCCACTTTGTTGATGCCAAACGGGTAGCCTTTAGAGATGTCGAAGAAGTTGTCGGCCGTGAATGTTTTGCCAGAAACCTCTTCCACCACCTGACGGTAGACAACAAACGCCGGCTGCCAATCTAAGGTTTTGAGCACGTTTTGGTGAGATTCTGTGACTTTGAAGGGGCCACGAATGCTTTCCCAGCCGTGACCCACGCCCACGCCGCTGGCGGTGTTAGCCAGCGCCAAAACAGCGCCATCCTCTTTCAGCCCGTCGTTGGTAAACAGGCAAGGGCGCTGCACAAAGCTCAGCGAACCGGCGCCGCCGCCTACGTAGTTCAGCTCCAGACCAAAAATGTTGAACAGACTGTCCAGTAAATCCACAATGCGGTTCCCCAGCCCATCGACAAACACATACATGGTCTGGGCGTCGCCGATGTCCGGGAATTTTTCGTCGATAAGGGTTTCATATTCAACGGACGGGTCGGTCAGGCCGGGGATGAACTGTACATTTGGCGCAGTGGTCAGGCCGGCCAGGATGGTTCCGCGGCTGAGATTTTCGGCGCCGTGAATGATTTGGGGGAAAACGCCGCCCATCACCGGTATGGTCAGGCTGGTCAGCAAGGGGTCGATGGTTTCCGGGGTAAAGCCATTTTCGTCGCAGGCGAGAATGAGCAGACCTTTTACGGCCTCATTGGCGGTAAGGCTCTCTATATTTGTTTTGAACGCTTCTACGCTGCCTGTTTTATCCACGTTGATGAACATAGCATTACTCCTTTTTAGGCTTGATGACCATTGATTGGTTTTGCCGGTTCCGGTTGGTTTGTTTTTAGCTCCACAATGGCGCGCTGGATGCCTAAGGCTTTGCCTAACTCGGCAACGGCCGTTTGCAGGGCGCTTTCCACCGTTTGGGCATTCTGAATTTTCTGGCTGATCTCGTTGACCAGCGCTTCGCGGTTGGCGCGGCGTTGGGTTTCTTCAAATTGCAGCGCGTTTTGGATGGCGACGGCGATGGTGCTGGCTAACGTGGACAGCAGAGGAATATCGCTCTCGTCGTAGGTACGTAATTCTTTCAGCCCATTCAGGCCGATGACGCCAATCACCTTATCGCCGACGATCATGGGAATGCCGATAAATGAATCAGACTCGCGCCCGGTCCCGATTTTTTCTGCGCCCAGGCTGTCCGGCGTCAGGTTTGCCGCCTCATCGGCAAAGTTGTGTACCAACGGCTGCCGTGTTTTATAGATTTGCCCGGTAAAACCGCCGCCTTCGTCCACTGTTCTGGCGGGAACGGTGATAGCGCCGTCTGTGCGGTTGACAAAGTAGGGGAAGGCAATGGCTTTGGTCTTGTCATCCACCAGGGCGATGTAGACGCTCTTGGCGCTGAAGGTTTCCATAAGCCGCTCCCCGACCGCGTGGGTGAGGTCATCCAGGTTCAACTGGGAACTGACCAATTCGCTGATTTCATTGACCGTGGAAAGTTCGGCCGCCTGGTGTTCAATTTCCTGCCGGTCCATTTCTGTTGTTTCAAAGAGCCGGGCGCGTTCCAGGGCTTCGGCTACCTGCACTGTCAGGGTGGTGAGCAGCATTTGCTGTTCGTCCGTCAGCGGGGAGCCGTTGGCATTGCGGGCGCCCATGACGCCTATTGACTCCCCATGAATTTTTAGGGGCAGGGTAACGGCCGTTTGCCCGTCATCATTAGAAACCTCAGACACACCCTCAAAGTCCAGTGGCAATTCACCGACTGTTTCATGCAAGGTGTTGTCATTAAAAGCTTCTACCGTAGTGCCGGAAAAGGCAAAACCGGTTGCTCCTCTTTCCTGTTTTACCAGGAAAGATTCCCAGCCTTCCCGCGTCATGGCGCGTTGCAGGGCATTCACCTGCGTTAGCTGCTCCTCAAGTTCCTGGGCGAGATGCTGTTGTTCGAGCTGCGCCACCGTTTGCGGCGTGATGTCGTGGACAAAAACAACCAGACCGGTCACTTCCCCGTCTTCGTTTTTAAGAGGCGTTTTGATGGTGCTGTTGTAGCGGATGCGCCCGTTGACTTCCAGTTTGTCATCCTTCGTAAAATTCACCAGTTCGCCGTTCATGACAGCCTGGTCTTCCGGCCAAAAACCGGGAATTCCCTTTTCCGGATTGCCTTTCACCAATTCCTCGTCATAGCCCACTTCAAGGTCGTTTTTGCCGAGCATCTCTTCAACGGGCATGCCCATAAAATCTGAAAACGCCTGATTGACCAACGCAAAGCGATTTTCTCTGGTTTTCACGATAATCCAGTCAGGCGTGGCATCGATAATGGTGCGCATCAGGTTCTGGTTTGCCTGAATCGTTTCATAAATTTGTTTTCGCTCAGAAATATCTGAGATGAGCAGCCCAATTTGGGTGGGATTACCGGCGTCATCGCGCAGCAAAAAGTAGTTTTCATCGGTAAAAGTGGGCGTATCCCCAGGCTGAATTTCCCCTTCGCCCTGCCAGCCGCCTTCTGTGAGGAGCGTGGGCAGAATTTCTTCCTGGAAGCGCTGCCGCATGGGTTCAGGGTAGAAGTTGGACAGGGAACGGCCGTATAACGCTTCTTCCGGATCCTCGATGTGGAGCAGGTTCAGCAGCGCCGGGTTGGCGTATACCACTTCTCCTTGCAGCGTGGCAATGCCTACGCCTTCCTGGGTAGTGGCTGCCAACTGCTGGAAAATTTCCACTGTCGCCAGCGCTCGCTGTGTTTCTTCATGCTGGTTGGCGTTTTGCAGCGCCACGGCAATTTGGGCCGCGAGTGTCGTGAAGATCGTAATGTCTTCGGCGGTAAACCGGCCGACCTGCTCTGATTGCACATCCAGAACGCCCAGCAGCAGACCGCCAACCAGCATGGGCACGGCCATTTCTGATTGGGTGTCGGGCAGAAGCGGGTTGGGCAGAAAACCAGGATCCGCCTGCACGTCATTGACAATGACGCCCTCGCCATCTCGCGCCGCCCGGGCTACCAGCGATTGCTCCTGGTCAAAGGGGATGCGCACTTCGTTTGTCACCATTTGCTGGCCCACATCACCGGCGCCGGCGGTCAGTACCAGGTCAAAGCTCAAGTCATCCAGCAGGTAGATATGCGCATGGTACAAATCAAAGCTGGATTTGGTCAGGTCAACCACTTCTTGCAGCAGTTCGACCGGATTCAGAAGGGTAGCAGCGGCAGTAGCTACCCTGGCTACAGAGGTTAATTCTGCGGCGTGACGCGCAATATCGGCTTCCGCGTTTTTGCGGTCTGTGATATCCGGCGCCGTCGTCAGGATGGCGGCTTCACCTTCAAATTCAATCACGCGGGAGGAAACGAGCGCCCAGAAGGGGTCGCCGTCTGCCCGTTTCATTTTCATTTCACGGTTATGCACAAAGCCATCCCGTTGTAGGGCTTCCAGATAAGCCGCGCGTTCTTGCGGATTGCTGTAAAAATCTGGGGTTGCTTTACCAACCAGACTCTCGCGCACAGTGCGGATAGTGTCGGCCATGGGGTCGTTTAAATAAAGCGCCCGACCGTCAGTGATGCGCGAAACGACAACCGGGATGGAAATTGATTCCAGAATGGTAATAATGCGCTCTTGCTCTTTTTGCAGCAGGGCTTGCGCATTTTTGAGGTCGGTGATGTCGTGGACGAAACCCACGACGCCGGTTACGACGCCATGAGCATCTTTAAGCGGCACTTTGATGGTGTTCAAAGTGCGTGGTTCTCCATTGACGACGGCCGGTTCTTCATCAATGATCTTTATTTCTCCTGAGGCCATAATTTCACGGTCGCCGCCCCAGAAACCCAGAATGCCTTTTTCAGGATCCCCTTTGACGATTTCTTCCGGGAAACCGAGTTCGAGATCGTCTTTGCCAATAAATGAATCTGGGGCGATGCCGATGGAGTTGGCGTATCCCTGGTTCACGAGTTGATAACGATGGTTGGTATCTTTAATAAAAATCCAGTCCGGGGTAGAGTCGATGATGGTGCGCAGGAGGGCTTGATTGGCGAGCATTTCTTCTTGCGATTTGCGAATTTCCTCATTTTGGCGGGCATTCAAAATGGCAATGGCTAATTGCCCGGTTAAGACTTCAAAAGCAGCCAGGTTGTCTTCTGAGAAGGCGTTGGTCTGGCTGCTTTGTAAATCCAGCACACCCACCACCTGTTCATCTACGATGAGAGGCACGACCATCTCAGAGCGGGTGTCCGGCAGCAGGGGATGGGGCATAAAGATGTCGCTTGCTTGTGTATCGGAAACGATGATGGCGTGTTTTTCGTAAACGGCCGTTCCGTTCAACGAGTTTTGGTCAATAGGCAGTTGATGCCCGGCTTCCAACAACTGGCTGCCGGCAAAGCCGGTGCTGGCGCGCAAAACCAGATTTTCGCCAGTTCGGTCAACCAGATAAATCTGAGTCTGGTAGAGGTTGAACTGATCCAACACCAGCTGCGCTGCCTGGGGCAGTAGTTTATTAAGATCCCGTTCCTGTGTAATCTCGCGGCCAATTTCGGCTGCTAAATTCAAGTCTTGGGTGCGGGCGGCGACGCGCTGCTCCAGATTCTCCAGCACATTGCGTAACTGCTGAGTCATCAGGTTAAAAACCTGAGCCAAAGTGGTAATTTCCTGTCGATTTGGCAGATCTACTTGTTGTTTTAGATTACCACCGGCAATTTGGGTAGCGACGCCGGTGAGTTCAACGATAGGAGCCGAAACATACCGGCCCACAACCAGCGAGAAGATGGACACCAGGATAACAACCAGGCTGATTCCAAGAACAGTTTGCCAGGTGGCGGCGATGACGCGCTCCTGATTTTGAGCGAGCGCCATACCCACTCTGAAAGCGCCCCAATGTTCACCATCCACATAGATGGGCGCGGAAACATCCCATAAAGTATCCCCCGTGCCCGCCTGTTGATAAACTTGCTGGATGATAGGTTCGGTATTTTGGACCGCCTGGATGCCCACCGGATCGTTAAAAATGCGTTTGGTGCGATCCGTTGCCGGGCTGCCGTCGCCGCTTGTCCAGCGTGAATTATGGGTGGGCACGTAACCATTGATATCTGCCGCCACGGCAAAAATCATGTCGCCGCCGCCCAAGAATGAATCGATCAGGCCTTGCCACTGCTCATCGGTGTAAGTATCGTAGGCGGTATGGTATTTGGCTAAAGTGGCAGGATCGCCTTCAAAGTCAGGATGAGCTGTGGGGTCAAACTCCCAGAATTGTTGATAATCGGTATCAAACGCTTCTTCCCTTGTTAGTTCACCATTTTTAATGGCCTGTTCCAGGAAGCTGCTAATGGTGGAGGCGCCTGCCGTGGCGGTAGCTTCAGCTCTTTCCAGGAGCAAAGCCTCCAGGTTTCGTTGTTGATTTTTGATGTCAAACCAGGCATATAGGATCAGAATAGGGATCAGAATCACAACGAGCAGCAAGGTGATACGGTTTTGCAGCTTCCCGTTCGCTTCAGGAATCGTGTTCTCAGTTGTTGGCGTTTGTTTTGTTAGCTCGGTCATAAGCGCATCCTGGTTATGAAATGATTCATCAGATTGACACTACTGGTTTTTCTTGGGGTCTTTCAGGTAGACGAAGGTTTCCAGCCCCAAGGCTCGGCCGATTTCACGGGCCGCCGTTTGTAAAACGGATTCAGCGTCTACAGCGGCGCCGACTTTGGCGGATACTTCGCGCAGCAGTTGTTCCTGACGGGCGCGTTGGTCTGTGGCTTCAATCAAGCGGGCGTTTTCAATGGCAATGGCGGCCTGGTTGGCGATGGCGGACAACAGGCGCAGGCTTTGTTCATCGTAGGCATAGGGGGTGGCATAGCTTTGCAAAGAAATGAGGCCGATGACCTGCTCGCCGTATTGCAAGGGACAGCCCATCCAGGAGGCCGCCTGCCGGCCAATGGCTTCAATGCCGATCTCGTGCAGATATTTGTCAATATCGCTGGCGATGAGGATGGGTTGGCGCTGCTGCAAGACGTGTTCGGTCAGCCCTTTGCCGGCCTGGCGGCGGCCATAATTGCGGATGATTCTGCCTTCGGTGACGCCATAGGCAAATACAATTTCGTTGGTGGCGGCGGTAAAGAAAGCGACATAAAACTCATCGGAGGCCATAAGGCGTTCGGTGTATTCGTGAACGACGGCTAACACGCCTTCTACCGTGGTTTGGGCGGTGAGGGATTGGGCCATGGCATTGAGGATCGCCAGTTCTTGTTCGCGGTGTTCGGTATCTGTCAGGGCGATTTGTGTTTGTTCGGACAATCTGGCTCGTTCCAGGGCTTCGGCGACCTGGTTGGTGAGGGCGGCGAGAAGTTCGCGCTGGGCGTCGCTTAATGGTTCGCCGTTGGCGTTGCGGGCGCCGATTTGGCCGATGGTGGCGCCATGAATTTTAACCGGATTCACGACCTGGCTGGCTCCGTTGGTGTGGGCTATCTGACTTTTGCCATTTTTGCCGCCAATAAAATCCCGGGCGATGAGGGCTTTGACGCCATCTTGATTGAATTCAAAACCCTGAAACGGCCGTTTGCTGGCTGTCATATACGCCTGCCACCCCTCACGGGTCATGGCGCGCTGCAAGGCGTTGACACGCTCGAGCTGTTCTTCCAGTTCAGCGGTAAGCGCCTGCTGCGCCAACTCCGCTTCTTTTTGCTCGGTGATGTCGGTCATATTAAAGATCAGCATCTGGGGCATACCGTTCTCATCCCGAATCATGGTGATGACCTGTTCCACCGGGAAGCGTTCACCTGATTTGGTGGTGAGCATGGATTCACCGCGCCAATAGCCCTGCTGCTGCACGGCCATGATAGCCGGCGTGCGGCGCTCTTCCGCTCCGTCCTTCGGAAAAAGAACACTAACGTTTTGACCCTGGACATCCGCTAAGGATTCGTAGCCCAGGCGGCGTAAACCGGCGTTGTTCAGGGAGAGGATTTTCTGTTCCAACGACATGGTGGCGATGATGTTGGTGGTATTGTCGATGATGATGGTGGACTGCCGGGCCTGTTCAAAAGCGCGCGCGTTTTCCAGGGCAACGGCCGTTTGCGCCGCCAGTGTGGTCTGGATATTGACGTCGGTATGGGTGAAGTAATCCACCGTATCTGCCTGAATATCCAATACCCCTATCACCTTGTTACCCACAATCATGGGCACAGCCATTTCAGATTTGGTGTTGGGCAGCAGAGGATTCGGCAAAAAGGCCGGATCGGCGGCGACGTTGTTGACAATGACGCCCTGCTTGCTTTGGGCGGCCTGCGCCACGAGCGAATGGGGGTGATCGGCCTGAATGCTGTAGCCGACAGCCACCATCTGCGCGCCCACTTCACCGGCGCCGGCCGCCAATTTCAGGACGCCGTTGGCTTCGTCCAGCAGATAAATGTGGGCGTGGTACAGGTTGAAGCTTTCTTTGGTACGATCGACCACTTCTTGCAGCAGTTGTTCTGTGTCCAGTGTCTTGGAAACGGCCGTGCTCAAATCCGCCACAGTTTGCAATTCCACGGCTTGTTTGGTCATCGCCGCTTCAACCCGTTTGCGTTCAGATATTTCTTCCGAGACGCCTACCGTCATAATAATCTGATTGTCAGCGTCATAAATGGGAGATTTAACCGTATGGAATAAACCCTCGTGCCCATCATAACGGGTCACGATTTCTTCAGGGATGTCTAGTACCGTGCCGGTTTCATACACGTAGGCGTCGTCTTTCACATATTGCAGCGTATAGTCGGGTTCGTTAAACGGGGCGTCGATGAGATTTTGCAGCACCTCATTGCTCATGCCGTAATATTCACGGAAGGCTTTGTTCGCCCATACAATGCGGGATTCAGACCCTTTAACCAACACCATATGGGTGATGGCGTCCAGAATTTGCTGGTAGCGGCGTTCGTTCGCTTCAAGTAAAGCGACAGCTTCCTGGCGTTCCGTAATGTCGATGAAGGAGGTAATCGTGACCGTTTCACCCTGGAACTGCGCGATTTGGCCGGACATCAGCGCCTAAAACGGCGCGCCATCTCCGCGCTTAAGCATCACTTCAAAGTTGTTCACCTGTCCTTGCTGGCGCAGGGCGTCAACATAAACTTGCCGGTCAGCAGGATTTTGGAAGAAGTCTGGCGTTTGCCGCCCGATTAATTCCTCGCGGGGGATGCCAATTAACTGCGCCAGT
>JAWOGU010000546.1:0-10492 GCA_046496595.1 Chloroflexota bacterium
TACCGGTTTCCTTTTGCATTTTTCTTTTTGAGTTGGAAGGTCTGGAAAATCCAACCGGATATCATTTACACATCCCAACAAAGGTACGAGGTTTTTTTGGCAAAAATCCTCTCGTTTTTCTTTCGTATCCCCCATTTCATTCATATTTCCTATGCTGTTGGGGACTGGTTGGGAAAAGCAACGGTGAAAACCATCATGCGGACGCCAAATTTAATCGCTTGTTCGGAATTTGTGCGGCAAACTGCCCTGGGGGAAGGGGTTGCGCCTGAACAAATCGAGGCACTGCTCCATGGGGCAAATGTTGAAGAATATGCAATTGAACGAGACCCTAAATGGTTAAGGGATGAATTTGCATTACCGGTAAACGCGGAGGTTGTTATCACCGCCGCCCGGCTTGATCCGGAGAAAGGGTATACAACTTTGTTACGCGCATTTGCCAAAGTTTATGAAACACATCCGATGGTTCGTCTCATTGCTTGTGGAGAAGGCACCACAGGAACCGGATATGATCAGCATATCAAACAATTGGCTTCGAGTTTGAACTTAGACGACGTTGTTATCTTTACCAACTTTCGTGATGATTTACCCCAACTCTTTGCCGGTTCAGATATATTCTGTTTGCCGACTAAACTGGATGCGCTTCCTTTGGTGTTTTTGGGGGCAATGGCTGCCGGGTTACCGGTTGTGGGGGTCTGGTCGGGAGGCGTGCCCGAAATGGTTTCTGATGGGGAAACTGGACTGTTGTCTGAACCAAATAACCCGGATGAATTGGCAGACAATTTGATTACCTTGTTGAATGACAAAGATTTGGCTCGGAGGTATGGAGAAAAAGGGCGAGAACGCGCTTTTCGGGACTTTGATCCCGTTAAAGTGTCTAGTGACTGGGCAAATCTTTTATTCCGGCGCTTAAACAAGGATGCTGTTAATCATTAGGAATGACGTGCTTCTTGAGGATGTGGCTCAAAACGGCCGTTCTCTTTTCGCGCCCCTTTGTTAGAGATTCTGAAAAATGATTCGCGTCTGTTCCTGGCCGTTGGTACAATGACTCGGACAATTCACGGATAAACAAAGGATCATATGACGGAACAAGACCCAAAAAATAGCAGCGAAACGGCCGTTGCCGCTCCAAACGAACGCGCCTCCTGGAAACAAATGTCGGTGATGCTGCTGGTGGCGCTGCTCATCCTCATACTGGATCAGGCCACAAAATTTATCATCGAGGCCAATGTCACTTACAACACCAGTTGGATGCCGCTGGAGTGGCTGGCGCCTTTCTTCCAGATCACCCACATTGGCAATACCGGCATTGCCTTTGGCCTGTTTGCCGGCGGCAGTATGATTTTTGCCCTGGTAGCCATGGTGGTAACGGCCGTTCTTCTCTTCTACAACTATACCCTGCCTGCCGGTCATATAGGCGTGCGTGTGGTGTTGGGCATTATTTTGGGCGGCGCATTGGGCAATCTTCTTGACAGGCTGCGCCTGGGCTATGTGACCGATTTCCTGGATTTTGGTCCCTGGCCCGTCTTTAACGTCGCTGATATGGCCGTTGTTTTTGGTTCTATTGCCCTGGTCTGGCTGATGTGGCAGGAAGAAAAGAAGTTCAAAGCTGCCGCGGACGCCGAAGTACAGCAAACAGCGCCAAGGGGGGAACAACGTGATGAACAGCCAGCAAGTTGAATTAACGCTCGATACTCCCGGTCAGCGCCTGGACCGCGCCCTGTCTGAAGCGCTGCCGGACCTTTCACGGATGCAGTGGCAGCGGCTGATTAAAGAGGGCGCGGTGCTGGTAAACGGCCGTTCTGCCAAAGCCAGCCAGAAATTAGCAGGGGGAGAACAGGTAACGGCCGTTTTGCCCGAAGTCATCGAAAGCGGCTTAACCGCCGAAGATATCCCACTCGACATTTGCTACGAAGATGACGACATCATTTTGGTCAATAAACCGGCGGGCATGGTGGTGCATCCCTCAGCCGGTAACGAAACAGGCACCCTCGTGAACGCCATCCTCCACTACTGCCCGGATATTGAGGGCATCGACTTTACACATCGTCCCGGCATCGTCCACCGGCTGGACAAATATACCTCCGGCCTTATCGTAGTGGCTAAAAACGACCGGGCGCTGCGCGCCATGCAGCATCAGTTCAAAACCCGTACCATAAAAAAAAGGTACATCGCCCTCGTTGAAGGTCAGATCCAGCCGCCGGTCGCCCTCATCGACGCGCCTATTGGCCGGGATGTCAACCAGCGTAAAAAGATGGCCGTGATTTCTCCCCGCCTTTCCGCGACGGCTCGTGAAGCCCAAACGCATTACGAAACGGCAGTTGTTTACGACGACTACACCCTGGTCAACTGCTATCCTTACACGGGCCGCACTCACCAGATTCGCGTCCATATGGCCTACATTGGTTTTCCCATCGTGTGCGACCACATTTATGGACGACGCAAACCCGCCTTCCCGCAGCTAAAACGCCATTTTCTGCACGCTGCCGAGCTGACCTTCAAACGGCCGTTTGACGGCGCAGAACTCACCTTCGAAGCCCCACTTCCCTCAGAACTCCAGTCTATCCTCGACCACCTTGACCAACGTCTAGTCGGTTAACCGCGCCATAACGGTCAGTCGCTGCACCTCGGTTTCATGTATTTTTATTGTCAAGAGGCAGACATGACGTATAATATTCCGAACAGTCGGGTGTTTTCCGACGTTCTATAAGCCAGCGCAATCCACATCGATATCGGTATCTTCAACTGGCTGTATCTATCAGGAGGAAAGCATGTTTCGGCGATTTGGGGTAAATTTTGCCGTAGTGTCAATTATTTTGGATAGCGTCTTGACACTATTGGCCTTTCTCCTTGCGATCTATTTCAGGCCTTATTTGTCGAGTCTTCCACTTTTGGTGCCGGCCCCCAGCGTATTTGTCCCTCAAACCCTGTTCATTATCGTGCCATTCTTGTGGATTTTTGTTTTTTTATTTGCCTCCGTGTATGACCCCAAGCGTATTTACAAAGTGGTGGATGAAATGCAGGTGGTCACTCTGGCCACAGGTTTTGCCGCCCTGCTTTTTGCCGGATTTTTATACCTGGCGTTCCGAGACTTTTCCCGTTGGTTATTTGTCACTTTTGTTTTGCTAGACCTTTGCTTTCTCTTGAGCTGGCGGGTTTTGATTCGTATCTGGTTCAAAGTGGCGCCGCCCGGCTCGTTGGAAGAAAGACGCATACTGATTGTTGGGGCTGGTGAAGTTGGCTGCCGCGTCGGCGAAATGATCCAACGCAATTCATGGCCCGGATTAAAATTGTGCGGCTATCTGGATGACAATGGTAATGAATACAACCTGCCCATCATTGGTAAGATCGAAAATGTCCACTACGTCGTCAGACAGCATCAAATCACCGACGTTGTCATTGCGCTGCCACGCCGCGCTTATGGCGAAGTGAACAAACTGGTTCTCAGCCTGACAGATTTGCCGGTGCAACTGCGTGTTGTTCCGGATTACTTCAGCCTGACATTGTACCGGGCGACTGTCGATGATTTTGGCAGTATTCCCATGATTAATTTGCGGGACCCGATGCTGAATGATTATCAACGGCTAATTAAACGGCTGTTTGACCTGGTAGTCGGCACCATCATTACGCTGTTTTTGCTGCCCATCATGGCAGTGGTGGCATTGATGGTTAAGCTGGATTCGCCGGGTCGGGTTATTTTTCGGCAAGAACGGGTGGGGGAAAACGGCCGTATCTTCCATATGTTCAAGTTCCGCTCAATGGTTCAAGATGCGGAGAAACTACAAAACATGGTCACCAAGACCAATGAAAATGGCGAAGTAGTCCATAACCGACCTGATGATCCGCGTATCACCAGAGTTGGCCGGTTTCTTCGACGTACCAGTCTGGATGAACTGCCGCAGTTGTTCAACGTGCTGCTGGGAAACATGAGCCTGGTTGGGCCGCGCCCTGAACTGCCCTGGCTGCTAGAAAAGTATGAATTGTGGCAGCACAAACGATTTGCAGTGCCGCAGGGGATGACGGGCTGGTGGCAGGTGAATGGTCGCGCCGACAAACCAATGCATCTCCATGCCGAAGATGATATTTACTACGTGCAGAATTACTCTTTGTGGATGGATATCTACATTTTGCTCAAGACACCGTGGGTGGTAATGCGGGGCAAAGGGGCTTACTAGAATTAGTTTTCAGTAAACAGTGTACAGTGTACAGTGAGGCCCAACACTTGTTGGGCTTTTTTAATTTTCGGGCAGGGCTGTGGGCAGCGGTGGGGCAGGGAGAATGGCAACGGCCGTTTCCGCCGCCGCCGGTATTTCAAGCCCTTCACCATAAACCCAGACGGTCTCGCCGTTCACGCAGCATATCTGCCACCAACTGCCATCCCGCAGCCGTCCCGTCAGCTCAATTTGTGTGCCCTCTTCAATCGTTGCCAGCAGGTCATAAGCCAGTCCGGGTCCTGACCGCACGTTTAGGCGCAGCGCCGCCACCTTGGCAAATATGGGCGGCACGGCCGTTTCAGGGGGCGGGAGAGGCGTATAGGTGGGCGCCAGCGTGGCGGAGGGGGTGATTGTCGGCTGCGTGGTGGCTGTGGCCGAGGGCACGGCCGTTTTTGTGGGCAGCGGGGTTGGCGTAGGGGCGGTCGGGGTTGGCGTGGAACTGGGCGCGACCGTTTTTGTGTTCATCAGGGCCGTGGTTTGCGTAGCAGCCGGCAGCGCCGCCAATCCCGATACCGGGGTGGGCGCCATAGACGAAACTGCGGCGAAACGGCCGTTCCCCCAACCAAACAGCAAACCCAAAAACAGCGCCAGACCCAGCAGAAAGGCAGCCAGCGCCAGCCATGGCCCAAAACGGCGCGAGCGGGAACGCGGGGCTGTGTGCAAAAGTTCCGGCGGCAGCGGATCCCACGTCGGCTTTGTAAAAACCGGGCACAGCTTATGCATTGAGGTCAGGCAGTGGCTCTGTTGGTGATCAACGGCTACTGCCTCAGGCGGATTGGCCCGGTAACAGCAGCCAGACGGCGCAGCAAATAACAGCCGCGTCTGGGCGTCATCCGTCATGCCCAAAAATGGACAGGCCGCGCCAAAGGTTTCTTGCGTCGAAAACGGCCGTTCTCTGGCTGTTTCCGGCTTGAATGGTATGTCGTTAACCCCGTTGCTTGTTTGCCTTGCCATAGAATTTCTTCCCAAAATAGTGTACCCTGGAGTTATGAATTTGGTCAAAGAACACAGAACTGGGCAGAGGTCTGACCCCTGCCTTTCTTGTCACAAAACGGCCGTTCCTGGTGTTTAGATGAGTGAATTGAACCAATCAAACCAGCCAAAAGGACAAGTTGTGGCAACATTGTCTGACAATTTGATACTGACCCGGATCGGCGAAGGGGACAATGTCTCATTTGAAGCCCTGTTTCACGCTCACTATGACCGCATTTATGGGCTGCTCTTCCGCTTGCTCGGCAGCCGCGCCGAAGCGGAAGACCTGACCCAAGAAGTGTTCATCAAACTTTACGACCACGCCTTTACCCGCCGCCGTTTTAATCTTAGAAAAGAACACAACATTGGCGCCTGGCTCTACCGGGTAGCCACCAATATGGGTTACAACGAAATCCGCAGCCGCCAGCGCCGCTGGCAGCGTAACCTGCATCTGGCCCCAGACCCGGCCGGCAGCCTCAGCACCGAAGCAGAAGTCAGCCAACGGGAAACGGCCGTTGCCGTGCGTAAAGCCTTAGCCAAACTGCCAGAACGCCAGGTTCAACTGCTCATTCTACGCCAGATGGACCTGAGTTACGCCGAATGCGCCGCCATCTGCGGCGTGGCGCCCGGTTCCGTGGGCACGCTGCTTGCCCGCGCCGCCAAAGCATTCCAGGAAGCCTACGAGGAAGAGGAAACCGAAGAGGTGAGGTTATGAACGACCCGGAAATTCAAGAGGTACTCAACCAGCTTTCCGTGCTGGAACCAGCTTCGCTCGATGCGCCCCGGCCAGCCGCCCAGGCATTGAGCCAGGTCCGACAGCGCATCCAGACCGCCGAAAAGAAGCGCCCGCCCTCATTCTGGCAGCGATTCTTCTCTCCTGGCCCGGTGCGGCGCTGGACTTTTGCCGCCGCCATCTTGCTCGTCTTTGCTCTCGTCTTCACCTTTCCAGGCGTGCGCGCCGCCGCCAGTGAATTTCTGGGTCTGTTCCGCGTGCAAAAATTCGCGGCCGTCTCCATTTCCCCTGAAAAAATGGCCTTGTTTGAGAAACTGGCGCAAGAAGGGCTGAATCCGGGTGGACTGTTCATTTATGACGAACCTGGCGAGCAAACACCGGTTGATTCTCTGGCCAAAGCCGGCGCCTTAACTGGCCTTGCGCCGCGTACCTTGACCGTCTTAGGCGCTCCGGAAAACATTAACGTGATCGGCGGCGGCAATGGCAGTCTGATCATTGATTTAGCCGGCGTCAGGGCCATTGTCGAAGCCGCTGGCGCTGACCCAATGCTGCTGCCAGACAGCCTTGACGGCGCTCGTATTGAGATCATAGCTTTTCCTGGCGTAGAGCAAATCTGGCCTGATGATACCTGGTTGATCCAAACAGAAAGCCCAGTAGTTATTTATCCGAAAGAAATGGGAGATGATGCCGTATTGGCCCAGGCATTCTTACAGGTGATGGGCTTGGATGAGGTTGAAGCACAACGGTTGGCCCGTGAAATAGACTGGACCCGCACATTACTGCTGCCTTTGCCGGAAAATGCGGTAACATTCCGGGAGATCAGTGTAGACGGCGGCAGCGGTCTGGCGCTGCAAGACATCGACAGTATGCAATCCGCTATCGTCTGGGAAAGAGAGGGCATCATTTATCTGCTCCAAGGCCCGAAGTCGCCGGCAGAGTTGCAGTCGTTGGCGGCGTCGTTGGAATAACAAAAGTATCTTCTCAATAAATCGCGGCGGAGTTGGTTGAGCCTGTCGAAACCAACGGCCTTCGACAAGCTCAGGCCTCGTTGCCCACGAAATTTTGAGAAGATACTAACAAAAGATTAAAAAACCAAAGTGGGTGCTGGAATTGTGATGCGTAACCCAAGGCCATCACGTACCACGCCAATCTTTAATCTTCAATCTTCCATCACCCCTGCAAAAGGCATTCATTGGACAATTTTGCCATCCAAACACAAGGGTTGCGCAAAGAATTTGGCGCTACAGTCGCGGTGCAAGATTTAACGCTGACGGTCAACCGGGGTGAGGTGTTTGGCTTTTTAGGACCAAACGGGGCCGGTAAAACCACTTCCGTTAAGATGCTGCTGGGATTGACGCGGCCGACGACGGGCACGGCCGTTTTGCTGGATCAACCATTAGCCCACCAACAGGTCCGGTCTCGTATCGGCTATCTGCCCGAACATTTCCGCTTTCATCCCTGGCTTACCGCCGCCGAATTTCTGAACCTCCACGGCCGTTTGTATGGCATGAGCAAAACAGAGCGAACGGCCGTTATCCCTGATCTTCTGGCATTAGTTGACCTGGCCGATAAGGCTGACACAAAGCTCAAGGCATTCTCCAAAGGGATGCTCCAGCGCATTGGTTTAGCCCAGGCGCTTCTCAACAACCCGGAGTTGGTCTTTCTGGATGAGCCAACCTCTGGACTGGACCCGCTGGGACGGCGGCTGGTGCGGGATATCATTACGACTCTGCGTGAAATGGGAACGGCCGTTTTCCTCAACTCCCACCTGCTCAGCGAAGTAGAAAAAACGTGCGATCGTGTCGCCTTTATCCGGGATGGTCGCATTATTGAAACCATCTCCCTGGCAGATTTTGACCAGGACTGTGTGCAGCTCACTATTCGCGTTGGAGAACCTTCACCGGCCTTGCTAGACCAACTGACCCAATTTGGCGAAAGCGTTCATCTTAATCGGGCTAATGGGCGTATTCACCTTACCATACCGCAAGCCAGCCAACTGCCAGAACTGGCCGCCTGGCTTGTCACCCATGGCCATGCCCTCTATGAGCTGACACCTGAACCGTTGTCCCTGGAAGACCGTTTCCTTCAAATCATCGGCAGTCCTGGCAAACCAGAAAGGTGACAACATGACAAGGCAGTTGAATGACTATTCGACCATTCCCACCATCGCCCGCCTGACCATTCATGAAGCGCAGCGGCGGCGTATTCTATGGGTTATTTTGCTGCTCACGCTGGGCTTTTTGGGTATCTACGGCATCGGCTTTCACTACATGTACCGGGAATTTAATAACAGAAGCAACGACAGCGCCGATCTGGTAATGATTCCCTCAGCTTTGCTCATCATCGGCCTGTATGTCACCAACTTCCTGATCGCCTTGATGTCGGTTCTGATTTCGGTTGACAGTATTTCGGGTGAAATTGAGTCTCACACGATTGACACACTGGTCACCAAACCTGTGCGCCGGTCAGAAATTGTGTTGGGCAAATGGCTCGGCTTCGCCTTTTTGTTGGTCGCTTTTATTGGGCTGCTGCCGGGCGGGGTGATGCTGATTGCATATGCCATTGCCGGCATAGTGGTTGATAATTTCTGGCAAGGTATTGCGCTGATCATGCTGCAAGGGTTGATTTTGCTGTCGCTTTCTCTGGCGGGCGGCACGCGGCTTTCCACCCTGGCAAACGGCGCCCTGGCCTTTATGCTCTACGGCATTGCCTTCCTGGGTAGTTGGATCGAGCAGATTGGGGCGTTGTTTGAGAATGAAACGGCCGTTAACATCGGCATCGTCACCAGTCTCATCATGCCCACCGAAATCCTCTGGAAAAAAGCCCTGGCCCTTTTCCAGCCCCAGTTCACCAGTGTGCCGGTGATGGCTGGCCCCTTTTCCGTTGCCTCCCAGCCCAGCGACTTGATGCTCTGGTATGCCCTCTTTTTTATGCTTGCATTGGTAGGGCTGGCTCTTTTTAGTTTTTCAAACCGCGATTTATAGCTAAAAATTAGCAGCTCTAGTAGTCCAACAAACAAGTTTTGTCGGTTGCGCTGTAGCCGCGATTTCTTATCGCGTCTGGCGGAGCGAGGCAGGGATACCTCGGCTACATCTTTTTAGCTGCGGGCTTTCAAGCCGCAGCGATTACTGCCAAACGAACAGGCAACCGCCCTGAGAGCCAGATTTGATCTGTGGCAAAAGAACTCCTTTTACGCTAGACTTTTGCCTGGAGGATAACCCCATGTCAAACCTGGACAGACACTTCTACTTGGGACGTATTACAGATGCTGCCACAGGAGAAACCGGCCAAAACCCACTGCTCTACGATTCGGCTGACTTAACGACTCACGCCGTTGTGGTGGGGATGACAGGGTCCGGCAAAACCGGGCTTTGCCTGGATTTGCTCGAAGAAGCAGCGCTCAATAATATCCCGTCACTGATGATCGACCCCAAGGGCGACATCACCAATGCCCTGCTCCATTTCCCAGATCTCTTGCCAACCGATTTCCAGCCCTGGATCAACGCCGACGAAGCGCGGCGCTCCGGCAAAACCGTCGAACAGGCAGCAGCAGACGTTGCTGATCAGTGGCGTAACGGTCTTGCCTCCTGGGACATCCAGCCCGAGCGCATCAAGGCGCTCAAAGAGAGTGCGCAGTTCGCCATCTACACGCCGGGATCCGACGCCGGTCACTCCTTAAGCATCCTCTCCTCGTTAAAAGCGCCAGCGATTCCGTGGGCAGAGAATAGAGAGATGCTGCGCGAGCAAATTTCCGGCACGGTGACTGCGCTTCTGGGTCTGGTCGGTTTCAAGGACATTGATCCAGTACGCTCTCGGGAACACATTTTACTGTCGAACATCTTCGAGAATGCCTGGAGTCAGGGAGTAGACCTGGACCTGGGCGAATTGATTATGCAGACACAGACGCCGCCTTTTGACAAGCTGGGTGTTTTTGACATCGACCGCTTCTTCCCTGAAAAGGAGCGGTTTGATCTGGCGATGGCGCTCAACAACATCCTGGCTTCCCCTGCTTTCCAGGCGTGGATTGAAGGAGAACCTTTGGATATTGAGGCGCTGCTATTCACGCCAACCGGGCAGCCACGCCACACTATTTTCTATATTGCGCATTTGCCGGAAGCAGAGCGTATGTTTTTTGTGACTTTGTTCTATTCGGCTGTGGAGTCGTGGATGCGGGCGCAAAGCGGCGTCACGTCGCTGCGGGCGTTGGTCTATTTTGATGAAATTGTGGGTTACCTGCCCCCGGTTGGCAATCCGCCTTCTAAGGAACCAATGCTGCGCATGCTCAAGCAGGCGCGCGCTTTTGGGGTGGGTATGGTGCTGGCAACGCAAAACCCGGTTGACATTGATTACAAGGCGCTGTCTAATGCGGGCACGTGGTTTATTGGCAAGCTCGGCACAGAACAGGACAAACAGCGTTTGCTAGATGGTTTGTCATCAGCCACGCCGGGCGGGCTGAATCGTAAGGAGTATGATGATTTGATTTCTGCGATTGGCAAGCGCGTCTTTTTGCTGCGTAACGTGCATGAGAAACAAGCGATCCTTTTCCAAACTCGCTGGGCCATGAATTATCTGGCCG
>JAWOGU010000549.1:0-5412 GCA_046496595.1 Chloroflexota bacterium
AGTATGTCGATTCCTCGTATCAGTAAGTTATGGGTTTCAGCCGGTTTTCCCATAGGCCCCTGGTTTGACCCCTGGAGGTTAGGATTCAGGCAGTGTAGCTTTCACCGTGACAGCCAGTCGTTGCGATGTCGTCTTGAGGGTGTTTATATCCGTCCCACAGGATCATCGGCCCCTCTCAACTCGCTTTACCCGGATGCTCTGTTCATGCTCTGGTTTCCCATTACACTAACCAGGTTCGACTAAAAGGTTTCATGAATCTCTTCCTTTCGTCTGCTTTGCAGACAATTCATCACGCCGTTCCATGGCGCACCATACTCCCACGGCTGAAGCCTGTGGGATTCTTGGCTTCAAGCAAGGGATGCAGTCGAAAACGACTGGCTAACTCCCTCTAAGCGCGGAGTCGATGCCCCAACTCCTAATAGCGCGATGGCTTCACGCCTGATATTTCTGGCGGCGTTGTGATCCCGCCCGATTTCCAGGCCACACGCCTCACATATGAACCAACGCTCTCGTAGCCCAATTGGCTAGCGATGTCCACAACAGGAGCATGTTTGACTGGTCGGTTTCCACTGACCGATCTTCACGACCTGCCTACCTCTCATGCAGGCAACATGTTCCAAAATGAGCATGAATTGGGAGAAACCCAAGTGGCTAATCTTGCGCCCCCACAGCTTCTTCATGCCGCGTAGATTAAGGGTTTCAAACCCCAAAACTGTTTTTGAACTGGGTTAAAGTCCACATAGACCATCGGCAAATTTACCTAAAAGTGATCCTGTTCCGTGCGCAGCTTGTTTGGTGGAACGGTATGGCGAATACAACGTGGGTCGTCAGAAAGCAGGTAGTACATTTGGGCAGATGTACCGGTTAATGAGGCAGCTAACTGCAACGCACCATTGATAATGTTGCTGCCTCCTGTTAAATTGACCCAGATTTCTTTACCGACTTTGCCGGGGGATTTAGCGGCACGCATCACCTGGGCTAATCGTTCAAATGTCTGCACTGGCTCCGTTCTGTCATACCCGAACCAGTAAAGTTCCAGGGGCTTAATGGCACCCGTTCGTTCATCACCCCGGTCATGTTTACTTTTTTCGCCCTTCATGATGTTCGACGCCCAATTGGGGTGGGTCACGCCGCCAACGCTGCCCCGGCAAGCCGGCGAAACAGAAGAAGCCGATTGGCAAACCCAACTCATCCCACGGGGCGAGTATCTTCTATTGGAAATGAACACCGGTTTGCAATATCTGGACATTGATGAACCGGAACGGCTTCCGCTGCCGCCCGTGCCTCAAGATAAAGGCACGATCCTCAGCGGCCGTATTCCGCACTGGCTGTTGGTGGCCGTTTACCAGCCACCGCTGGGCGCGGCCGTCGTCGTATCCAGTCAAAATGAGGCGTATCATGTCGGGCAGATCATCCTTCATTCGCCCCCAACCGGCGGCGGTTAGATGGCTGTCCCTCTTCCCCGGCTTCGTAGTAACGCTGCACGAAGGCGTTGACAAAATCAGCTGTCGTCCGTGATTCTTGCACTAAAATCGGCGCATTCACTGACCGTTTAGCCAGCAGGTCCTAAAGCGGATAGCAAACCGGGCGCAGCAAGCCAACCGGACTTTCTGCTGCCAGCATGTATTGGACGAGTAGGTGTACGCGGGGATCGGCCAGCAGATGTTGGCCGCATTCGGCGCCGCCTGCCAACAGCAGTCCACGGGGCAACGGCCGTTCCCCATCATCACCCGTCACCTGCGAAATCAACACCGCTGCGGAAACACGCCTCCCTGCTGCGCCGCGAATCCAGCCCGCCTTCAAACCCAGAAAAGCCGGGGCCACACTCTCGAGGGCCAACCCCTTGCCTGACAAAATCATCCTGGCCTCTTGCACAGACTCTTCTGCATATCCATTAGCGCATAAAATGTAACAATATCCGTCCAAAAACGCCTTCCACTAAAAAATAGGGCGAGCGAATCAAGGTTCGCTCGCCCCATTTCATTTCCCAATCCTGACATGCCCTGACACACCTGGAGCATACATCAAATTGGCACGGCGGTTTGGCGACATGCAGCGAAAAACAGGCAAAACGAGCAAAAAAGTGCGAAAATGGGCCAAATCAGGCAAAATGGGGCCATCATCACCTACCAATCATCGATTACTCGAGACTGATTACCGGGAGAAACAGTTCATGAACCTCTCCAAAGACCTGGCTTTGTCGCAGCTAAAAAAGGATGTGCACGCCGCGCTTAAACATTGGTATGCAGCCGATGACAAATCCGAGCACCTGCTGGCCTACCTGCTGTTGGTACAGGAGCAGCAGCGCCAATTTGGTTTGCAAACGCCCGCCGCCCTGCGTCTGGCAACCAACGCAATGCTGCTGGATGGCCTGAAACATCTGGAAAAGCAGCAGCCCCAGGCGGCGCAGATCCTCAAGAAGCGTTTTCACGATCAGGAAACGATTTTGCGGGTGAGTATGCTGCTGGGCTTGAGCCAGGACCAGGTAAAACATAAGCAGCGGGATGCGCTGCAATGGCTGTCAGAAATTCTGCTTGATATGGAAAACCGGGCGCGGGCGGCGTTGATTGCGCAGCAAAGCGCACAATTGGAGGCGCAAAGTTACACGCAGTTGTTTGGCGTGGATGGGTTGTCTGATAGGCTGCTGGCGCTGCTGACAACGGCCGTTTCTCCCTGGGTTATCACCCTCGTGGGCATTGGCGGCATTGGCAAAACGTCGCTGGCGAATCACACAGTGCGCCGTGCCATACGCCGCCTTTACTACGACGAAGTCGTCTGGCTTAAAATCAACAATCTGGCTCAACCGCGCCTCCCCTTGTCTCCTGAACAGACCTTTCAGCGGCTTGTCGGCCAATTGGGGCAGCAGTTGCTGCCCGCCCTGTCGCGCAGCGCCACGCACGATGACGTGCTGCGCAACTTACGCCCGCTGCTCAAAAACCAGGCGCACCTCATCATCATAGATAACCTGGAACTGCCCGCCGACACCGCCTACATGCTGGCCGAACTGCTGACGCTGGCTCAGCCCAGCCGCTTTCTGCTTACCTCGCGTACGCCGCCGGCCGACCATGCCGGTTCGCTTTCTCTGACGCTGCCGGAACTGAGCGAAGCCGACAGCATCGCCCTGATTCAGCATTATGCGGCAGAAATCGGGTTTACGGAGGCAGCCGCGGCCGGCTACACCGATCTGCTGCCGATTTACCAGGTGGTAGGCGGGAACCCGTTTGCGTTGAAGCAGTTGGTGAATTTGGGCAAACGACGGCCGCTGCCCCCTCTGCTGTCCGCGCTGCGAGAACGGCCGTTGGTCGAGGGTGAAGCCATCTACCAACGCATCCTGCGCGAGACGTGGCTTACCCTGAGCCACGATGCTAAGGCCATCCTGGCCATTATGCCCCTGGCCGCTGAGGGTGGCATGGACCCGGAACAGATTGCAACCCTGAGTGGCCTGTCGGAAGCGCAGATGTGGCCGGCCATCAACGAACTGATTGGCCGCTCGCTGCTGGAAATACGCAGCAGCCAGATTTGGGAGCGTTTCTACGGCATTCACCGCCTCACCGAACTGTTTGTGCGCTCACTTCTCGACGGTGACGATGGCCACGTTTGATGTCAGAGCGCATTATGAATGGGCGGTTCGCGCCAACCTGGGCCTCTGGCGGCAGCGTTTGTTGGCCGACGGGGCGTCGGCCGACGCGGCGTCGGCCGACCGCTGGCAATTGCAAAAAGAAGCTGTCTGGCAGGCAGTGGCCGATGGCCTGGCGTTTGCCGCCGCGCAGGAGGAAGCCGCCCGGCTGGCGATAGACACGGCCATCATCATCGAACAATGGGGCTTATGGACTGAATGGCTGCCTTTGCTGGAAACGGCCGTTACCCTGAGCCTGCCGCCAGAGGTCAAGGTGCGCCTGCTGTTGGTTCAGGGACGCAGTTACTTTCTCAATCGCAGCTTCGACGATGCTATCCAAGTGCAAGAAGGGACGGTGGCGCTGGCCGAAGCGCATCAGCTCACCGACCTGGCAGCCTCGGCGCATTTTCACCTGACAAATACGCACCTGGGCCGCAAAGCGTATGCCCAGGCCAGACAGCATGGCGCAGCCGCCTTACGCCTGCTGCTGCCCACGCCATCCCCCACCTTAGCCTCCTTGTTTACCACGTTGGGTCTGCTTGAACTGGAAACGGGCAACTATGGCGCGAGCGAAGCGCAGTTTATGCAGTCGCTGGCGTTGTGGTCGGGCCTGAATCAGCCAACCCAGATGGCGCGCACCTGCTTGAATTTGGGCCTCATGTACCATCGGCAGAACCGCCTGGAGAGAACCCGGGCGTGTTATGAGCTGGCGTACGCGGTATTGGCGCCGACGGTCAGCGAGGTGGATAAGCTGAAAGTGTTGAATGGTTTGGGAATGCTGCATTATTCAATGAAAGAGTTCTCACAGGCGGAAGCAGCTTTTCGTAAAGGGATGACGGCGGCGCAAGAGATGAAAGGACTATTTCACTTGCGTGGCTCGCTGACGCACAATCTGGGGAATACGCTGCTGGCGTTGGCGCGATGGGAGGAGTCTCGTATGGTTCTGGAGAAGAGCATCCGGCTGTGGCAGCAAGCCAATGATGAGATTGAGCAGGCGAACAGCATCGGGACGTTGGGGGAGTGGCATGAGCTGCGGGAGGAATGGGCAACGGCCGTTGCCCGTTACGATGAAGCTTTGCTGCTGCTGGATGCATATCCGGGACATCAATGGGCGCAGCACGTGGCGTCGCTGTTTCGCGCGGCCCGCGCCCGCTGCGCCGCCCGGATCACAGTTCAGTTAAAGGATCTGTTTGAATAGGACACGGATAAACGCATATTTTCACGGATTTTTGATGATTTCAATCTGTGTTCATCTGTGAAAATCCGTGTCCCATTTTCTGGTAGGTGAACGGTTACAAAAAAAACTAGCCAAGCTGTTGGGTTTGCAGAGTTGAGGCAAACACAAAGCGAGGTCGTGGTCGCCAGGGTGAGAGAACTGGGCGCGGTTTGTGGGGTAACCACTTTAGCCCCGAAATGGCGTTTCTTTTTATAATTCCTTCCTAGAGGATATTTCTGCATGCTTATGGGAGATACCCAAAAACCAAGAGTATCTTCTAGCAAAGCCTATTTTTATCCCGATAACTTCACTCCCTTATTCGCAATCTCCGCTGCTTCCACATATCGCCGGGGCATCGCTAGGCTCGCCCAGCCGCCGGCCTCTTGTAGCCGAAACGGATCCGTCCCACTTCTTGCCGCGTCGGTGGCCCAGTAATGACGGCAGTCATGGGGAGACAGACCCTCAAGCCCCAACTGGCGCTCTCCCAGATAGGTAATACGATTCTGCATCGCCCGTATCGACATCGGCTTGTTGGTTAAACGGCCGTTTTTTCGGCTGCCTAACAACAAGCGCCCTTCAG
>JAWOGU010000079.1:0-10960 GCA_046496595.1 Chloroflexota bacterium
CAGAAGACACCCCCCAAATGCGCGCCCGCTGGCGCGACATCACCGAACGCACCGCCCGCACCTTCATCCGCACCGCCAAAAACGAACGCTACACCCCCGAGCAGATATTTGAAAGATTAAAGAGTAAAGATTTAAGAGCGGCAGACGACAATCTTCAATCTTCAATCTTTGATTCTCCCCTCCTGTGGATGATGACCGCCATCTACGCCCGCTACCAACAAATTTTGGCCCGGCAGGGGGCACTGGACTTCGACGACCTGATCTGGCAGGCGGTGAACCTGCTGGAACACCGGCCCGACCTGGCCGCCGCCCTGCGCCAACGCTGGCCCTTCGTGCTGGAAGACGAAGCCCAGGACAGCATCCCCCTGCAAGAAGTGCTGCTCACCCGGCTCACCGGCGCGCAGGGCAACTGGGTGCGCGTCGGCGACCCCAACCAGGCCATCACCAGCACCTTCACTGCCGCCCATCCCCGCTTCTTCAACGCCTTCAGCGACCTGCCAGACGTGGTCTCCCGCCCCCTGCCCAACAGCGGACGCTGCGCTCCCCTCATCATGGGCGCCGCCAACACCATGCTGGACTGGGTGATCGACCACCACCCGATTGACGAAGTGCGCCACAACACCTTCCGCCGCCAGCACATCCTGCCCACCCCGCCCGGCGACGCCCAACCCAATCCGCCCGACAGCGAAGCCGCCATCCGCATCGCCGTCTACAAACACCGCGAAGACGAAGAACTGCCGTCTATCGCCCGCTTAGCCCAACAATACGGCGCTCAACATCCGGCCCACACCCTGGCCATCCTGGTTCCCACCAACCAGACCGGCTACCTGCTGGCCGACCACCTGGACGAACTGGGCGCGGATTACGACAACCTGCTGCGCGGCGGCAGCCGTGAACGGGAAATCGCCGCCGGCATCCACGCCATCCTGGCCCTGCTGGCCGACCCGCTCAACAGCAAAGCGCTGGTGAATGCCCACGCCGCTCTGCACGCTCTGGACCATCCCGCCGCCGCCTTTCCGGCCGAAGATCTGCCCCGCCTGCACACCATCCTGCGCAGCGTTTACCAGCCGGAAGCGCTGCTCTTCCCCGCGCCGGGCGCCACCCCGGAAAGCGCCCTGCCCGCCGGTGTAGCCCAGGAAGATGATATAACGGCCGTTCTCCGTTTCACCGCCTTCCTCCAACACCTGTTCGACCTGCGCACCCTGCCCATCGACGACCTGGCGCTGTCACTGGGCGACGAGCTGTTCGCCCGCGGTGAGCTGCACGAAGTGGACCTGGCGATTGCCTACCAGATCGCCGCCATTTTACGCCGCTGGCGCGACGCCAACCCGGAGTGGCGGCTGCCGGAATTGGCGGCCCAACTGGCGGACGTGGCCCAAGGCCGCCGCCATCTGCCCATCACCGCCCCCGCCGATCTGGGCTACGAACCGTCTCCCGGCCGTATCACTCTGACAACGCAGCACAGCGCCAAAGGGCTGGAGTGGGACGCCGTCTATCTGGTGGGCGTGGATGGTTTCTGGATTCCAGGCAGCCTGGAAGCGCCGTTTTTAGGCGTCCACGATTTTCTGGGCGGCGACCCCAATGCCGAAGCAGCCGCCCAACTGCGCTATTTGATGCAGGGGGATGCGGGGCTGTATAACGGCCGTTCCGCCACCGACTCCGCCCACATTGAAATCATCAGCGAACGGCTGCGCCTGCTCTACGTGGGCATCACCCGCGCCAAACGCTTCCTCCACCTCAGCCGCAGCCGCGCCACCCGCCAGTTCAACAAAGACCGCACCGCCGAACCCGCCACCGTGTTGGGCGTGCTCTACCGCTACCTGAAAGATGTAGAGGTGTAGAGGTGAGCGGGTGATGGGGTGAAAAACCTTTCACCATTACCGCCCATCACCTCCACACCCCATCACCTCCACACCCCATCACCTCTACACCTCCACATCCCCCTTGCCCCTCTGCTCCTTTGCACTACAATTGGGTTTATGAGCATGATCAATCCCTTTTATCATCGCGGCGCTATCCGCAATGCGGCCGATTTTCATGGCCGGGACACCGAAATCAGCCAGATCATTGGCCTGCTG
Organism: Chloroflexota bacterium; assembly: GCA_046496595.1. GTDB lineage: Bacteria > Chloroflexota > Anaerolineae > Promineifilales > Promineifilaceae. The sequence goes on from JAWOGU010000079.1 coordinate 2,079, forward strand.
CGAAATGGGCAGAGCGTTTCCCTCATCGGGCCGCGCCGCATTGGTAAAAGTTCACTGCTCATCCATCTCGCCCGTCCTGAAGTGCGTCAGGCGTTGGGCCTGGACCCGGCGCGTTCCCTGTTTTTGCTGCTAGACTGCCAGGAATTGGGCGGTTCACCGCCGGAAGAGGTGTATGAAACGTTGTACTTCCGCCTGGTAGAAACGGCTCAGCAAGCCGGGCTGGCTCTGGAACCATCGTCCCAAGACCCCGGCACCTACCGCGCTCTGGACCGGCTGCTGCACCAAATCAGCCAAAAAGAGGCCCTGGTGGTGGTGCTGCTGGATGAGTTTGAACTGCTGGCGGCCAATGAACACCTGACGCCTTACTTTTTTGCGCGGCTGCGCGGCCTGACCACGAAGTACGGTCTGGCTTATCTCACCGCCAGCCAACGGCCGTTATTCGCCATCACCGCTGAAGAAGAAATCCTCAGTTCTCCCTTCTTCAACATCTTCGTCACTCTGCCGCTGGGCTTGTACAGCGATGATGAAGCCCGCAGCCTGTTTGCCAGCCGCCTGGCTGGCAATGCCATCACCTTCAACGATACCCTGATCGCTTACCTGCTGGCGCTGGTGGGACCGCACCCCTTCTTCTTGCACATCGCCGGCTACCACGCCTATCAGGCCGCCGACCAGGGCGAAATGCCGGACTCCCGGACAGACCTGGCCGAGCTAGACAGCCCCATCGAAGTGGAAGCTGATTCACACCTGGGTTATCTCTGGCAAAATCTAACGCCGGAAGAGCAGTATGCCCTGGCTATCGCCGCCGGTCCCATCGACACCATGCGCCTGTTGGAACAACAATGCCTGCTCAGCCAAACAAACGGCCGTTACCGCCATACCAGTGAGATTTTACAGCGCTACGTGCGCCGGCAGGAAGTGCCGGAACTGATTCAGACAGGACCGTTTGTCATCGATCAGCAGCGGCATCAGGTGTGGGCCAACCAGGACGAGCTAAACCTCACGACCTCTCAATTCAGCATTCTGGTGCGCCTGTGCGCACAGCCCGGGCAGGTAATACGCGGCGAAGATTTGGAAACGGCCGTTTGGGGCGACGTGTTGGTAGACGATCCAGACCGGCTCAAGACCCTCATCAAACGCCTGCGCCGCGCCATTGCCCCCTACGATAACTGGATTATCAGCGAGCGCGGCGTTGGTTATGCCCTGCGTTCCCCGGAAGTGTGAGTGTACGGTTTACAGTGTACAGTGAACTGTGATCCCTCAAAAAACAGCTAGTCCCAGCATGAAAAAAAACAAGAACGGGCAAAAAGAGCGAACCGTGTCCAGAGTTCACGATACCGTGTCCACCGTTTACCGTTCACTGTTCACTGTATACTGTATACTGTTCACCGTTTCCTGCCTGCTGTTCACTGCCCTCCCCGCCAACGGCCAAAGTACGACCGCCTCCTACTGGCAGTACGCCGCTTCCGGCCGGTTACGGCAGGTTATCCCGGCCGATGTCAACAAAGACGGCATCACTGAATTTATTCTGGTGGACGAGTCTGGGCGGGTGACGTTTGTCAACGCCAAAGGGGAACGGGAATGGAGCGTGGAACCGGGTTCGCCGGTGACGGCAGTGGGCGTCATCCCGCAGGCCGACCCCGCCGCCGCCGGTCAGGCCGTGGCTCTGGGTGTGGCAAACGAGCTGATTTTTCTCACCAGCTATGGCGATGAACTGTGGCGGATTCCGTTAACGGCCGTTACCATCCCCATCTCCCTGCTTACCTCCAGCGGCTACAACACAGCCGCCGCCTGGCAAGACCAATATGCCGCCATACCCCACACCATCCTCCCCTACGACGCCGACCAGGATGGCATCGCCGAAATCCTGGTGCTGCTCGACTCAGGCCAGATACAACTGTTCGACCAGAGCGGCGCCCTCCTATGGCGTTACACGCGCAACGTCAGTCCGGTGGTTAGGGCCAATCCCTCCATCGAGATCGCCGACTTTGCGCCCGATATTCCCGGTGATGAAATTTTGCTGGGCCGCTTCAACCCGCGCCGCTTCAGCCAGTTGATGCTCATCGACAACCAAGGCGGCCTCATCTGGGAACACAATCTGTCTGGCCGCATGACCGCTTTAACTACCATCTCCTTCAACGACGAACCCCACATTGCAGCAGGCACTTCCCGCGGCGACATTTTTCTCTTCGACCGGGACAACCACCGTCTCTGGCTGCGCACCCTTAACAAACCCATTACCAGTCTGGCGGCCGCCAAAACAGAAACCGGTCCCGTGTTAATCGCCGGCGTCAACGTCGGTACCCTGGTGGCCTTCAACGAAGAAGGCCGCCGCCTGTGGACTCAAGAACTGGCCCCCGCCGCCAACTACGAAATCCAAAACATCTCCGTCTCCCCCTTTGTGCCCAAAGAAAACCACCCACTGCTGGCGGTGCTGCTGCGCCCCAACCAGCAGCGCGAAGAACCGGCCGATGTCTTGTTGATCAACAGTGAGGGGCGCATTCTGGAGCAGCTGGAGCAGATAGATACCACCGGGCTGAGCCAGCTTGTGGACGTAAACGGCGATGGCTTGAGCGAACTGCTGCTGTCCCGTTTTGCCACGGTGGAACTGCAAGGATTGGGCATCGGTTCCAGCAAAGTGGCGACGGAATGGGAATACCCCTCTCTGTTTGCCCCGCCAACGGCCGTTCTGGTGACAGACCTCAATGACAACAACGTAGATGACATACTCATTGGCGCCCAAGACGGCCGTTTACACCGGCTCACCAACGACGGCAACATTCAGTGGATCGTCTCCCCTGGCGGGGCTGTCACCCATCTCGCCATCGTGCCCGCATTTGCAGACGAAGCGGCGCATATCGCCGTCGCCCATACCGGCAGCGCCGGCGCGCCAGCCAACAATACTGCGCTGGCCGACAATGACCCCACCCGGCAAAGCTTTTTAGAGCTGCGCCAGGAAAACGGCGACGAACTATGGCAGCAAAGCATTGCAGGGCGCATCACCAGCCTGCTGGCGGCAGATCTCAGCGGTCGCGGTTCGCCCACTATCATCGTGGGCAGCAGTCACGGCGAAATCCATGTCTACGACACGCAGGGCAGCCTGCTTTGGCAAACGCAAATCGACGGCCCGGTTAACCATATTTTAGTGCGAGAAAACCCGGAGACGCGCAGCCAACAGCTTCTGGTTATCAGCGAAAATCTCATTTATGCCGTTACGCCGGATACCGCCGCCGTCGTCATCGTGAATCCCAACCTGTTTACAGAAGCCTATCTCATCGCCCCCCCCGGCACAGGCGCAGCCACGTCGCTGGCAGCCACCAACGACAACGGTTTTCTCTCTCTCTACAATGAGCGCAACATCCAGTCGTCAGAGTCACCCATACCGCTAAACGGCCGTTCCCTCACCAGCCTTCATTACCAACAGCCCGCCGCCATCGCCGGTCCTGAACAAACTCCCCAAGACGCCCTGCTCGTTGCCACCGACGCCGGCAGCCTGCTCAATCTACACTTCAACAATGGCGCCGTGCAGCCCATTTGGGAAATGGAAGATCTGCCCGGCATCACCAGTATGTTCTACGGCAACCTGGACGAAGATAACCTGCCCGACATTGCCGTGGGCGATGAAAACGGCGTCGTCCACCTCATCAACGAGGCTCAAGAGGTGTCCGGGCGGCTCAACGTCGTCAGCAGCGTCTTCGCCCTCAACCCGGTAGACAGCGCCGCCCGCAGCAACTCCGACCTGCTCGTCACCACCGACAACGGCCTGGTGCAGCTCTTCCGCGCCAAAGAAAATCGGCCGCCCCTGATCACCAATCCCCAGATAGACACCACTCAGGATCGCGCCAGTTTTACTATTTCCGTGCAGGATATCGAACGGGACGAAGTCACTGTGACGTTAGAACTGTTTGATCCGGACACAGGCAGATGGGTCGCTCAGGGCGCAAAAGCGGTTAATGGCAGCGGCAACCTCGTCTGGCCCGGTCTGCCCCTGCCCGCACCGGGTCAGGATCTTGGCTACCGCTTCAGGTTTGACGATGGTTTCCATACGGGCATCGTCACCCCGCCAGCACTGGTCGCGCCGCTGCCCTTACCTGCGCCGCAAACGTCTTCACGCCTCGTTTTTCTGGGATTGGGTGTGATGGCCCTGGGCGCCGCCGCCTTTTTGTGGCGGCAAATGCGCACGCCCGGCGCTCAGGCCAGCCGCTTCTACCGACGTCTCAAGCAGCACCCCGACCAGACGCTCCTGCTGCTGGAAAATCAATATGCGCAAATTTACGGCGCTCCGGATTTTTTTGTCAACCTGGCCAATGAGGCGCGGCAGCAGGCAGACCACATCATTACCAACCTGGCCGATGGTCTCTTTTTACTGTCAGACCGCCCACACGCCGGGCTGTCTATTTTGATCCATGCCCTGGAAGAGGTGAACCAACATCGTTTACACTGGGAAGGTCTGGCGCGTTGGGCGGCGTTGAGCAAAACCACGCAGCTCATGCTCGATGCGCCATCGATCACTGAAATCAGCCTGCTGCGCCCCCAGTTGTCCGAACTGCTGTCCATGCTGGAAGCAGAAGGCGCCCCCTCGCGCATTTTTCAACAACTGCTGCCCATTCTAACCAATCTGCGCGACAGTGAACGGGTGGACCGCACCGATGACCGGCTTGTCTACATCAGTGAGGCCAATCTGCTCACCAATTTGCTGCGCAATCACCTGATTCATTACCCCATTACCATTGACCGCACGCTGGGTGTGGCGGTGATCAACCGTTTATCCGGCTTGTTGAACGCCAAAATCGAGGAACTGCGCGGGCAGGCGGAACTGGTTATCACGTTGAAGACGAAACACCTGCTGCCGCTGGGTCCAACGGAGGTGATGCTGGAAATTGCCAATAACGGCCGTTCTGCCGCTGAACGTATCATGGTGCAGTTAGACAACAATCCGGCCTACGACATCCACAGTGATCCGAAGATCATTTCGCAGCTGCCGCCGCGGGGCGCCTGGCAGATCAGCTTCACCATCCAGCCGAAAGTGACAGATCGTTTCCGCCTATCGCTCACCATCACCTACAACGACCGCCACAAACAAGATCGGGAACTGGCCTTCGGTGACATGGTTTACCTGCTCATCCCTTCCCGCGAATTCCAGCCTATCCCCAACCCCTATCTGCCGGGCACGCCGCTGCGCCAGGACAGCCCGTTGTTTTATGGCCGCGAAGATTTGTTTGCCTTTATTGAGGAAAACGCGGCCCGGCTGTCGCAGCGCAATGTGTTGATTTTGTTTGGGCAGAGGCGCACGGGCAAAACGTCTATTTTGCTGCGCTTGCAGCAGCATTTGCCGCAGAACATCCTGCCGGTTTACATCGACTGCCAGTCACTGGGCGTAACCAGGGGGATGCCGGCCCTGCTTTCTGACCTGGCCTGGCAGATTGCCGACGCCCTGGCAGCCCGGAAGGTAACGATTGAGGTGCCGGAAACGGCCGTTTGGCAGCAAGATCCTACCGTTTTCTTCCAGCGCCTTTTTCTGCCCCAGGTGCAGGCGCTGCTGCCGGCAGACACCATCATCTTGCTGGTCTTTGACGAATTTGAAGCGTTTGAAAGCCTGGTGCGCGATGGCCTGCTGCCACCCACCTTTTTCACCTACATGCGCCACCTGATGCAGCACAGCCAGGGTCTCAGCTTTATGTTTGTGGGCGCTCACCGCCTGGAGGAAATGACCGCCGACTACTGGTCGGTGCTGTTCAACATTGCCCTCTATGAAAAAATCGGCTACCTGGACCAGGAAGCGATGACGCGCCTGATTCGCGAACCGGTGACGCCTTACCTGGTGTATGACGATCTGGCTCTGGATAAAATCCGGCGGGTGACGGCGGGGCACCCTTATTTCTTGCAGTTGGTGTGTTATACGCTGGTCAAACGCGCCAATGCCCAGCGCAGCACCTATGTCACCATCTCGGATGTGAACGCCGCCCTGGATGAAATGATTCTCCTGGGAGAGGTACACTTTGCCTATATCTGGCAGCGCTCTTCATTTGTGGAAAAGGCCATGTTAACGGCCGTTGCCCACCTGATGGAAGCCGACATGCTTTTTCACCCTGAAGACTTGATGCAGTATCTGGAAACCTACGGCATCCATCTCAATCCCAACGACGTCACCACTGCCCTTACTTCCCTCGCCCAGCGCGAAATCCTGGCCGAAGTGAGCGAAGGCGTGACGACTTTGTACGAGCTGAAAACGGGACTCGTTGGCCTGTGGGTGGCGCAGCATAAAAGCCTGAGCAAACTCCACGCCGAGCGCGAGGCGGAACCTGTGGGTAATCTGAGGCTGATGGGGTAATGGGATGAGCAGCCGCGCTTTCGAGACCGTTCATGTAAAACTCGCGGCAGGCGCCGCCGCCGTCGATATTTACCGACCGGACGCTGCCGCCACTGCGCCCCTGGTAATTGTGGCTCACGGATTTTCGCGCCGCCGCCGCCATATGTCCGCCTGGGGACAGCACCTGTCCGGAGAAGGCTTCGCAGTCGCAGTGCCGGATCTGCCCGCGTGGTCAGACCATGTCCGCAACGGCCGTTTCCTCTCCGATTTATGCACATACCTCTGCACGGACGAGTCCTGGAGGCCGCACATCGACCCGCGCCGGGTGGGTTTGATGGGGTTTTCTGCCGGTGGGCTTGCCACTCTGCTGGCGGCGGCCCACAATCCAATCCCGGTAATCTGGGTCGGGCTAGACCCTGTCGACCGGAACGGCATCGGCGCCAGGGCAGCGCCCCTGGTCATGCGCCGCACCGTCGTGCTGACGGCCGAACCTGCGGCCTGCAACGCGCATGGGAATGCGCGCGGCATCATCGCCGCCCTGCCCCACTGCGAGCATTTCAGAATTGCCGGGTCTGTCCACGTCGATGCGGAAGATCCCACCGACTGGCTGGCGGAAGCCATCTGCGGTCGCTCCACGGAGGAGAAGCGCGGCGAGTTCCGCCGGCGCGCAACCACAGCCCTGCGCCAGGCTTTTTGGCCCGCAAGTGCGACGCACCTTTGAGGTGCGTCGCACTTGCGAACTCATATTTGATACCCTGGTCTTTCTCTTAACTTGGCTTCCAACGCATCCAACTGATTGCGCCGCCCCATAAACTGTACAAGTTCCCGCGTTTTCGCCGATTTGGTATTTGCTGCGGTGCAGTTTTGCAACATTAGCTCATTGCTGGGCGGCTACATATTCCCGCAAAGCTTCATCCACGCGAGTTTGCCAACCCTTACCCGTTGACTTGAAATACTCTACTACCTCAGGCGAAAGCCGGATGCTGATTGCCTTTTTGGGGTTATCTGACTGGGGTCGTCCTAGACGTTGCTTGAATGCCGTCTTTACCTCACTGGCAGAAACGATCTCATCATTTATTTTGGGCGTTGCCTGATCAAAAAAAGCATCTTCCAGTTCAGGCGCCTCATCAGGATCGATCCAGGTATTGTCTAAAGCGTTTTTGTTCTCGTTCATTTGCAATTATTGTATATACATTAATTTAATAAATCAAGAAGGGAAACAATGAAATTTAGAATGAATGCCCCGGCCTTTCCCGCCGTATCTTTGCTTCCAACACATCTAACTGATTGCGCCGCCCCATAAACTGCACAATTTCCCGCGTTTTTGCCGATAATGTTTGCCCGGGTAAATCCTCATACTCCACATCCAGATCAAAACAAAGCTGCATGAATCCATCCAGGTTGTATGCTTTTCGCAGTGTATCTTGCAATTGGCATTCTCGGCGCAAGGCGGGTGTTTCAATATTGAGAAGATACTTCGTGGTTACAAAAAATTCTCGTCTGGCTGCCACTGGCTCGTTTTAGCCCAATCCTGCGCCGTGGCAAAAATCATGTCCATGAGCGGGTCTTTGATGTACAAATAGCCCTCAATGCTGTCTGGAAAAATTTCAGCCAACCGGTTTTTAAGGGTGGCGTACCCCTGCCGCATAATCTCATGTGACCGCAGATAATCACGGAAGAGCAGCGGATATTGTTGGTTAAAACGGCCGTTTTGCCGAATATGAATATGAGTACACCGCTCGCCAACCGCTTCCCGACAGTACCGTTTTTGCAGCTCTGGTGAATTGTCATCTGCAATGCCCAGATAATTATCAGCGTAATGCGCTTCCCGCATCTGATACTTGCTCTGGCGCAGCTTTGCCAGCAGCGCGGGGTCTTCCAAATCTGTCACGGTGATTTGAATATCAATGATGTCTTTGGCGGGTAACTGCGGCACGGCGGTGGAGCCGATATGGTCAATGCGAACGGCCGTTTTGCCCAATATGTGCCGTAAGTCTGTGCCAATTTGCTGGAATTCATCTACCCATCGCGCTTGATAGGGGATGATTGTCACGGGGTCTGATTGCTTAAATTGCATCATGAGCATTATCCTTTTACTGACCAACAAACGGCCGTTTTGTTTCCCCCTATCTGGCAGTCTGTCGGAAAAGTAGCCGCGACATCCTTGTCGCGCTTACACGAGCGCGGTAAGGATACCGCGGCTACGAACTGGGGTTCTCTGATAGGCGCCTGGCCCGATAACGGCAACAGGTTTGCCGTCGTCAGACCTCCGAGGTCTCAAAGACCTCGGAGGTCTTGGTGGCAATTAGAATGGATGTCCCGGCTTATGCCGCAACTGCGCTTCTAGTACATCTAAACGACCGTTTCGCCCCATAAACTGCACAAGTTCCCGCGTTTTCGCTGATTTTGTCTGCCCGGGCAAATCCTCATATTCCACAGCCAGATCAAAACAAAGCTGACTCAATTCTTCCAGGTTGTATGCCTCCAGCAGTGACTCTTGCAGCCGCCGTTCGCGGCGCAAGGCGGGCGTTTCAATGCCAGCCAACAGCGCCTTCACATCCAGTTCCACGTCATT
>JAWOGU010000125.1:0-7406 GCA_046496595.1 Chloroflexota bacterium
GGTTGGGTGGCTCAACGAATGGCGGGAAGAATTGAAAGGTCCGCCGTTTTAGCAACCAGTAGTTTGACAATGTTACATTAGCTACCTCTGGTACAGTGAAACAAAAAGTAGCTTCTGCACAATAAAAATGAGGGTAAACACACTCTAAGACTTACATTAGGGATACGTGTAATTTTCACCGTTACGAACCCCTTTCACCGAGATTTTCAAGCAAATTCGCACACAAATGGCCTCGAAAACATTAGCAGATACCTGGTCAGCGGGAAAGCCGTTCACAGGGCGAAGGGTTGCAGGTAACCAAGTCTTAAAGCGATAGGAGAACACGCGAGATGCGTTTGGCTCGAGAAACTGTGGAGACGGTCATTCATACTGTCAAAAGGTTACTGGAAAGCCGTGTGCAGGCAAACTTGCATGCACGGTTTGAGGAGGGGGCGCCGGAAACACAGGTTAAGCTGTGCGCTGGCGCTCTACTCCACAAAACACCCATTCTCTATCGCATCGAGCATGACATGATTTGCCATTCCGGGTTCTTTTCACGTATAGTTACCATCAGGCACGACATTGCTTTTCGGCGTCTCCTTTCGAGTTTGTGATAATTCTTCGAAGAGTTTAGCCCAAAATTGATGTCGTGTTAGATTCCTCCCCAAGTCTTTTATGCGCCCTGCAGGATCAGGTTATTGACAGTAAGGTGTGACAGATGGCAAAACGAAAACAAAAAAAGACAACATCGGCGCAAAGCTCCGACGCGCTGCGCCGCAATGGGCTTCAGGCGTTTAAGCGGCGCGACTACAGCACCGCTATTGCCGTTTGGGAGCGGGCTTACAAACAACGCCCGGATGGGCAAACGGCCGTTGCCCTGGCCGAAGCCCATTTCCGACGCGGCGTCAGCGCACTGGGCGGCTCGGAGGCGGCCCTGGCCGATTTGCAGCGCGCCCACCAGTTACAGCCGGACGATGACTGCTATGCCTACCACCTGGCGCTGACCCTCCACCGCCAGGGCCGGCCGTCTGAAGCGCAGCCTCTCTACCAAAATATCTACCAGGGGAAAAGCCCTTTTGCCAAACGGGCCGCCTATCCCCTCGCCCTGGCCCTCTTGCAGCAAGGGGAAAACCCGGCCAACCATCCCGTTTGGTCAGCCTTAAGCGAGGCCGAGCAGACGATGCTCCAGTTTGGGCTGTCACCGCAGCAGGTGGCGGCGGATGAGGGGTCTCCGTTTTGGCAGGGGATTCTGGCTTTGCAGAACGGCCGTTATACCCAGGCCGACGATCTGCTGCGGCAAACATTGGACAAGCCAGAGAGCCTGCTGCAACAGGCGGCGGCCCATTACGCGCTCGGCCTCATCGCCGCCCAGACCGAAGATTGGCGCGCCGCCCGCCGCCATTGGCAGACCGCCTATAACAGCGGTTTCCACGCAGCGCAGCTGCGCCACAATCTGCGCGAGTTATACCATCGCCTGGCCGAAGAACGGCTCCAGGCCGATGACCTGAGCGCCGCGCTCAACGCCGCCCAGGAAACGGCGAAACTGTATGAGGAACGGCCGTCTGCCCTGGCCGAGCTAGAGTCCCAAATTTACCAACGCCTGGGGCAGCAAGCCGCCTCCGCCGGGAAATGGGATGAGGCGCTGGGCCATTGGCAGCAAGCCCGCGATCTGGATGGCAGCAGCTTCCGGCTGGCCTACAACTTCGCCCTGGGCCTGGAAAAACAAGAAGATTTCGTCGCGGCCGGCGAAGCATGGCGCGAGGCGCTGCGCCGCCGCCCGCGCCGCAGCGACCACCCCGACGCCATCACCGATGAGCAGGTCTCTCGTCTCTGGCGGCGCGCCGCCGAAGCATACCAAAAGGCGGGCGATTTCGACGACGCCATCCAGGTCTATCGCCACGCCGTCAAATGGCAAGAAAACAATCTGGAAGTACGCCTGGCGCTGGCCGAAAGTCTGATGGCCAACGGACAGTTACAGGCCGCCGATAACGAATTGGAACGCATCCTGGCGAAAGACCGAAACTATATCCCTGCCCTGCTCCAACGGGGTGAGGTCTTTGCCAGTTATGAGGATTGGCGCTCGCTGCAAGCGATACACTTGTGGAACCGGGTGTTGGAAGTTGAACCGGCAAACCAACAGGCGAAACGCCTGCTCACCGATTTTTACCTCAATCGCGCTGAGATAGCCCTTTCCTGGGACCAGGTGGATCGAGCGATTGAGTCTTACCAGAAGGCGCTGGAATACATGCCGCAAAGCCCGCCTATTCTGGCCGCCCTGGGGAGCTGCTACCTTTTTATGGACGACCCGGATACGGCCAACAAGTACATTGAGGAGGCCATCGCCCGCGCCCCGGCCGATTTGAGCGTCTATGCGCCGGTGTTGAGGGCGTGGTTGGAAATGGAAGAGCCGGAAGAGGCGGAGCAGATGTTTGCCCGGATGCAAACGGCCGTTTCCTACATCCCTTACCAATTCTACATGAACCTGGTCGTCCATTGCCTGGAATATGGTGCGACTGACTTGATCGAACCCTGGTTGGAGCGGGCAGTCGCCGCCGCGCCGCCAGCGGAAAACATCCTGCTGATGATTGGCGAGATGCTCATGTTCATCGGCGACCCGGAAATGGCGCGTCGCTACCTGGAACGGGCGATTGAGGTGGGGCAGCAGCCGGCCGAGGCGTACTTCACGCTGGGCATGGTCGCCATGCGCCAGGGGAACCGGAAACTGGCCGACCAACATTGGCAGCAAGCCAGCCGTTTGGCCCGCAGAGAGCGCAATCAGGAACTGCTGGAGCGCATCCGCGAGGCGAAAGATATGTTCGATAGTCCGTTGGGCATGTTGTTGAGCATGAGCGGGCAAGGCGATATGCCGAGCCTGTTTGAACTCACCCGCATGTTGGCCGAAGACCTGGGCGGCGAGTGGGAAGATGACGAGTGGGAGGATGACGATGATGGATACTTCTAATCCAGGCGGCGCGCCTGACATGGAGCGGCGCCCTGGCCGCTTGCAGCCCAATCTGCACAGCAGCGATCCGTATGCGGTGTTGGGTCTGCTGCGCGGCGCCAACGAACGGGAAGTGAAGCGGGCTTATTTTGAATTGGTCCGCGCTTATCCCCCGGAAGAAAAACCGGACGCCTTCAAGCTGATTCGCGCCGCCTATGAAAAGCTGCGCTCAGCAGAGGCGAAGGCGGAGACAGACCTGTTTCTCTTCCAGCCGCCGTCGGCCTGGGAACCGCGCCGCCGCCGGGGGAAGTTGCAGTTGGCCTTTAAGTCGGAGGATGTCTGGTTGCTGCTGCAAAATCACGGCGATCTAGGCCAGACAGATCATTCCGCCGATTTCAGGTCGGTTCGTCTATGAGTGAAGATCGTCGCCAGCTGTGGCAAACCTTAACGGGCTTGATTTTGCGCCTGGAAGAAGATATGGAGCGCCTGGGGTTGGGTGGGGAAAACGGCCGTTATCCCCCCGTTACTCCCGCTCCTGCCGCCGATCTGGAAAGCCTGGAAAAAGAGGTCCGCAAACTGGGCAAGGCGCAGTTTAAGGCCAACACCCTGGCAGAAAGCCAGCAGGCGCACACCGAACAGCTTGTGGCCGCTCTGGCAAAAAGCCAGGCCGAAGAAAAGGCGGTCCGTGAGGCGCAGTTGGCGCAGCAGGTGGCCGCTGCCAAACAAGAGGTACTGATCGCCTTTCTGCCCGCTTTGGACAGCGTGGAACACGCCCTGGCGAGCGGCCAACGCTACCTGGCGCTGCGCGACAAAGCGGCCGAACGGCCGCACCAAACGCCAGCCCAGGCGCAGCTTGTCTCCCCGGCCGACCGGGCGATGTTGGCTGGCTGGCTAGATGGCCTGCAATTGACGCGGGAGCGTCTGCTGGCCGTGCTGGAAGCGGGCGGCGTGACGCTTATCCCGACAGTGGGCCAGCCATTTGACCCCTATTTGCATCAGGCGGTGGGGGTAACGGCCGTTGGCAGCGTCCAGCCCAACACCATCGTCACCGAGGAACGCGCCGGCTACCAAAGCCCGGCCGGCGTCCTGCGCTACGCTGATGTCATCGTCTACCGCCCGGCTGTGAAAGAAAATTAATACAAAGGGAAAAGGCGTAAAGTCCCCGACTAAAAGAATACCTGACTAAAAAAGGACCCAACATGAGTAAAATTATCGGCATAGACCTCGGCACAACCAATTCGGCCGTCGCTATCACCCGCGATGGCGCGCCGCAAATTCTGCCTCGCGGCGACGAGCGGATCATCCCGTCGGTGGTGGGCTATGATGCCAGCAACGGCCGTTGGCTGGTCGGTACCCCGGCCCGCAACCAATATGTCCTGGCCCCAGAGAACACCGTCCGCTCCATCAAACGGAAGATGGGCACAGATGCGCGGCTAGAATTGGGGGGACGGCCGTTATCCCCGCCCGAAATCTCCGCCTTCATCCTGCGCGAACTCAAAAGCATCGCCGAACGCCACCTCGCCGGCGAAGTCAGCGAAGCAGTCATCACCGTACCCGCCTACTTCAACGACGCCCAACGCCAGGCCACCATGGACGCCGGGCAGATCGCCGGCCTGCGCGTTCGTCGCATCATCAACGAACCAACCGCCGCCGCCCTCGCCTACGGCCTCAACATGGCCGAAGACCAACTGGTGCTGGTTTACGATCTGGGCGGCGGCACATTCGATGTCTCCCTGGTGGAGTTAATGGGCGGCATCGTCGAAGTCCGCGCCAGCCACGGCAACACCCAACTCGGCGGCGACGACTTCGACGAACGGCTGGCCGGACAACTGGCCGACTACTTCGCAAACGAGCATGGCCTTGACCTGCGCCAGGATCGCCGCGCCTGGGCGCGCCTGCTGCGGGCCGCCGAGAACGCCAAAATTACCCTCTCTGCCCATCCCTTTGCCTGGGTCAAAGAAGAGTACCTGGCGGAGAAAGATGGCGTACCCCTCCACATGACCTATGAAGTCAGCCGTCAGAATTTTGAAGAAGCGATTACCGACTTGCTGGAAGGCACGCTGGAATCTATCGAGCAGGTTCTCAGCGAAGCGAACGTCACCGAAGAGGATATCAGCCATGTTCTGCTGGTAGGCGGCTCCACGCGCATCCCGGCCGTGTGGGAACTGGTAGCCAACCGCTTAGGCATCGAGCCACAGATGAGCGTCAACCCGGACGAAGCGGTGGCGCTCGGCGCGGGCGTCCAGGCGGCGATCATTGCCGGGGAGCCAATTGACGCCATTCTCGTGGACGTGACGCCTCATTCGTTGGGCATCGCCGTCGCGCGAAATCGCTTCGGCTCCATCATCAGCGACATCTACCAGCCGCTCATCCGGCGCAACAGCACCATCCCGGCCACCAGGGAAGAGATTTTCCAGACCATGTTCCCAGAACAGACCGCCATTCGGGTGGAGGTTTATCAGGGGGAAGCGCCGGTCGCCTCGGCCAATACCTTGCTTGGCGACTTTTTGGTTGACGGCCTGGAGCCGCCCGCCCCTGGCGAGCGGGCGCAGGTGACAGTGCAGTTTGATCTGAACCTGGACGGTATTTTGCAGGTGACAGCCCGCGACCGCAAAACGGGCAGACAAGAGAACATCAGCGTTGCAGCAACCAAAGCGCGGCTGAGCGAGGCGGAAATCCTGGCCGCCAGCCACCATTTGCGCGACCTGGAAGAAGAGGACGAAGCGGATTGGGTTGAGGAGCCGGAGACCGGCGCGCTGCTGGTTAAAGCGGAGGCGCTTATCGTGGATGAAGCGACCGACGAAGAAACGCGAACCTTGCTGCGCTCGTTGCTTCAGGGTATTCGCCAGGCGCGGGCCAACGCCGACGAAGAGGAAGCGGCCGAACTGGAGGAAGAACTGCTCGATCTGTTGTTTGACCTTGAGGAGTGAGCGTGGGGGGATGGCCCTGCCTGGGGTATTGTCAACAACAGCCTGTTGTCACGATAGCCTGGACCCGAAAGGCGCAATCGCAAAGGTCGCGCCTTTTTTGCGTGATGGGCAACGGCCGTTTGGGGATTTAGGACGAAAACAACGTTAATGCCCAAAACGAGGTCGAAACTTATTATCAGAAGCTGTCACGTTCACACGTCCTCGTGTCTTTACTCCTCATGCGCCCAACCGTACAAATCACCATACAGGGGGCTTGGTGACGACCGTTGACACAAACGGCCGTTCCGCCAAATGAGGTCGCAGGTTCCCGCTAAAACAAAACCGCCCCGTCGAAACGGAGCGGTTTTGTTTTGTCTCCAGACCAGGGGGGGCGGCCCGAAGACAGCAGGGCGGGCAATACGGATACGAGAAAGGAGGGTGTATTAACCCTGAGTCCAGCGGAGCGTTCGAGTCGCGTTTCTCTCGTGCCAGTTTTTGGGGAGGAATTTCTTTCTCGTATTAACCCCACTGAACCTTACTCCGGTTTACAAGACGTGCGGGTGGTTGTCCATTCGTCAATTAGAACCACTTCTGAAGTGTCCAACTAAAAAACCATCAACGGTCTTCATGGCGCACATTGCCCAAAGCACAGTTGAGAGTGTCCAGCCCCTTGCCCAAAGCCGGTAATGAAGGAAAATAGCGGCCATGTCCATATTACCAACCGATATCGCAACCGTCGCCAACGATATCGCCGCCCAACTGCAGGAAACCCACCCGCCGGCCATCCTGCAAGTCCGGCGCATTGTGGAGCAAATCGGCATCGAAGCCGCTTACGCCTGCCTGCAAAAGACGCTGGAAGTGGAAGCGCAAGGCGGTATGCTCACCGCCGACAATCAGCAGCGCCGTACGCCAGGCGGAACCTTCTTCTACATCGTGCGCGGCCAACTAACACCCGAACAGCGCCGTATTCTCTGGCCCTGGAACAGAAAGAAAAAAAAGGTCGAAGCCCCGCCAGTCATGCCCCCATCACAGACGAACAAACCACCAAAATCCCGGGCCAGCCAGGCGCCGCCCAAACTTACCCACCCCTCCCTGCCCTGGGATGAGCGCGAGGCGCTGGCTGGACCGGCCTTAGCAGATCAAGGAGCTGCCAAAACCGTGAAAATAACCCTCGTTGGCCGACCCGGCAAAGTGCTAGAACGCCCCGACGCCGTCATCGTCACCCTGGCCGGCCGTCAACCGCCGCCCCTGCCCAAAGGATTGCCCGTCCTGCCCGACGACCTGATCACCGTCTTTCTGGTCTACATCGCCAATAAACAGTGGCAAAAAGTCGCCGCCGTCATGCAAAACCCCGAAGACCGTCTGGTCATCGAAGGCTATCCTTTCATGGATCCCAAACTGAAGGTCATTGGCGTCCTAACCCAAAACGTGACCACCGTCCTGACCCAACGCGCCCAGCGTACCGACAAATAAGCACCCCGAAATCAGGCGCTGCGGGGCGATCTGGTAGAGCCGGGCCAGGTAGACTAGCACTGCATACCAGGCCATGTTGAATGCAACACGTCCTTTGCCATTTT
>JAWOGU010000489.1:0-4112 GCA_046496595.1 Chloroflexota bacterium
GTGTCTACCTGGCCTGGGCTGCCCAAAACACCATCGTCATCAGCCAATGCCAGGACAACAACTGCACACCACCGACGCCCATTTCCGCGCCAGCCTCGTGTGGCGCGCCGTCCAAACCGGGGAACAGTCAACCCACATTGGCCGTCAACAGCGATACGCTCCTCCTGGTCTGGGCCAACGAAGCGGGCATATTGCCGTATGCGGCCTGGTCAACGGCGGATTCGCCGCCGGCCGCGGCCAATGGCTGTGTGCCGGAAGCCGCCACCGCGCCGCAGCTTGATCAAGCTTTTGATTTGGTGTTTGAAACGGAAACCGGCTCTGTGGGAGTGACCCGGTTTGGCGGGGCAGATTGGGAAGAGATAGAAGAAGTGGGAAACGGCCGTTTCCCCACCATCGCCGTAGACGCCCAAGAACAGCCTCACATCGCCTTCTGCACAGATGAAGGCGCCGTTTATTGGGGGAATGGGGATGCGGAACGGATTGACGACGGTCCGTGCACCAGCCGACCGGCGCTGGCCTTCGATGATCAGGGGCAGCTTCATGCCATCTGGTTTGGCAGCGAAGTGCAAAATGTGAACCAGATCATTCGCCCAGGCAGTTTGTTGGTGGAAAGTGTGAAAACGGCCGACGGGTGGACAATTCCGGCGATTATTGGGCACAGCCGCCCGCAGGCGCAGCCAGCCCTAACGGCGGCGGGCGATAGCAGCCTGCATCTGGCCTGGGCAGGCGAAGCTGGCTTACAGGCCGCCAGCTTTGTCCAATACGCCTGTGATACAAACGACTTGTCCCGACTGGGAAAGATATTATATGATTTGGCCCGGCAAGAAACGGTGACGCCGCCGGTCGACCCCGTACCCTTCTGCCACAACCGCTATGATCAGTTTCTTATTACGCCCAACCCTAAACCAGAATACGGTTTACCCGAACCGCCAACGCCCAATGGCGCTTTTGATGTCATGGCGGAGTTGATGCGGGGCGCACAGTATGAGGTGCTGTTCACCACCATGTGGTATGGGACGCAGACGGAAGGGGGCAGCCCTGGCAGCGTCATCGCGGCGGCTGTGGCCGATTTATACCGCAATTTGCAGGCGCACCCCGAACAGTATCCGCGCGGCCTGACGGTGCGTATTATGCTGGGCAACCCACCAGAATTGGCGCGGGGGGAAACGTCGGGCCAGCTTTGGTCGCTGCTAGACGATCTGCGCGGGGCGGGTGTTGACCAAATGGTGGATGAGGAATTGGGCTGGCGGTTGGAAGTGGCCGATTTTGAAGGCAATCTCCCGCACAGTCATGTGAAGGCGATGGTAGTGGATGGGAAAACGGCCGTTACCGTTGGTTACAACATGACGGCCGATCACTTTCCCCTGGACCATCCATCAGGTAGAGGCGGCGACCGGTTTGACCTGGGTTTGCAAATGACCGGCCCTGTGGCCCAGGCAACCTTAGCGATGTTTGATGATATGTGGCAAGGCGCCGACGGCCGTACATGTCTCGATTTTTACCCGCCATTAGGCCTGCCCTGGCAAATGACCTGCTTCGACACCACAGTCGAGACTGATCATGTCCCTGAAGTGCTCAAGTTTTACCAGACACAAAGCGACAGCGCCGCATTTTCCATGTACCGCTCACGAGAGCACGACCTGGCTGATAAACAAACAGCGGGTGTCATCGGCGCAGCCCAGGAGAGGGTGGACATTGTTCACGTCATGTTTTCACTGGACTTGATCTGTAACCTGAACGTTTTATTCAACATCTGCGATGTCAAACAGTCGCCCATATATAAGGCAGCCTTGATCCAGGCGGTGCAAAACGGCGCCCATTTGCGGATTTTGGTGAAGCCCGGTCCCTTTGAAGGCATTGAAAACCTGATAGCGCTGGACGCTTTTATGGCATATATGCAAGAATTGGGATTAGCCGATCAGATAGAAGTCCGTTTTTATTACGGCCCGATGCATCCTAAAGCGGTGCTCATTGACGATGAACTCCTCATCGTTGGCAGCCAAAATTTGCATTACAGTGCTTTTAACGAAAATTGGGGGTTGACTGAACACAGCATCGGCACAGATGACGCACAGGCGATAGGAGATTTTAAGCGCATCTTTGAGGTGGAATGGACTGCCGGGAATTAGTGAAGCTGACGCCTGGGGACAGGTGAAACGGAACGTATTATAGAAATTTTAGGGCGCAGTCCCTGGATGTTGATGGCTCTGCTGCCCGTCGGTTGGATTATCATGGCCGCTTACAACAAGTACGTAGAGAACGGGCGAAAATTGAACAAGAGTGAATCATTTACAGAAACGATATGGGGCAGTAACGGCCGTTTCCGACATCTCATTCACCGTGCAGAAGGGGATGTCTGGGGCCGGTACGCCCAAAGGGGGGCTGACGCCGAAATTTAGCCAGGACATTACTTTTACCGGTGTAAATTCATCGTAGTTATAACGGCTTGTTAAATCAAGGTTGCTCATAAGGCCTCTTGTAAACGCTCACACTGTTTGGGAATACAAACCATATCCCCATAAGAGCAAAAGATACAGCAGTCACCCGTCGTCGGCTTGATTTGCATATTGCAGTTGGCGCAGCGATGGAAAAAGAGGCAGTGGTCGGCCGGAATTTCCAGTTCCTCGCGAAACCCACAAAAGGGGCAGGTGAGATGGGTGACGTGTACGATCTTGTTTTCCATTTTTGTGTCCTCAGGCGGCGTCCAGACAACCATGCCGCCAGAAACGGCCGTTTCCTGCCAACAACGCATCCGCTTCAACCGGCCCCCAACTGCCCGGCGCATACGACGTCAGCGGGGGCGCGGCATCCGTTTGCCATCCCTGCAAGACCGAATCAATGACGCGCCACGCCGCCTCAATGCCATCGCTGCGCGTGAACAGGGTGGCATCCCCTTCCAGGGCGTTGAGCAGCAGCGTTTCATACGCTTCCGGCACGCTGTCCGGGGTAAAGGCGTCGTCGTAGTGAAACTCCATATCCACCGGCTGCATCTGAATCTCCCGGCCCGGTATTTTCACCTCAAACCGCTGGTGGAATCCTTCGTGGGGCTGAATACACAGCGCCAGATAGTTGGAGCGCAGCGGTTCTGCCATAGACACGGGGAACATCATGTGCGGCGGTCGTTTGAACTGGATGATAATTTCCGACGCTTTGTGCGCCAGCGCTTTGCCTGAACGCAGATAAAAAGGCACGCCCTGCCAGCGCCAGTTATCAATATACAGTTCCAGGGCGGCATACGTGGGCGTGGCGGACGCTTCGGCCACCCCGTCGGCGGCGCAGTACCCTTCATATTGGGCGCGTACTGTTTGGCTGGTGATTTCGGCTGGGGATAACGGCCGTACCGCCTTCATCGTCTTCACCTTCTCATCCCGAATGGCATCGGCGTCAAAAGCGGCCGGTGGCTCCATGCCTACCAGCGCCAGCAGCTGCATCAAATGGTTCTGGAACATATCGCGCAGCACGCCAGCCTGGTCATAATAGCCGGCGCGATGCCCCACATCTACCGTTTCCGCCACCGTAATTTGCACATGGTCAATGTAATTGCGGTTCCAGATTGGCTCAAACATGGTATTGCCAAAACGAAACACCAGAATGTTTTGCACGGTTTCTTTAGCCAGATAATGGTCAATGCGGTAAATCTGATGTTCATCCAGCACCCTATGCACCGCCTGGTTGAGCGCCTGCGCCGAGGCCAGGTCACGGCCAAACGGCTTTTCGATGATCACCCGCCGCCAGACAGCTACCGCCCCAGTTTCGCTGCACACATCCTGCGCCATACCGGTCGCGCCTAACTGGGCGATGATGTCGGCGAAAAAGCGGGGCGGCGTCGCCAGATAGTAAAGGCGATGGGCGTCTTCCGCTTCAATGTCGTTCAACAGCTGTTCCAGCCGGGTAAAATCGACCGCTTCCGTGAAACCGCCCGCCGCATAGTGCAGCCGTTCGGCGAAGAAATTCCAGGCTGCTTCGCTGAAGGGTTCGCGGGCAAACTCGTCCACCCCACCGCGCATCTGGCGGCGGAATTCGGCCGTGTCCCATTCAGTCACGGCAAAGCCCACAACGTTAAAACTGGCGGGCAGGCGGTTCTGGCGGCAAAGGCGAAACAGTGCTGGCAC
>JAWOGU010000284.1:0-9545 GCA_046496595.1 Chloroflexota bacterium
CGACAAGCCGCAGCAGCGGCTGCTCACCGGCCTGGGCTACGCCGCCCGCTTCTTTAAGCCGATTCAGCGCAGTTTGCAGCAGCGCAGCCCGGCCGGGATGAGTCTGACGGGCGACGAAGCCTACGCTTTTTTGCGCCAATGCGCGCCGCAGTTGCAGCGCGCCGGTTTTGGCCTGCTGGTGCCGCCCTGGTGGAATAAACCGGGCACGCGGCTGGGCATCCGCCTGAAATTGGGCAGCACGGCCAAATTAACGGGACAAACGGCCGTTTCCACCGGCCGCCTGAGTCTCGATGATCTGGTGCGCTACCAGTGGCAGCTCTCATTGGGCAACACCGAATTGACCCGCGAGGAATTCGACGCCCTGGTTACCCTCAAATCGCCGCTGGTGCAGATTCGCGGCCAATGGGTGCAGTTAGACCCAGAGCAAATCGAAGCCGCCATCCGCTTTTGGCAGCAGCAAGGCATGGAGGGCACGCTCTCCTTGCCGGAGGCGATGAAGCTGGGCTTAAGCGCCGAAGAGCAGCAGCGCAATGGCCTGCCGGTGGACGGCGTGGAGTTGGATGATTGGCTGCAAAGCTGGCTGAATCGCTTACAAGGGGAGGAAAAGCTGGCGATGCTGCCCACGCCGGAAGGATTGCGGGCCACCTTACGGCCGTATCAACAATATGGCTACTCCTGGCTCCACTTCGCTCGCCGCTGGGGCTTGGGCGTCATCCTGGCGGACGACATGGGATTGGGCAAATGCGTAGCCCCTGACACACAAATTCTTATAAACGGAACATTGCTAACAGCCGAAACGGTTTGGCAGACCTTCACCACGGAGATAATATTTGATGGCGAGGGCTACTGGGCTGAGCCAGACCAATCTCTCATTGTCAACTCGATGGATAACGACACAGGCAAAATCGTGTCGTCCCCAATAACAAAGCTATATCGTCAAGCGATTCGAGAGCCTATGCAGCGGATTGTGTTAGAGGACGGATCGACAATAACCATCACTCGTCGCCACCAGTTATGGACACCTTCTGGCTGGACTAATCACTTTCAATTGGGCGACTATGTAAGCGTGCCAGCCAAACTGCCCTGGGATGGCCGTCCAGTTTCCCCATCATTGGTACAATTTCTGGCCTGGCAAATCGCCGAGGGCTATGAACTAAAAGAGCGTGCGACTGTCCACATTACCCAAAAGGAGATAAGTCGCTTAAACGAGTTAAAAGTATGCCTGCAACAGATTGCCCAACAATTTGATCTGGAGATTAACCAACCTAAAATTCATGAACCATCTGCAAAATCTCCCTATTTAACGCTGAATAGCCGCGCATATCAATCCTTTTTGGAAGCTAACGGATATGAATGGGGGCATAAGTCGGCCGGAAAGAAAATTCCACCGTTTGTCATGCAGGCAGACAGTACGGCCGTTGCTCTGTTCCTGAAACACTTCTTTGAGGCAGAGGGTTCCGTTTCCTTAAAGATGCGTACGGTTGAGATAAGTTCAGCCTCCCAAGAACTGTTAATGCAACTGGCTGTTTTGTTACGCCGTTTTGGCGTGTGGTTACGCATAAACGCCAGACAAAAAAGAGCCACAAATGGCAGTGGCATCTATCAGACGTATTACGTAGGTACATTTGGCGGTCATAGTGCCCGGCTGTTTCAGCAAAGCATCGGGTTTTTAAGCGAAAAGAAGCAGAAAAAACTGGATCAGATTTGTCAGGGAACAAGCAACACGAATGTTGAAGGGGTTCCGGCATCGCAGTTGATAGCTCGTTTAGTGCAAGAAACGAAACTGCCACTACGCCATTTAGGAATGTATAACACGGTGTACGTGAATGGAACACAAGAATTCTCCAGAGAAAGTCTGAACCGGGTTGCCACCAGTTTGAATCGTGTCCTTACGGGAGAGTCTTTAGCAGCGTACCAACAAAAACCACGATCTAAATGGACTGAGCAGACCCTGGCTGCGTATAAAGAACTGGATTATGAAGTTTTATCTGAGTACAGTGCCCGGCTACAACGTTTCTTGAACGAGGAAGTCTTTTATTGTCGGGTGAAGCGCGTTGAGCAAATTGACTATGAAGGGTGGGTGTATGATTTTGAAGTTGCTCATCATCACAACTTTGTGGCGAACAATATGATTTGCCACAACACGGTTCAGACGCTCTCCCTTATCCAGCAATTAAAGGAAGAAACAGAAAGCCTGCCCGCGCCGATTCTGCTTATCTGCCCCACCTCTGTCGTCACCAACTGGGAATTGGAGCGGCAAAAATTCACCCCAGGCTTACGCGCCATGCTCCATCAGGGCGCCGACCGGCTGCGCGACGACGCCTTCCTCGAAGCGGCGCAGGCATCTGATATGGTGCTGACCAGTTACGCTCTGGCGCGGCGCGACGCGGAGGCCATGAAGCAGATCAACTGGTTTGGCGTGGTGCTGGACGAGGCGCAAAATATCAAAAACGCCAACACCAAACAGGCGCAAATTATCCGCAAACTCCCGGCCGATTTCCGGCTGGCGCTCACCGGCACGCCGGTGGAGAACCGGCTGTCGGAGTTGTGGTCTATCATGCAGTTTCTCAACCCCGGCTTTTTGGGCGGGCAGAAGCAGTTCCACCAGGAATTCACCTTGCCGATTGAGAAGTATGGGGATGAAGATGCCGCGCAAAAATTGCGGAAGATGACCCGGCCGTTTCTCCTCCGCCGTGTGAAAACCGACCCCACCGTCATCCAGGATTTGCCCGACAAGCAGGAGATGAAGGTGTACTGCCACCTCAGCGAAGAGCAGGCGACGCTGTATGAAGCGGTGGTTCAGGATGCGTTGGCGGCCATCGAAGAACAAGAGGAAGGCGGCATGGCGCGCAAGGGCCAGGTGTTGAGCATGCTCATGCAGCTCAAGCAGGTGTGCAACCACCCGGCGCAATATTTACACCAAACAGAAACGTATAAAGTGGGGGAGGATAACGGCCGTTCCGGCAAACTTGACCGCCTCACCGACCTGCTGGAAGAAATCCTTGCCGAAGGCGACCGGCTGCTCATCTTCAGCCAGTTCACCGAAATGGCCGGGCTGCTGAAGGGGTACATTCAGGAGACATTCGGCGTGCCGACGCTCTACTTGCACGGCGGCGTGCCGCCCAAAAAGCGGGCGGTCATGGTCGAACAGTTCCAGCGCGAAGATGGGCCGCCCGTCTTCCTGCTCTCGCTCAAAGCGGGCGGCACTGGGCTGAATCTGACCCGCGCCAATCACGTTTTCCACTTCGACCGCTGGTGGAACCCGGCCGTCGAAGACCAGGCCACCGACCGCGCCTTCCGCATCGGCCAGACGAAAAACGTTCTCGTTCACAAATTCGTCTGCCTGGGTACGCTGGAAGAGCGCATAGACGCCATGATCAGCGACAAAAAAGCCCTGGCCGAAAGCATTATCGGCGGCGGCGAAAACTGGCTAACGGAGATGAGTACAGCCGATTTACGCAGTTTGGTACAGTTGCGGCGAGAGTAAGGATGAGTTATGAGCTGGTATTACAACTTCAAACCAACCACACCGATCGAGACGGACGAAGGCATCAAGTCTAAAAGCAAGCGCGGCGAGTTTGTGAAGAGTTGGTGGGCGACGCGCTGGATTAAGGCGATGGAGCGGGTGATGGACAGCGGCCGTTTGCAGCGGGGGCGCAGCTACGCCCGCAAAGGGCAGGTGCTGTCGCTGGAGGAGAGCAAGGGCAAGATCAGCGCCAAGGTGCAGGGGTCGCGGCGGACGCCATACAAAATTTCGATTGAATTGACGCCCCTTTCCGAGGGGGATTGGGAGAAGGTGTTGGCGGCGTTGGCGGAACGGCCGTTCTTCGTGGCCCAGCTGCTCGCCGGGGAGATGCCGCAGGAGATCGAAGAAGCGTTTCAGGCCGCCAGGCTGGATTTATTCCCTGGTAAACGAGATTTAAAGCAAGATTGTAACTGTCCCGATTGGGCCGATGTGTGCAAACATCTGGCGGCGACCCATTACATTCTGGCGGAACGGTTCGACGAAGACCCATTCCTGCTGTTCCGGCTGCGCGGCAAGACACAGGAGGAAATTGTGGCCGCTTTGGGCACAGGCGCGGCGGAAGGGGAAACGGCCGTTGCCCCCGAATACACCCCCGCCCCACCCCTCAGCGAATCGCTGGCCGCCTTCTGGCAAATCGGCCCGCAGATCGAGCAGTTCACCATCCACATCGCCCCACCCGACGCCCCCTACCCGCTGCTGGAGCGGCTGGGCGACCCTGATTTTATGCCGGATGCCCGGCGCTGGCTGGTGAAGGCGTATGATGCGGTGACGGAAACGGCCGTGCAGATCGCCTATCAAGCGGAAAGCGCAGAGGGATAGTTGTCGTTGGCGAAGCCCGCCGATTACGACTTAGTTGAAACGTGACGCAGCCAGTCTAAAGCCCCTTCCATCTCTTGCCACAGATGACCCGCCTCAGCCACATAATGAACAGCTTCATTCTCGTCGCCGAAACCAACATAAGCTGGCATATGCCTGGGCATCCGTTTTCGCCCCAATAGGTAGGCGGGCACATGGGGATTGTGTTGCACTGCCTTTTGTAGCGCGTCTATGGCTCTCTCGCTCATCTTCTCCTGACGATAGAGCAATAAGGCCCGATTGTAGAGCCACGGAGCCAATGCATCATCTTCGTACTCGCCCAGAAGACGCTCCGCTTCACCATCCTTGCCAGCAGTCAGATAAGCAGTAAGCAGCAGGTAACGAATTCCCTGGTTATCGCCGGGATTGAGTCGCAACAACTCTTCGTAATGGCCGATAGCTTCCTGATGTTGGCCGAACTCCCACAAACAACCGGCCAACCCGGCGCGGGCGCGCATATAGGGTCGCGTTTCCACCACGCCCCAGAAGTGTCCGGCAGCTTCCTCGAACATCTCCTTACCCAAGGCGCGTTCACCGGCCGCGACGCCGGCGGCATATAGGTCCCGCGATTCAGGCAGAGACCGGGCCGATTCCTCAGCAAGCAAAACATAAGCATCGGCGCAGTCCGCCGAGATGGTCAATGCCTTTTTGGCTAGACTGATCCGCCGTTTACCCGAAGCATCAAAAGCATCATACATTAGTTCCTGAGCCTCTTCCAATGGTGTGCGCGGGGCGGCAGCCGGAATCGGTTGGCCCGAGGCCATCATCTGCTGCAAATAGGCGTTGATTTCGTCAATGGACTCAAACTCTTCCGATTCCAACAAACGGCCGAAGTCGGCCATCGTCTTGTCCATTACCCGCCGATCAAACGTTGGGGCTGGCTCTCCCTGGCCAGAGTCTCCAGGGAGACGTTTCTTGTTCGAGAATTTCTTCTTACTCATCATTCACCTCTTTTGTCATAACATATCCGACGGACGCCATCTAATAGCTTCCGCTCTGGGCACAGGAATGGCGTAAAAAGCGGGGATTAGCGAATGGCCCGCAACAAGGGAACCAATTTGTACTTACGGTGATGGGTCTCCAGAACAGTGTCCAGATAGCGCTGCCATTCGGGCAGGCGATTGTGCTGCTGGTAAATCTCACGGGCGCTGCGCAGCCAGACAATGGCCGTTTCATAATCCCCCGCCTTGCCCGCATCCATAATCGCTTCCGCTTTCCGCTGGCATTTGGCTGGCGAGAGCTTGCACATCTGTTTCTTTAATCTGATAGGGCTGAGTCATCGTTCTCCATCCTTCTCACCTGGCCGGAACCGCGCCGCCACATCTTCAGGCACAGCAGCGCTGGCGACCTGTTCCGGGCCATTGATCGGCTCGATACCTTCCTCGGCCAGCCAGTCGGCGATTTGCTGCCGGAGCCGATTTTCCTCAAAGGCGTACCAGCGCTGCTCCTCCGCCAGATGCTCACTGAGAATGGCGCGGAAGCGGCCAAAGGCGCCCCGGCCTTGCGTGACC
The DNA here is from genome assembly GCA_046496595.1 of Chloroflexota bacterium. Taxonomy (GTDB): domain Bacteria; phylum Chloroflexota; class Anaerolineae; order Promineifilales; family Promineifilaceae. Next base: position 5,893 of record JAWOGU010000284.1, read on the forward strand.
TGAAGGAGCTGCTCATACAGCCGCCTGTCTTCAATCGTGGCGATGAAGTCCTGTATCACATCGTATGCTTCGTAGGTGGTGTTTTGGGGAATAGCAATCACGCGCCGACCATAATGAGTTTCTACAAAATCGACAGTTCTCACGCCTTCCTGTTGCCAGTCCGGTAAATTAGACTGGGCCAGGGCCAGCTCAAGCTCAAATACTTCTGGCGCATGTTCTCCTTGCTGCCTATCGCAAATTCCTTCCCAATATCGCCGATCCTCATCTGTCACCATGAGAACCTGACCGGTGTCCGTGTTCAGGTAATAACTTATATCAAACCCGGTGTTGTCAAAGGCGACGGACAACTCGCCCCAATCAACTACCAGTTTTTTCATGAGTGGCCTCCTTAGGTCCGCATTCAACGTGAATGTGGCGCTGCATCAGACAAAAAAATCCTACCACCACCTTTCAGTTCGAATGTTTAAACGCTTGATTTCCGCGTCCAGCGCCTCTTTTTGAGCAGCATCCGCAAGCTGGCTGGCGGTGGCATAAACTTACCCGCTTAATGATTGGAATAATCTGTCCTTATTCATGGCAAACCTGCCTTTTCTGGCCCCGTGATCGTCGGGGATCACGGGCGCGAATGTTTTAGCCAAATTCATAACCTCTGGCAACCCAATACTGCCAATCTTCGATAGCCTGACGTGTCGCTTCATCCACGTCAACGGGTGCAAGCTGGTACAACGGGACGCCCATCGTCCGTCCCATGAATTTGATTTCGGCCAACATTTCATAGCTGTCATCACCTGAAACCATATCGTCCACAGTCACAATTTCACCTGATTTGAGCGGCGATTTGCGAATTTCCTGAATACATCTGGCTTCAAATGGGAATGCCATTGTCTCCGCCAGGTAGTAATACCAGCCCATTGCCTGCTCTTCAGCATCATGGGCGTCCACAACCACTTCGTCGTGGATTCACCCTTCCCGTTCTTCGTCTCTTTCTATGCGTGACATCATATTTTTACCTCAACAATAAAATGCTAATCGAGATAGCTGCTTTCAAATTGGCGAATAGGGTTACGACTGGTTGATGACGTGTAAATTGTAGTCAAAGCCGTCCATTGTTACAATGTAAACGGAAAAAAGCAGACAATAAAGACCGTGTGCCGCAAAATAGCGTCAGGATAAAACGACTCTTTCGCGCAACGCACAAGCCGTAAACTGTGTGGAGTTAGAACGACGCGGCTGCCACGCCGCCGTCCCACAAGCCTGCCGTCCCACAAGCTGCTCAGCCGCGGCTTGGAAATAACGGCTTGCCCCACGCCTGCGAACCGGTAGAATTAGCGCCTCATGAATACCACCACCACCCTGCATCAAATGTGCCACGACCTGCTCAGTCAGGCTGATATAAACGCCATCGGTAAAGCCCGCGGCTTTACCGCCACGGAACTTTCTTCCCGAGCCGCACTGGAAAACTACTACCTTTCCCCCATCGGCGTGCCCCAGGCCATGTCCAAATTGACCCCGGACGAAGTGGCGCAGCTCCACTTCCTGCATCTGCGCCAAAAACCGGCGCCCATTGACTTGTTCGAGCGTCTCTACCCCTCTGGTCGGTCTACAACTTACTGGACTTACAGCCAGCGTTATCAGCCTGTATTTAAGGAAGTGCGCGACAGGCTGGTGCGCCGGGGATTGCTGATCATGGGGCAGGACGCCCTGAGCGGCGAGACAAAAATGGCGCAGTGGCGCTTTGTCTTTCCGCCGGAGTTTTTGCCCTACCTGCCCTCCCCGCTGCAGACGGCGCGGCTGGCAGGTCCGGGCGATGTGCAGCGGGATGTGCCCCGCGCCAAAGTGCTGGCGCTGTTGGGGCAGAGCAAAGCGCCTGGCCCAACTTTGCCGGGTTATACGCTGAAGCTGGAAAACGGCCGTCTCCTGACCGATGAACGGCCGTTCCGCGCCGCCGACCTGACTGCCTGGCAAAAAGCAGCCTGGCAAACCCTCTTGCCTGCCCGCCCCCAAGAAAAATTTACCAAAACGCCATCCCAGGATGTTCCCCTGCTGGACGCCCTTACTTATTGGCTGCGGCTGCTGCCACCGGATGAATGGATCGCCCCGGATCATCTCGACGCGCCGCTTACCTTGTTCATCGGCTACCCGGCCAAAAGCGAAGACCTGTGTCATCTGGGTTGGCAGTGGGGGTATTTGGCGCGGCAGAAGGGAAACGGCCGTTACCACTACCGCCTGGCCGACTTAGACCCCACCGACGAACCCGCCCCTGCTCCCGACGCCTACCTGACGGTCGTCAACGACCACACCGTGCGCGTCAACCTGCACACCATCCCCTACCTGGCCCTGGAGCAGCTTAACCGGATTGCCCACTTCAGCCTCACCGACGAATTATGCGCCGTACCTAGCCTGATTCGCACCGGAGAGGCCATCTCACTGCGCTCCACGCCCCTGGTGCAATGGCTCGTCCAACACACGCCCGCCTTCGCCGACACCTGGCAAACCGCCCAAAAACGGTGGGGCAAACAAATCATCCATCACAACCTGCTGGTCGCCTGCGTCACAGATCTCACCCTGCGTATTCAGCTAGAACGCGGCCTAAAAAGCGACGAATTCCTCGTCCTCTCGGATGAATACATCGCTTTCCCGCCCAAAGCCATCAACAAAGTCAAACGGATTGTCGAGCAGGCCGGCCACGTCATCAAATATTATGAAGCGTAAACCTCAACCCGCCCCCAAACCAGAAGTTCGCCCATCAGCCGCCCGCCACCGGCAGTTGCCGCCGCCAACGCCCCTGCACCTGGAAACCGGTTCCCCAACCGGTCTGCGCGTCTATAGCAACCCCTACGACATTCGGCGCGACATCCACGCTTTTGTCGAATACATTCGCAGCCGGGAAATAAAACGCGCCCACCGCAGCAACCAGATACCCAAAACCGAAGCCCGCCGTCTGGCCAAAGTGATGAGCCACCCCGACTGCGCCGACGACGTGGAGAAAGAAGGGTATTCAGATTGGCTGGATGCCATAGACAGTTTGTGTCTGCAACTTGGCTTTATCTCTTATGATACCAAAGGCGAATATGCCGGTTATAGCAGCGTAGAACCCTCTTTCCCCGACAATTACATCACCTTTCGGGCGGATGTGTACCAGGCGTTTCTGGATCTGCCTTTGTTAGAACAGGAAAAGCGGTTATTTGCCGCGCTGTGCAACGATAAAAAATACCGCGAGTTCTACGACCGGCAGCTCCAAAGTGAACTCGGAACTTTCCCCACATGGGGTTCAGCGATTGGCGTTATGCCGCTGCTTGATTTTGTGCAGATACGCCATTTCCTTTTTGGGCTGCTGGCCCATCTGGCAGTGGGTCAATGGTATACCACCGCTTCACTGATTGGCTATTTACAGCAGCACTATCCTTATTTTTTGATTCCGCCGCCGGCCGATTTGCCCAAAACCAATCAATGGAATCGTCCACAAACATTGGCCCGGTATGGCAATTTCTATGAAACAAGCAGCAGCCAGGATTATTATGGTCACAACCGCGAGCCTATTCCAGACGATGCGCCGGATGGTTTCCAGCGGGTGGAAGGGCGGTATGTAGAACGGTTCCTGGAAGGCATCCCGTTGACATTGGGCTACATAGACGTGGCCTATGACCCCAACC
>JAWOGU010000569.1:0-5437 GCA_046496595.1 Chloroflexota bacterium
GGGCTGGGGAAGGATGAAGGATGAATGATGAATGGGGAATGATGAATGGGGAATTGGGAATGAGGATTTCGGAGTGGGGATTGGCGGGCCTACCGCCTGCGGCGGGCTTTGGGGGGTGAAGCGGTGGGAGTGGATTTGAGTTGGGCGGCGTGGGTGCGGCTGCGGCACGCCTGGCTTTGGTTGTCCAGATGCCGCCAGAAGAAAACGGCCGTGCCGTCCATGCGCTGGCGGTGGCGCAAGGTGACCTGACTGCCGCAGTGGGGGCAGATGGCTTGCGCCGGGGCGTCGGCGGCCGCGGTGATGGGCTGGTGGGTGTTGGAGTGGCGGGCGGTTTTCATAGGTGAGGTTCCTTTGCACGGCCGTATGTTATCGCAAAAACGGCCGTTTTGCCCGCCTCGTTGGCGCGGAAATTACAGATTGTTGCCCACCCACTTCGATGACCTGAGTAACGGCCGTTAGCCATCTGCTCCGTGTTGACCGCTTTTGATAAAGTCTGACCGAAATATGCCTACTGTCGGGCTATTTCTGGCATCATTCCCCCATCAGCCAACCAATGGAGGATATCCCTCAGGCCAGCCGGGGATGGAATGCAGGTGTTCTTAAAGGGATAGTGGATTACGGCCGTACGGCCCGTCACCCACTACCCAAAACGATTCATGGCGTAAACAGTTTCCACTGTCCCTCGGAGATAACTTCAGTGGCGCCATCAACCACCTTGATGGCCGTCTCATCGTCCATCGCATACCCGGGCGCCTGCACGCCCGCTGCCCATTTTTCGGCATTGGCCAGGGTGTTATCCGGCAGCATCTCGTGACCCAGGTGCGGAAATATGGCAAAGTCCACCAGCCCCAGCGTTTCATCCCCACCGAGGGGCGGCGTCCAACCAACAAATTCCTTGCCGATGCGGGGAGCCATCACCATACTTCCAGCGCTCAGTCCAACCCAGACCGTCTCGCGCAGCGAGGGTAAAAGGTCGGCCAGCCCAGACTGCCGCATCCAGTAAGCCAAATACAACGGGTCGCCGCCGTTCACCAGCAATACGTCTGCCTCACGTACCCAGGAGATCCAGCACTCTTTGTCAATGCTGGGCAGCGCGGTGAGTTCCAGAATGCCCACAGAGTTCCACCCTAGTTCGACCATGGGCGTTTCCGTTTCTTGGCCGCTGATGAACTGCCAGGCCATGACCGGGCTGACCATACGATGCCCGTAAGACGCGGTGGGAATGCAGAGAGCGTTGCATTCGGCAATCGGCTTGCCCAGCAGGTCGAGCAAGGCGTTGTGGATGCTGGCGTTTTTGATGCCCCCGGAAGTGAGTAGCAATTTCATGGTGTTTCTCCTTGGCGATCTTGGCAGCCTACTTGGCTTCACGCTTCTTTGGCCGTCAGATCCTTGTCTTCCATTTCCCAGGCGTGGTCCAGGGTATGAAAGGCCGTGTGCCGAATTAGGAACCGCAGCGGCCATTTCGCCCTGCTGCCAGCCAGCTTACCCTGTGAATGATAGTCGCGTATGGCCTGGCAATAGGCCTCGCGATGCGCTTTCAGTCCCTCGTCAGTTAGCATCGCGCCATCAGGAGTGAGTACCCCAACCCCGCTTGCCCAATCCTTCTCTGCGGCAAACGTATGTTGGACGATGCGATCCCGATCTCGCCCGCCACCTCGGGGGCCCTTCTGCATCTCAGCCGATACTCGCCCGCGCACAGTGTCAAAAAACGCCCAACACGCCTGCATTAGTTTCAGCTCACGCTCTAGTTCGTCAGCCGACATGTCTTGCTCGTCGATGCTCGAAAACGCAAATGAGATACCCCAGAAGTCAGTGGATCCCGTTCCTGGATATTGCTCGACTACGTCGATGTCCTGGGCGATATCGAACGCCGCGTTCAGGCCAGCCAGCTTTGCCACCTGTAAATAGCGCGGCATATACGCTTGCAGCCTTTCGATGGCCGCTGCTTCGGTCTTTGCCCCGCGCTCAAGGCCAGGCCAATCTGGCGCTACGGCCACCACCTTCTTGCCCTTGGGTCCAATTTCTAAGGTCACCCGCATACAGTTATTCGTCACAATTCCTCCAATCAGCCGTTCTGGCCATCATCCATTCAGATGGTCCTCTGAATAGTCTTTAATCTGCGGTTGTGGCAGCGCGGCTGCGCTCGTAATTTACAACAATGACGCCACTTGGCGTCACTTCGCTTTCCGTTACCTGGAACGCCACCCGGATAGTGCCACTGGCAAACAGCCGCTTGCCGCTGCCCAACGTGGTCGGGTATAGCATCAGCCAAAACACATCCACCAAATCATGCTGGATGAGCGTCTGCAGGAGATCGCCGCTGCCCCAGACGTGCAAATCTGGCCCTGGCTGCTGCTTGATTTGGGCAACTTGCCCCGCAATATCCCCGCTTAGAAACACAGACGGCTGCCAGTCGCTAGATGTTCTGGTGTTTGAAGCGACGTACTTGGTGGCCTTGTTGACGCCCGGCCAGATGTCGTCATGCTGCGGTCAGTACGGTGCCCAAATTTCAAAAGTTTTGCGCCCCAGCAGCAGGTCAAACGGCCGATTCATCTGCCTTCTCAACAGCGTGCCCAGCGCCGCATCGGAATAGGGCGCGACCCAGCCGCCATGCGTGAAACCGCCGCTGGTATCTTCCTCCGGTCCGCCGGGAGCCTGGATAACGCCATCCAACGTGAGATGTTCCAGTACTACAAGTTTTCTCATTTTAAGTATGCCTTTAATTGTTTTCAATTACCATCGATAGGCTCACGCCTCGTTTCACAAATTATAATTCTTTTTTGCAGTGTATATTCTCATCTGAATTACATCGCTTGTGAGAGGTGGGTGAAAAATTGTGCGATGGTTAGATGGTTTGATTTACGGCCGTTCCTCGCAATCTGGCCCACCCAGGCTAACTACCCAAGAATAAAGCCAGCTTGTCGAGGGACGAATTCATCCCGATCTCATGATCCTCCGGCCGAATTCCCCAGGGGACATCCTCAGCGCGAATGGTGACCAGGGTGCCCTTCTCCGCCGGTTCAAACGTCCACGTCATGCGCATCACGCCTGAAAACGCGGGATCGTCGCTCTCGAATGTGATCGCCTGCTCAATTCGCTTCCCTTCAACCAGCTTGAGGAGCCTGACGTCCACCACATCTGCATTGTCCGACGTCTTGCCTTGTCCTGCTTCAAGATCTTGATAAGTGAGGCGCATCCGATAGGAACCTCCCTCCTGAAAGTCAAAATGGAGCATGGTGGCAACCATATTCTGGGGCGACAACCACTGCGCCAGAGCTTCCGGCTCTGCGAAGGCTGCGTAGACAACCGAGGGAGAGGCTGCAATAAGCCTGGATGTCAGGTCAATTCTTTTCGCCATGTGCTCGCGGTTTCCTTTTACCTATTGCCGCAAAATCTTTTCCATCGCTTTGCCTTTGGCCAGTTCATCAACCAGCTTGTCCAAATAGCGAATTTTTTGCATCAGCGGGTCTTCAATTTCTTCCACGCGCACGCCACACACCACGCCCTTGATCAGCGAACGATTGGGATGCAAGGTAGGAGCCTGATCAAAAAAGGTTTCAAAATCGTTTTCCTGTTCGATTTGCTCCTGTAAGCCTGCCTCGTCGTAGCCCGTCAACCAGTAAATAATCTGGTCAACTTCCTCTTTTGTCCGATTTTTACGCTCCGCTTTTTGCACGTACATCGGGTAAACGCCCGCAAAAGGCATTGTAAAGATTCGATGTTTGGTCATTGTGTTTCCTCCGTTTGGTTAGGGCTAAATCTCCACCCCCGGCAGGCCCGCCGCGCCCAACAGCAGCGACAGCTCTCCCGCGTGGGGCAGGTCGTGGTCGAGCAGTCCCCAGATGGTTAGCACGATTTGTGCCTCTTCTTCAGTCAGACTGTCAGTGGCTGAGCCGCCCATCAGGCAGTTGGTGATGTAACGCCAGGTCAGGTCCAGCCCTTGCACAATTTCAACGGCCGTTCGGGGCAAATCATCCTCATCGTCCCAGCGGTGCAGCGGGGTTAATTCTGCCGCCGTCTCACCCAGCATGCGGTGCAAATGCAAGGCCCGGCCAAAGACAATATGTTCGGCAATTTCGCCGGGGGTACGCAAGCCGGGCAAGGGTCGCTGCTGCAGCTGTTCGTCGGTGAGCGGGGCGATGGCCCGCTTGAGGGCATCTTGATAATCTTGCCAACTGTCAAAGACACGCGCCTCCGCTATGGCTGCTCTTTTCATCTTTTTCTCCTTTCTACTTTTGCGCCAGTGAAATTTCCCCACCAATCACCATTAAATATGGGGGAACGGCGGTGTTGTGCCAACCCGTTGTTCTCAGTTCTTTTTGGTCTGGCATAGTGAAATCCATGTGCCATCTGGGTCGGCAATATAGGTGTAGCGAATGCCTGCGGGGCTCATTTCTGGCTCCTTGATAATCGTGACACCCTAGGCTCGCAGCTCGTTCATAGTGGCAGCAATATCGTCCGTTTCGAGGTTATCTCAAACGGATGGCCTGACGTGGCTGGCGGCATCCCATGTGCTTGGAGCCCTAATTTTGACGCCCTATTAGTAGAACATATGTTTGCATGATAACACGAGCCGTAGAAGGTGGCAACCGGTTATTGTAAGGAGGGACAGGTCATTAGTGAGATACGGCCGTATGTGTCTGAATGGCAGTTGTTGGGCGCTGTTTTGGCGGCGCAGACCATTCATGAAACCAACTTCATGCGTTTTGTGCGCGGTAAGGAGGCTGACCATCCCTTTATGCGTGTGGAGGCCGGGGTCCGCGCCTGGCTGGAAGCGGCGCTGGTGGCCGAGGGCAGCCTGAAACCGGGGCAACGCGCCGAAGCCGGCCGTACCCTGGTACGTTGGCTTGAGGACACCCGCCCTGATGTCGGCGTCGTTGAACGCGACGGGGTGAAAGTGCCGGACATTGCCAGGGGCGGTTGGGTGAAAGCTGGGCGGTACACAGTTGGTGGGGACGAAGACGCCGACGAGGCCAGACAGAAGGAAGTGACCATTCCGCATGATTTCAGTCTGGCGCGTTACCCCATCACTTACACTCAGTTTCAATGTTTTGTGGATGCTGCCGATTTTGCCGATGACCGGTGGTGGAAGGCCATGCCAGAAATAGCCACAGATTTGTGGGGGAATGAATATCCGCTGCGGGAAATTGGCGAACAGAGTTTTCCCTATGCCAACCATCCACGCGAAAGGGTGAATTAGTATCAGGCAATGGCCTTTTGTCGCTGGTTGAGCGATAAGTTGGGGCAGGAAGTAACCTTGCCCCATGAACATGAGTGGGAAGTGGCGGCGCGGTGGCCGTCCGGCCGTTTCTATCCCTGGGGCAGCCGCTTTGACACGGACAAGGCGAACACCTATGAAGTGGGAATCGGGCAGACAACGGCTGTGGGCCTGTATCCATCTGGCAGAAATGAAGCGCTGGAACTGTATGACCTCAGC
>JAWOGU010000410.1:0-6965 GCA_046496595.1 Chloroflexota bacterium
AGGCAACCCCGCAGCCATGACCCGCCGCCAACGCCGACGACGCACACAGCCTCTGCCGGAGAACGGCCGTTCCCTCAACCGCGCTTCGGCTGCCGGTCTGATTCTATTAGGACTGATCATCGGTCTGGCTGGCGCGTTGTACTACGCCTGGGTGGTCTCGCCCATCGTCTACACGGAAGTCAGCCCGGCCCGTTTTAGCGACCGCTACAAAGCGGAATACCTCTACCTGGTCAGCCAGAGCTACGCCGCCGACGGCGATTGGACCCGCGCCGAGCAGCGTCTGGCAGCCCTGGAAGACCCCGCTTTAAACCAGACCATCGCCGATCTGCTGGAAACCTACCTGCGCGAACAGAAAGACCCGGCCGTCATCGAAAATCTGGCGCGGCTGGCGCAGCAGTCAGGCGTGGAAGGCAAAGCAGTCGCCCTGTTCGCGCCCACGCCCGCCGGACCTGTCCCCACGGAAACCCCCACCCCTGCCGCCAGCCTCGAAGCCACCAGCACACCTACCCATACCCCCACGCCTTCCATCACCCCGGAGCCATCCACCACACCCACCTTGCCGCCTGAACCGTCGCCTACCCCCCGGCCCAATTACCGCCTGCTGGCGCAAGAACCCTACTGCGAAAGGGGAGAGAACGTCTTGTTACTGGTGGTGGAAACGCAGGACGCCCTGCTGAACCCACTGCCGGGCGTCGAAGTGCTGGTGACGTGGGCCGGCGGGGAGGATCGCTTTTTTACCGGCTTCAAACCGGCGTTGGGCACAGGGTATGGCGATTTTGAGATGGAACCCGGCGTCTCCTACACCGTGCAGTTGGCCGATGGCAGCCCGGAAATCAGCGGCCTGCGCATCGAACCCTGCGCCGACGGCGCAGACGGCGGCTGGCGGCTCACCTTCCAAAACCTGCGTATTCGCCTGACCCCTACGCCAGAGCCGTAATTCCACGCGCCATCAGGCTTAACCTTAGCCAACCCGCTGTTAGCTGTTAGGGTGGGCATAGTCATTGGGGAATTGATGACAGCAAAAGAATGTGTGGCAAAAAATGGACGTGCTCCACTCAATTTTTGTAGCACAAAACCAGTTTACTGTGCTACACTGAAATCCAGTGAAGAATTTTTGCCACACACTCACCTCAATATGAAATAAGAAAAAGCTGTTAGAAAAGATTCCCTATTGAGGACTAATATGCAAGACTATTTCATTAGCATTTTTTACTCAGAAGAAGATGGTGGGTATATTGCCGACATCCCAGATTTGCGTTTTTGTTCCGCGTTTGGCGAGACACCGGAAGAAGCTTTGCAAGAGGTTCAATTGGCAAAAGAAGTCTGGTTAGAAGCGGCGCGCAACAGCGGCAAACCCATTCCCAAACCAAGGTACCGTCCAGCCATATATCACCTGACTACCCCTTCTACGTCTTCAGCTGCCTGACGATACTTCAGGCCGCACTGCCCGGCTCACAAGCTCATGTCAAGGTAAACGTTCAAGGAGACAGAAATATGACTATGATAGATCAAATTCAAAAGCGTGTGCTGATCCTTCCGGAACCGCTTCAGGCTCAAGTCCTGGATTTTGTTGAGTTTTTGTTACTGAAAAACGAGACTGACTATAACCTACAAGACCTTGAAAATCTTGAATGGTCAAATTTATCCTTAACAATGGCCTTGCGTGGAATGGAAAATGAGGAAAATATTGATTACACCGTGGCAGATTTGAAGGAAACATTCTAATGGTTCATGCTGGTCAAATTGTGCTGTTTCGGTTTCCTCAAACAGACCTGAGTCCTGGGAAACTTCGTCCTGCGTTGATCATCGGAAGGTTGCCTGGCTCTTTTGAAGATTGGCTGATTTGCATGATTTCCTCTCAAATTCATCAATACATCCCGGAATTTGACGAAATCATCGCTTGGGACGATCCTGATTATCCAAAATCAGGGCTAAAGAATGACAGTCTTATTCGAGTAGGTCGTCTGGCAGTGGTGGATGCCAGTGTGTTACTCGGTGCGATTGGTGAAGTTGATTCCATAAGGTTGGACCGGGTTAAAGCGAATTTAGCAGCCTGGTTAAGCTGAAACAAATCTGCTCATTTGAATTTAGGGCGTGGCGCCATTAGGGCGTGGCGTTGTTGTTGCCTAAATCCGGCCGAACTGTCTGGCTAACTGGGCCACGGAGAGGTAGATGAGGGTGGGCCGGCCGTGGGGGCAGGTGTGGGGGTTCTGGCATTTCTCAAGCTGCCAGATCATGGCCTCCATTTCGGCCTGAGAGAGGGTCTGCCCGGCTTTGACGGCGGCCGTTTTGCAGACGCGCATCACGATTTTATCTTCGATTTTGCCCTGCATGGGCGCATCTCCCCGTTCTAAATCTTCCACTACAGAATACAACGCTTTGGCCGGATCCATCTTTGCCAGGATGGCGGGCATGGCGCGCACCATGAAGGCGTTGGGACCAAAGGGTTCTATCTGGAAGCCGAGGCGGTTAATGACTTCAATGTTTTCAGTGAGCAGGGTGGCTTGCGGTGGGGAGAGGTGAACGGCCGTTCCCACCACCAATCCCTGCGACGTGACGCCATCCTCATCCCGCCAGTCGGCCATAAACTGCTCGTAGAGGATGCGTTCGTGGGCGGCGTGCTGGTCGATGAGAAAGACGCCGTCCGGCCCTTCGGTGATGATGAAGGCGGCGCCGATCTGCCCCACCACGCGCATGATGGGCAGCTTGCCGCCGCCCAGTTCGGCGGTGGGCGGCAGGGAGGCGGGACTGGGTTGGGAAACGGCCGTTTCCCCATCTCCCCCATTACTCAGCGGCGGCGTCCAGTCAAAACCAAACGCCGGCTGCGCCTCATCGTCACGGCGCACAAAGGCGTTCTCATCCAGTTCGCCCGACCAGCCCGGCGCCGGCGGCGTCTGGCGCGGCGCGGCCCAGCCGCCTGTAGCGCGTACCGGCGATTCTTCGATGAGCGTGCTGCGCACCGCCTTTTGCACCGCGCCAAATACAGCGTGGCTGTCCCGAAAACGCACTTCCACTTTGGTGGGATGCACGTTCACGTCCACCTCTTCCACCGGCATGGTGATGAACACGATGCCCAACGGATAGCGCCCGGTAGGCAGCAAGGTGTGGTATGCCTGGATGACGGCATAAGCCAGACTGGTATCACGAATGTAACGGCCGTTTAGAAACAACACAATCTGGCTGCGGTTGGCCCAATGCAGGCTGGGCGGGCCGACAAAACCATTCACGAAGATTGAAGATTGAAGAGTAGAATCGGTTTCGGATTCGTTCTCTCTTAATCTCTGATCTTCAATCTCCAACAATTCCCGCGTCGTCTCCGGACCAAATACCGCCGCCAACACGTCACGCAAACTGCCGCTGCCATTGGTCTGGAAGGTAATCCGGCCGTTATGCGTCAGGCGAAAACGGATTTCGGGGTAGGCCAGGGCGTAACGGCTCACAAATTCGTCGATAAGCCGCTTCTCCGTGGTCACACTTTTGAGGAATTTGAGGCGGGCCGGTGTGTTGTAAAAAAGCTGCTCCACCGCGATCACCGTGCCGGTCGGCGCGCCCACGCTGTCGCGGCTGACCAGTTTGCCGCCAGCCAGTTCCAAACGAGTACCAGACGTTTCGTCCGCCGTGCGCGACACAATCGTCAACTGGCTGACGGCGGCGATGGCGGCCAACGCCTCGCCGCGAAAGCCCAGGGTGCGAATGGCGTTTAAGTCTTCTACGGATTGCAGCTTGGACGTGGCATGGCGCAGGAAAGCTGTCTCAATTTCGGCCGCCGGCATGCCGGCGCCATCGTCGGCGATTTGGATGCGGGCGCGTCCCCCTTCCTGAATGTCGATGTGGATGGTTTTGGCTCCGGCGTCGATGCAGTTTTCAACCAGTTCCTTGACCACGGAAAACGGCCGTTCCACCACTTCACCGGCGGCAATTTGAGAAGCAAGTTGATCAGACAATACCTGAATCGACATGGCGCGTATTGTACCACACTTCACCCCGCCGCCCTGCCGCCTTGCCCCTCTGCCACCTTGCCATTATACTCCCCACGCAATCATAAAGAAGGAAAGAACCTATGCCTTTTCAACCAGATTATGAAGTGCCCGCAGAACGGCAAGCCTACACATTTACAGCAAATCCCGCAGCAGAACAAATAGGCGTCGGCATCCTCATGCTGCACGGTTTTATGGGCAGCCCCGCCAGTTCGCGAGATATGGCCCAGTACTTTGCCCAACAAGGCATCACCGTCCACTGCCCGCTGCTGCCCGGACACGGCCACCTGCCCTATAAAATTCAGGGCTGCCGCAAAGAAGATTGGCTGGCGGAAGCAGAAGAAGCCTGGCACACCCTCAACCAGACGTGCGAGCAGATATTCATCATCGGTCATTCCATGGGGGCGGTCAAGGCTGCTTATCTGGCTCGCAAATACAAAGAAGTCTGCGGTCTGATTTTAATGGCCCCGCTGTACGACGTACCCGATTGGCGCATCAAAATGGCCTCTTTTGGCCGGTATATCATGCCCTGGTTTTACCCCCTCAAACGCAAGGATGTGGATCGGGACGTGTTTATTGGCCGTGTCACGGATTATGATAATACCATCAACCCCGACGATCCGGCGCTGCAAGAATGGCTGGTAGAGGCCACCCGGCTGCCCATGGACGGCATCGACGAAATGCGGCAGATGAGCGTGATGGGACGCAAATTATGGCCTAAAATTCACCAGCCAGTCATCGTCTTCCAGGGCGGCAACGATCCGGCTGTGTATACCGGCAATACCGAAAAACTGTTCCAAATGTTGTCTACCGGGGATAAAGAGATGAAGTTATTCCCCCATGCAGGCCATGAATTCATGCGCCCGGTCGAACCCATTCACCCCGTCGTGTGGCAAAAAACCCTGGCGTTTATCAAAGAACATTCCGAAATCGGCGAGAAAAAACCCACGCCGCTGAATGCGCCCTCGCTGCTGGTGAAAAAGGAAGACGGCCGTTAAACATGCCCATTACCTACGTCGTCGTGGATGTCGAAACCACCGGCTTTGCTGCCGGCAGCGATGCACTCATTGAAGTCGCCGCCATCCAACTGCAAAACAATGACATCCTGGAAGCCTTCACTTCCCTGGTCAATCCGCACCGGGATATCCCTGCGGAAATCACCCAACTCACCGGCATCACCGACGAGATGGTCGCCGACGCCCCCAGCATGTTCACCGTGCGCACCCAACTGCGCACCGTCGTGGGCGACCATGTGGTGGTGGGTCACAATGTCAACTTCGACATGGGCTTCCTCACCGAAGAGCGCGTGGGCGTGGGCAACCACCGCCTGGACACCGTTACTCTGGCCTCCATCCTGGTGCCCGAAGCCGGCCGCTACGACCTGGAAACACTGGTGCGTGTGCTGCACCTGCCCAATCCGCATGGCGGGCAGACTCACCGCGCTCTGGACGACGCCGAACAAACCGTAGAGTTGTTCCTGGCGCTGCGCGAACGGGCGCTGGCCCTGGAACGCTGGCAGGTCGAAGAAATTGTGATGGCGGGACGGCGCATCGCCTGGCCCGAAACCCTCTTTTTTGAAGAAGTGCTGGCGCTCCAGGCGCAGACCGCTTTCACCAATGGCGGCAAAAAGGGCAGCGTCAGCGACCTGTTTAAACCCGATCTGCCTCGTGGGCAGGCGCTGGCCCCCGCCGAAAAAACGCAGCCGCTGCCCGCTGATTTCATCGCGGGCATGTTGGAACCGGGCGGCAACTTTGACCACACCTTTCCTGATTTTGAACACCGGCCGCAGCAGGTGGAAATGCTCACGGCCGTTATCGAAGCCTTCAACCAGGGCGTCCATTCCCTCATCGAAGCGGGCACCGGCACTGGCAAAAGTATCGCCTACCTGCTGCCCGCCGCCTTTTGGGCACAGCAAAACGGCCGTCGCGTGGTCGTGTCCACCAACACCATCAACCTGCAAGACCAGCTCATCCACAAAGATTTACCCGAACTGCAAAAAGCGCTGCCCTTTGAACTGAGAACGGCCGTGCGCAAAGGACGCAGCAACTACCTCTGCACCCGCCTCTTCAAACAAATGCGCCACACCGGCCCCAGCAACGCCGACGACATGGTCATGTTCGCCCGCATTTTGCTCTGGCTGCCGCACACCAAAACCGGCGACGTGGCCGAACTGGTCATCCGCACGCCAGGCGAGCGTCTGGCCTGGGGGCGCATGAACGGCGAAAACGCCGTCTGCACCAGCGACCGCTGCGCGCAGGAGCGCTGCCCGCTCTACATCGCCCGCATGAGAGCGGAGCAGGCCCACATCATCATCGTCAACCACGCCCTGCTTTTGGCCGACGTTTCCACAGGCAATCTCATTCTGCCCGCCTTCACCGACCTGATTATCGACGAGGCGCATCATTTGGAAACGGCCGTTACCGATGGCCTCAGCTTCCGCGCCGATAAACGTTCAATGGAAAACAGCCTGGATGAAATCACCCAGCCCAAATCCGGCCTGCTGGGAAAGCTTGAGAGCCAGGCGCGCGGCGTGCTGCCGCCCGACATCTATGCCTCTATCGCCACCTACATCACCGCCATGCGCAACCAGGCGCAGGACGCCGGTTACGTGTTGGAAGAGTTTTTTGCCAGCCTGGGTTATTTTCTCAAGGATTATGTCAATAGACGCAGCCAGTTCGCCCAACAGGTGCGCCTCATGCCGCCGCTGCGCACGCAGGCCGGCTACGACGAAGTGATCCTCAGTTGGGAAAATCTCAACAACCACCTCAAAGCGCTGGCGGTCGGTTTCGACAAACTGGCGAAAGCGCTGGAGGACGTCATCTACAACCACGACATTGTGGACGGGGAAGATTTGGTGCGCGAACTGGCGGGAAACGGCCGTTCCCTGGAAGAAACGCGCCAAAACCTGGAGCAAACCCTGGTCAAACCGAACTCTGAAACCATCTACTGGGCCGAAGTATTCAAAGAACGCATTTCGCTCCACGCCGC
>JAWOGU010000526.1:0-14333 GCA_046496595.1 Chloroflexota bacterium
TTCAGCCGTTGGCAGCCGCCCCCGGCGCTGTAACCACCAATATGGTCTACATCAAACTAGACGAGTCGCTGCCCATCACGGCGGAATCATTGGTGAAGCAGTTGGACAATCAATACCAAATCAAAATTGATGGCGGATCATCCGGAGAGTTTCGTCTGGTCACGCATTATTGGGTGACGGCGGAGGACGTAGCCGCCACTATCAACGCCTTCCAGGAAATTCTGGATAAGGCGTCAAGCACCGGTGGCCAGGTTTAGCACAAAGATTAAGCAACTTGTGATCCGGTAATCATCAACACCCTTTTCCCATGAGCCATCCCAAAGAAATCCTCGCCCGCTATGCCCTGGAACCTAAAAAAAGCCTGGGCCAAAACTTCCTCTTCGACGAAAACGTTTTAGGACGCATCGTAGAAGCCGCCGCCGTTACGGCTGAAGATCAGGTATTGGAAATCGGACCGGGCTTAGGAGCGCTGACCAGACTGCTGGCGGAAACGGCCGTTTCCGTCACCGCCGTCGAGTTAGATGACCGCCTCCTGCCCGTGCTCGAAGATGAACTGGAACCCTACGACAACGTGCGCCTCATCCACGGCGACATCTTGCACCAGGACCCCTCCGCCCTGTTTAACGGTCCCTACAAAGTCGTCGCCAACGTGCCCTACTACATCACCGGCGCCATCCTGCGCCACCTGCTTTCCGCCCCACACAAGCCAACCATCCTGGTCCTGACTATACAAAAAGAGGTGGCGGAACGGATAACGGCCGTTCCCCCCCACATGAGCCTGCTCGCCGTCAGCGCCCAGTTTTATGGTCCCGTCACCCGCGTCGCCACCCTCAAAGCAGGCGCATTCTGGCCCCGACCCGACGTCGATTCCGCCGTCATCCGCCTGGACCTGAGCCAGACGCCGCCGCCCGAACCCGGCTTTGAAGCCGCCTTCTTCCGCCTGGCCCGCGCCGGCTTCAGCCAAAAACGCAAACAACTGCACAAAAACCTGCGCCAACTGGGGCATGCCCCGGCAGAAATTGATACAATTCTGGGGC
This sequence comes from Chloroflexota bacterium, assembly GCA_046496595.1. Taxonomy (GTDB): domain Bacteria; phylum Chloroflexota; class Anaerolineae; order Promineifilales; family Promineifilaceae. Next base: position 1,038 of record JAWOGU010000526.1, read on the forward strand.
AAGCCGGTATCGACGGCGCCCGCCGCGCCGAAACACTGACACTGGCCGAATGGAAAAAATTGACAAGAAAAATAGTAGAGTGGCAGAGCGGCAAAGTGGCAAAGTAACCCACCACCCCGCACCCACTCATACACTCATACACTTATACACCTATGAACCCTCTCCTCCCCAAAACCCGCCGCTTCATCCAAACCATGCCCAAGGCGGAAATCCACATCCACCTGGAAGGCGCCATCCAGCCTGAAACTGTGCTCAAGCTGGCCGAACGCCACCACATGCTCCACCGCCTGCCCAGCGTCGACGTGCCCGCCCTCAAACAGTGGTTCACCTTCACCGGCTTTCCCCACTTCATCCAAATCTACCTGACCATTCAAGACATGCTGCGCACCCCGGAAGATTTCTCGCTTATCGTCTACGAAAACGGGGCCGACATGGCCGCCCAAAACATCCGTTACCGTGAACTGACCTTCACCCCCTACACCCACACCGACTTCCAGGACAAAGGACTGGTCATTGAAGATATCATGGCCGGGCTGGAAAACGGCCGTTCTCGCGCCAAACGTGACTTCGACGTGGAAATGCGCTGGGTCTTCGACATCCCGCGCAACCTGAGCTTTCCTCACCAGGACGGCATCGTCTACGACCCCCGCCCCGCCAACAAAACCCTGGCCTACGCTCTTTACGGCCTGGACCACGGCGTCGTCGGCTTTGGCCTGGGCGGCAGCGAAGTCAACGCCCCGCCGGAACCCTATGCCCACGCCTTCGCCGAGGCCAAAGCCGCCGGACTGCTCAGCGTGCCCCACGCCGGTGAAACCATGGGACCGGACAGCGTCTGGGGTTCCCTGCGCGCTCTACAAGCCGACCGTATCGGCCACGGCGTGCGCAGCATCGAAGACCCGGCCTTGTTGGACGTTCTCAAAGAACGCCAGATTCCCCTGGAAATCAATCCCACCAGCAACGCCTGCCTCCACATCTACCCCAACCTGGACGCCCACCCCTTCCGCCAACTCGACGAAATGGGCCTGCTCGTCACCGTCAACAGTGACGACCCGCCCCTGTTCAACACCAACCTGGTGCAAGAATACGAAGTGCTGGCCGCCCATTTCGGCTACGACGAAACCAACCTCGCCCGCATCGCCCGCCAAGCCTTCACCTGCGCCGGCGTAGAACCTGCCGTAAAACAGCGTTTGCTGCTAGAATTTGATAACTGGCAGGAAAAAAGGATGAGGGATGAAGGATGAGGGATGAAAGACGATTCAAACGCCTGCCACCCTGCCACCCTGCCACCCTACCACCCTACCACCCTGCCACCTTGCAACTCTGCCACTATCCGACTAAACGACTATCCGACTATCCGACTATCCGACTAAGGACTACCTGACCAAATGACCTACACCGAAATTCGACCCTACCCCGTTTCCGCCACTGTGGTGATGCGCAGCGCCCTGTTTGCCCTGGCGACCAAGGGCGCCAAGCTGGCGGCCTATAACGAAGAGACCGGCGTCATCGTGGCCACGCTGCCCAAACGGCTGGGCCTGCAAAAAGACGACATCATCGTACGCGTCCGGCCGTTTGCCGACACAGCACAGCTCGAACTCAACGCCGTTGACGCCGAGCAGGCCCACGAAATCATCCAGTTGATCAGCACCTACGTCACCGATGGGGCCAGGGTGGAGGCCAACGCCAACATTCAATGGATCGACATGCAGAAACAGCAGGCCAACCGCATCAAGCGCACGCAGTTAGTCAACAAAGCCCGAACCTTGCTGCCCGGTCAGACCACACCCCAGCCTTCCACAGAAACGGCCGTTGTCCCCGTTGACCCCTCCTCCGACGAAAATGCCCTGGTACAAATGGCCGAAATCCCGGAAACCCCCATCCCCATCCCCGACAACCCCGGGGTGCTCGTCAAAAATCAGCAGAACCGCGTTATCGAACTCAAAATCGACCCGCAGGTCTTCGTGGACCGCTCGGCCTACCTGAGCGTATGCCAGGGCTGCGGCGCGGCTGTCATGAAAGGCAGCGCCTACTGCTCCCAATGCGCCCGCCCCCTGACCCTGGAAGCCGTTCAACCCGAACTGCGCGGCAATGCTCAGAAAACGGCCGTTTCCAGTTTACGCCATGGGTTAGCCGCCATTGCCTTTAATCTCGTGCCCATTCTGCTGCTCGTTCTCCCCCTGGCGCTCACCGCCGAATCCACCGACTCCTTCCTGACCGCCTTCGCCGCCTCCCTGACGCCGCTCAAACTGGGTATCAGCCTGGTTTTGGGCGTCTTGCCCAGCATGGCGCTCGGCTGGCGCGCCATCGTCCTGGGACAGCGGGCCAGTTGGTACAACAACCTGCGCGCCGTCACCGGCAGCGCCGGCAGCGCCAAAGCCGCCTTCGGCAATGCCCTCGGCTGGCTCGCTCTCTACCTCGGCGCCGCCTGGATCATCTTCACTCTCATCGCCTTATTTCTTTAAGAAACTCGTATCTTCTCAAAAAAGCGCGGCGGAGTTGGTTGAGCGTTCGACTGAGCTCACGCCGAAGTCCTGTCGAAACCAACGGTCTTCGACAGGCTCAGACCTCGTTCCCCCAGAATATTGAGAACATACAAGAAACTCAACGCAAAGGCGCAAAGATGCGAAGAAAATTCTCTGCATCTTTGCGCCTTCGCACCTTTGCATTAAAAATTCCTATAGAGAGGGGCGGGTGTGATCAATCCAGAGGCGGATCAGATCGACTTTGAAGCGGTACATGGGGCTTTTGGCCGACGGCCGTTTTAGAATATCCCGGCCTTCCAAATTCAGCAGCGCCTGCTGCCAGTTATCGGCGGAGGTGTAGCCCAGACCCAGCAGAAAACCCCGTAAATCCTTCACGTCAACGGCGTCCGCGCCCACCAGCCTCTCGGCCATGCCTTGCAGCACCAGCCGTTCCTCCTCCGACGATTCAGACCAGATGAACTTAAAGTGCGCTTCGCCGCGTTCCACGATGCGCGTCAGACCGTTGTCCACGTCCATCACCGTTAGATAGCCGCGCTGGGTTTCGTTGTGCAGCACCACCATCTCATGCAGCACCAACTGGGCAAAATAGGGATGCCCCGCCGTCACCTTGATGATGCGCTCCTCGGCCAACGGGTCGTATTCCAGGTTATAAGCGGCGATTGGCTCCCGAATCAGGCGGCGCATATCGGCGTCGCTGAGGAAGGTAATCGGTTTGTAGGCGGCGATGTTGAACAAAATCGACCAGTATTCCGCGCCCAACTCTTCCAGCTTGTGGGTGCCGGAAAAAACAAAGTCAACATGTTCCTCGTGCTGCATCAGATTACGCAAGAACTGGAAGATTTCAGGCTGTAAACGGCCGTCTTCCACCCGCCGCTGCATCTCTTCAAACTCATCAAACAACAACAGCAAATTCTTGCCGTTCAGATGGGGCCGCAAACCACGCAAAAAACGCGAACTAAAGTAAAACTCCGGCTGTTCCTCAAACGCTTCCCGCTGTGGCGGTTTCACAAAAATGCCATGATCTTCCAGGGCGAAGGCAATGTCATCGGCAATCGAGAAGAGGAAATCCGCCTCGCCCCGCGCCGGTTTGCCCTGCATATCAATCAACACGCCGTAATGCGAATCTGCCATCACCTGGCCCAGCCGGTACAGCACCGACGTTTTGCCCGTACGCCGCTGCCCATGCAAAATGATGACGTTATTTTGATGCCGTCCTAACATATTCTCCTTGATAAAGGAGAACACGTCCTCCCGCCCCACAAACACGTCATCGGTTTTCAACGGCGTGCCGGTGACATAAGGGATGGGGAAGATGCGCTGGAAGGGTTTGTCCGGCTCGGAAAACTCGATGACATCGGCAAAATCCAGCAAACGCTCGGCGTCCACGGCATCGTCGTAGATCACCTGCCAGGCCACGCGCACCCGGCGCGCGCCGTTTTGCGGCTTAATGCGGAAGTGAACCTGTTTCTTTTCGCCGGGGGGTAGTATGTCGATCCAGCTTTCGCTGTCGCCTGCCAGATAATAATCTTCACCGGGCAGCACTTTGAGGTGTACTTTCTGCGCCACGTTCAGCCCTTCGTTGCGGATGCAGTAAACCAACGGCAGTTCGGCAGCCAGCGGGCATAGTTTGCTTTTAAGTTCCGCCGTCACGTCGGCGCGCCCTTTGAGCCGCTTGATGGCGGTCAGGACGATGCCCTGCCAATGTTCCAGGGTGGTTTCCAGGGCGGTGAATTCGGGAGTAACGGCCGTTTCCGGGTCATGTAAATGTTTATGCACAAATCGCTGCGCCTCATGGATCGCGGCCAGCCCATTCTCCAAAAAGATGAGTTTTGTACCCAGGTCATCCACCTTGTTGACTTTGTGGATTTCCTTCACCACCTGGCTGATCTGCTTCACGCTTTGCACGATCAATGGCGGCAGCGACGTCGTTTGCTGCGCCATCGGTGTGTTTAGCTTGATAATATCATCCAGGGTGCGCGCCCTTAAAATTTCAGCCAGCGCGGCAAAGACATGTTGAATATCAGCCGCCCAGCGCCAGCCCGGCTGCGCTTGCAGCACCTCACCTGCCGCTTGAATTGTCTCCATCTGCGTGTCTTCAGATTGCGACAAACCCAGCGTATGGTAAACCGCTGTCAAGCGCGACACCGGCGCCATTTTGTGATGGCTGCTCACGGTCAAATGCGGCAAAATGTCATAGGCAGCCGGTTCTTCGGCAAACAGATTGTAAATAGTAGGCAGCACCTCATTGGGTTCTCGTTTGATACGCTGCCACCATTTGGCGGCTATATCCACCGGCCGCCGCAGCACAAAAGGCATGGTCAAGCCATACGCCAAAAAGTGCAGCAGCCCCAACACCACCGCCAGCGACAAAGCCGTGATGATCATGATCCAGGGTATCAGCAAGGTGATAAAAATGAGCGCCCCCGGCTGTTGGATCAGTTCTAACATACCGTCAAACGCAAGCGTGGCGTCGCCTCCAATCGCGGGGTCTTTGTCCACTTCCATCATCAACCAAAAAGGGGACAAACCGGCGTTAAAGTAAATGACGCGCATGACGATGGCGAACATCGACTCCATAATCAAAACTGAAGCCAGCATGATGCCGCTCAGCCGGGAGAGGAAGCGGTAGCGTGGATTTTTCATGAGATACACCACAACCGCCCCAAAAATGAACAGGCCCAACAGCACAAACGGCGTCAACACAGACCCGGCGTGGCGAATGGGTCCGGTGACGACCACGCCAAAGTTGCTGTCTTGGAGAACGGCTGCCAGTTCGGGCCATTCCTCAGCGTAACCGACGTAAAACCAGCTAAAGGCGGTGAACATCGCCATAATGCCGCCCACCAGCCCTACAATCAGGCCGGCCTTGGCGGCTGATTCTTCACCTTTGAAGAATTTGCGTGGGCTTTGCCCGGTTTTGACCAGTGCAAATAAAGACGGCCGTTCCGCCACAGGCGCATTCCGCCGCCGCCAGCCCATAAAAGCGCCTTGCGAACCGGCAATTAAAGCCCCGGCAATCATCGTCATTTCAAACAGGTAGTTGCCCTTCTCAAATATCGTGACGTACTCCTGCAAAACTGGCAGAGACAGGGTGTCTGTCGGGTCCATTTCCATCAAAAAGTGGCTGATGGAACCGTAGGCAAACAGGGCGTTGATGGGAGAAATGAGGGTGGTATAGACAAACAGACCGGCGATCAGACCGGCGATCAAACCTGCTTTGAAGCCGAACTTGAGGCCGCGCGCCTCTCCTCTGCCGGCGGCGAACAGGCCCAGGGTAAGCAGCACCGGGATGCCGATGCCCGCAGAAATCATCAGCAGCAAACCGTGAACAAGCGGATTGGGCAGCAGTTGATTCCAGGCGGGATCGATCAGGGGTGCAAGGAGACTGACCACCGGATACAGCCCGGCGATGCTCAATAAAAAGCCGCCAACTGCGCCCACAATCAACGCCCGGCGGATCATAAACGCACCCCGACAACGGCCGTTAAAGCTTCTGCCATTTGCCCGGCGGTGGCATATCGGTTGCTCGGGTTTTTCGCCAGCCCATTGAGCAAAACGGTCTCAAAGCCGACAGGCAGGTCCGGAACTTTGACCAGCACCGAGGGCGGCGGTTCCTGCATGTGCTGCAAGAGGACAGCAACCGGCGTATCGGCGGTAAAGGGCAGCTCTCCGGTGAGCATTTCATAAAGCACAATCGCCAGGGCGTAGACATCTGAGGCGGCGGTGGCGGCTTGCCCGCGCGCCTGTTCCGGCGACATGTAGTCGGGGGTGCCGATGGTGGCGCCGGTGCCGGTGAGCTGCACCCCTTCCAGCATCCGCGCCACGCCAAAATCGGTGAGAACGGCCGTGAATGGCGTGCGGCCTGTTAACTGAGCCAGCCGTTCCTCACGGCGCAGCATGATGTTGGCCGGTTTCACGTCGCGGTGGACGATGTTATGGGCATGGGCATAATCCAGCGCCGCCGCCATGTCGGTGACAATGTGCGTCACTTCAGGCAGCGGCAGGCGCGCGCCGTTTTGGTTGAGGCGCACCAGCCGTTCTTTCAGCGTTTCGCCGTCGATGTATTCCATGACCATGAAGGAAATATCCTTTTTCAGGCCAAAATCGACCATTTGCACGATGTTTTGGTGGCGCAGTTGGGCCACGCTTGCCGCTTCGCGCTGGAACCGATCCACAAAGGTCTGGTCGTCGGCCAGGTGGTGGGACATCACTTTGATGGCGACGTAACGGTCGAGCGACGGTTGGTAGCCCTGGTAGACGATGGCCATACCGCCCCGCCCCACCGGGGACAAGACGCGGTAGTTGCCCAGGGTAGTACCGGTGAGATCGGTGTTGCTGCGCTTTTCGTCTGTCCGGGCCGACGGCCGTTCTATGGGATTGGCTCTGGCGAGGAACTCAGCAAAAGCACGGGAGAAGGGTTGATAACGGCCGTTGTTCCCCTCCATTACCAGGGCCTTCAACTCCAGTCGGCGCACTTCGTCCGGTTGGGCAGAGCCAAGGTAACGCAGCGTCCCTTGTTCCCGTTGGTTCAATTGGTCCCACAGGTAGCGAAAATGGTCTTCCGCTTCCGCTTTGTACCGTTTCTCCACTTTAGCCAGCAGATCAGCTTCCGGCAGCGGTTCCTGGCGCATTGTATACAGATAAGAAGCCGCAATATTCAAGAAAAAGGGATGCGGTCCGGCCAATTCCCGCAAAAAATCTGCTTCAGACGACGTGAACGGCTTGCCTCCAGGCAGCGCCGACAAGCCTTGTAGCAGGCAAACGGTTTCGTTCTCCGGCATTAAGCGCAGCCGTTCTTCCGAGAAAATGTTGAAGAATGGCGAAGACAGCGTGTCGGCGTGTTCGTAAGTGAGGTCATAGAGGCTGCGTTTGGAAGCGGTGAGATACACGACGCCTAACTCACCCGCCAGACTGCGCAGTTCGCCGTAGAAGCTGGCGTTAAACTCCGGATTGCCCGCCAGGCTCTCAAACTCATCCAGCATCATGACGACGGTTAAGCCCGCCCGTTCGACGCGGCGCAGCAGCCGGCGCACCTGCATAAAGCGCACCTCTGCCTGCATTGCCATTTCGCGCGTCATCTGGCTGAGCTGTTCTTGCCCGGTTGGCAGCGCCAGTTCCAATCGATCTAAAATTTCAGGCCAGAACTCATCATAGGTGATGTTTGCCATGCCCTCCAAATCGACGTAGATAAACACGAATTGGTCCGGGTTAAACCCATGCTGGCGCAGGCTGTCCGGACAGGCGAGTTGGGAAAGCAGGGAACTTTTACCCAGTTTTCGCTCGCCCACGATGGCGCGGCTTTGGCGGGTGGCGATGGCGCTGTAAAGTGCCTCCACTTCCCGTTCGCGGCCAAAAAAATAAGACGGGTCAACCACCCGCTGTCGGTTGAAAAATGGATTGTCCTGATGATTGTGGGCGTGTGCCATAGTGACCTTGATTATAGCATGTTGATACGGTGTTCTTGCTTTGGATTGGTAGGTAACAGGTACTATGCGTCGGTTGGCTCCATAGTGGGTATGACCAATTCGCTACGGGCATATACGGGGAAATGTCGGGATGGTTGCGAGTAGTCAGGTAGTCATTTAGTCGAATAGTCTGGTAGTCGGACTATCCGACTGATCGACTAGCTGACCATCCGACTGATCGACTGATCAACTACCAGACTAATAGACTATTCGACTACCCGACTATCTTACTAGATGTTGAACTTGATATTGATGATGTCGCCGTCCCGGATGAGGTAGATTTTGCCTTCCTGGCGCAGTTTACCGGCGGCGCGGGCTTTGGCCATGCCGCCCAGGGCGATCAGGTCGTCGTAGTGAACAGTTTCGGCGCGGATAAAGCCTTTTGCCAGATCCGAATGGATGGTCCCGGCAGCTTCCACGGCGTCGGCGCCCCGTTTCACCGTCCAGGCGCGCACTTCGTCCTCGCCGACGGTGAAGAAAGATTGCAAACCCATCAGGTCGTAGCTGAGGCGGATCACCTTGTCGAGACTTAACTCGGTGACGCCGTATTCGGCCATGAACATTTCCAGGGAGTCGGTGTCGCCTTCGGCGCTGAGTTGGGCCAGTTCCATTTCCAATTTGCCGCGCAGATTGGTGACGAGGGTATCGGGGAAGTCGTAGTCGATTTCGATTTCGGCCTGGTCGTCGCCAATGTTGAAAATGACGAGAGTGGGTTTGAGGGTGAGCAGGCCAAAACCGCGTACTGATTTTTCTTGTTCTTCGGTGAGAGCGAGCGTGCGTAACGGCCGTTCTTCCGAAAGCGTCTCGTACATCTGCTCAAACAAAGTTAGTTCTTGCTGCGCTTCCACCTTGTTGTCCTTAAACGCGCCTCGCGCCAAACCGTCTCTCAGCTTTTGCAGCCGCTTCTCCACCGATCCCAGATCACTGATTAAAAATTCGGTGTCAACCGCCGCCAGATCACGATAAGGGTTGACGCTGCCATCGGCGTGCGGTACCAGATCGCTCTGAAAGGCGCGCACCACATGCACAAAGCCGTCCAGGCCAGCCAGATGGTTGAGCAGTTCGCTGCTCAGACCACTGCTTTCACCCGTCCCTTTTTGCAGCCCGGCGACGTCGGTATAGGTGATGCGGGCATAGGTGGTTTTTTGGGGCTTGAACATCTCGCTGAGGACATCGACGCGCTCATCGAGGACATCGACAACGGCCGTTAACACGTCAAAACGGCCGCCCATACTCTGGCCGGTAGGGGCGTCGCCTTTGGTCAGAGCGTTAAAAATTGTGGTTTTGCCTGAGCTGGGCAGGCCGACAATGCCTAATTTCATGCCTTTCTCTCCTGATTATTGGTCAACCGGGAAGTATAACAGGAAAACGGCCGTCTACCATCCGCCGTATTTGCTTCCAGCAATGCGAAAGATGGTTCAATCGGGTTTAAGATCAAGATGTGTTGGGGGAACGGCCGTTAACGCCTGCAACTACTGCTACAAATAAACAAGGTTGGCGGCGGGGCAGCCGCCAACCTCAAAACATGTCACAAAAATGGAATTTCAGCTACGTTTCTTAAAGGTTACATCAGCATAAACAGCCAATACCAATACAATGCCTTTTAACAGATACTGCCAGGAAGGGGCCACATTCAACAACTGCAAACCATTGGAAAGGCTCGACATGATCAACGCGCCAATCAGAGCGCCCCAAACCGTGCCGACGCCACCGAGCGTAGAAGTACCACCCAAAATGGCAGCCGCGATGGCGTCCAATTCATAACCCTGACCGGCCGCAATCGTGCCATATCCCACGTAAGAAGCCAATACAACACCAGCCACCCCACACAAAAAGCCCATCATTACAAATACCAGGAAAATACTGTTGCGAATGTTGATACCAGATAAACGGGCCGCCTCACGATTGCCGCCAATAGCGTAAGCATAACGGCCAAAACGGGTATTGGTAGACATATAAGAGAGAATGACGGAAGCCACAGCCAAAAGCAATACCGGCACCTGCACCCCATTATATTGATTCACAATGAATACGTACCCCAACACAAGAAGGGCAAAAAACGATGTCACACCAATGTCCTGTGCCATGCTCGGTAGTTCAAACCCATGTTTCTTTTTGTTTTGGCGGCTCCGATACATGTGAAAATATAAATACGCGACAACAAGGGCAGCCATAGCCCAACCTGCCCACATTGGTAAGTAACCCTGCGCGATATAAGAAAGACCCGGCTGGTTGGCAGGAATCGTTTTACCTTGTGTCACCAACAAAATAGCGCCATTCAAGATAAACATACTGCCCAACGTAACAATGAACGAAGGCACGTTCAGATAAGAAATGATCCAACCTTGCAGCACACCCCACAAAGCGCCCACAGATAAACCGATACAAACAGACAATGTCGCGGCCAAAATGGCCTGTTCCGGGATCACCTTTGTCCATACACTAGCCTGAAAATACGCTACAATCACGGACACAAATCCAGCCAGCTTACCAACGGACAAATCGATATTACCGGTGACGATGACAATAACCATTCCAATCGCCATAAAGCCAGTCACCGTCATTTGCCTGAACAAATTAGAAAAATTCTGTGGCTTCAAATAATTACCATCCGTCATAAATGCAAAAAACGCCCAGATAGCAATCAGTGCAATAATAATGGCATATGTCTGGATATTGCGCCGAAACGCCCCCGCCAGATTTGAAGAACCTTTCATTGAAAATCTCCTTGCTATGATGACATTTGACAGCTTTGCTGCTAACCGATACCTGTAGCCAAAGCCATTATTTTTTCTTGAGTCGCCTCAGAAATATCCAAAATTCCATTAGACCGGCCCTCATGCATCACCATGACACGGTCACTCATCCCAATCACTTCTTCCAATTCACTGGAAATCATTATGATGGAAACACCTTGTTCCGCAAGCTCGTTCATAAGCTTGTAAATTTCATATTTTGCACCCACATCTACCCCTCTCGTCGGATCGTCCATGATCAAGATCTTGGGGTCAGACATCAGCCATTTTGCAATAACAACTTTTTGCTGGTTGCCGCCGGACAAGGCGCTGACTACAACTTGCAAATTCGGCGCTTTGATGGACAGGTTTGTAGCCTGTTCCATACTGGCTCTCAATTCAGCGTCGCTGTCCAAACGACCTAAACTAGCGAATTGGCTCAAATTAGGTAGAGATACATTTTTCAATATGGATTGAATGAGAACCAATCCCTGACCTTTGCGATCTTCAGGCACCAGGCTGATCCCTTTTTCAATCGCGGCGCGTGAGCTTGTAATATGCAGTTCTTCGCCTTCTAAAACGACAGTGCCTTGCGTCACTTTGCCATACTCGCCAAAAATCGTCGTCACCAATTCCGTACGACCGGATCCCATCAGCCCGGCAATACCCAATATTTCGCCTCGCCGTAGATTAAATGAAACGCCCTTCACAACTTCACGCCTGGAATCAAGAGGATCAGTCGCATGAAGGTCAGTCACCTCAAATATGGTCTCGCCGGGTTTGCGGTTTCCCGTTGGAAAACGTTCTTTCATTTCACGACCAACCATATACTGGACTAGCATTTCTACCGTCAGCTCATTGGTCGGTTTAGTGACAACTTTCTCACCGTCTCGCAGTACGGTTACGCTGTCAGTGATACGGAAAAATTCATCAAGTTTATGAGTAATGTAAATGCAAGTGACGTTATGAGATTTTAAGATCTCCAAAATTTCCATCAACTTGCTGATTTCGGCTTCGGTAAGCGCGCTGGTTGGCTCGTCGAGGATCAAAACCCTGGCATCCTCGGATAACGCCTTGGCGATTTCAACCATCTGCATTTTGCCTACGCCCAAATCCTTAACAATGGCGCGAGGCGAAACATCAAGTTTATATCTGGTAAGAATTTCTTGCGTATTGGCATAGATGGTGTTCCAGTCTATGGCTTTTGCCCGAATGGGTTCTTTGCCCAGATAAACATTCTCGCCTACTGTCATTAACGGCACCAGGGTTAATTCCTGATGGACAATGGCGATACCCAGTTCACTTGCCTGATGAATGGAGCTGCCTTCCAGACGCAGTTCTTCGCCATTGTAAGTGACATCGCCTTCATACGAGCCATATGGATAAACGCCTGACAAAATTTTCATCAACGTTGATTTGCCAGCGCCATTTTCGCCACAAAGCCCATGAATTTCACCACGTTTGACTTGAATGGAGACGTCTTTTAAGGCAGTGACCCCGGGAAACTTTTTTGTAACGTTTTGAATATCGAGGATGATATCGTCGTTCACCAAACTCTCCTCTAAAAAACTCATGGATTTGCTACTTTTCAGGACCGCATTCAATCTTGTTCAATTCTAACAGTAATTTTTAAGTAATTCACCACAAGTAAAGAAGCCTGGCCCTTTTCATGAAAAAGGGCCAGGCTGTTTGATTTAACTCAAGGTGCTAGGGTCGGGGTGGGCGTTGATCTTCGGGGATGTCACGATAAACATCATCAAAGCTTTGGAAGCCGCTGACCACAACCAACTCATGCGCATTGGCTTTGTTAACCTGCTCTACCGGCAAGAAGTAGGCGGAGACTTCGCCTGCCTGGCTGGGGTCGTTGGTCAGTTCGGCCATGGTGTAGGTTTCCAAACCGGCAACGCTGGCGCCCTTCACCAGTTGGTCCAGGAGTTCGACGGCCAACGGGGAGAGGTTGCGAATGTCTTTGAGGATGGAAACTGTCAGTTCGTTCTTGACGATGCTGTTCACGCCGTCAGCGGTGGCGTCTTGCCCGGAAATCGGCACGATGCCGGCCAGACCCTGGGCTTTCATGGCTTGCAGAGCGCCCAAAGCGGTGCCGTCGTTAGAAGCGACCACGGCGTCGATGTCGTTGCCCGCAGCGGTCAGGATGTTTTCCATCAGCTTCAGGGCGTTGGCCGCATCCCAGTTGTCTACCCATTGGTCGGCGACGACTTCGATTGTGCCGGCTTCGACGTAGGGGTCAACAATTTCGTCCTGACCTTGACGGAACAGGATGGCGTTGTTGTCGGTGGGGCTGCCGCCCAATTTCACCAGGCGCACCGGACCGTTGGCTGCCGCGTCCCAGTTCTCGATGTCCAGGGCTTCCATGACGCCCAGCGCCTGCTGCCGGCCGACTTCCACGTTGTTGAAGGAGAGGTAAGCCGCAATGTTGGGGGATTTGATGAGACGGTCATAGGCCAGGACGACGACGCCTTGTTCTGCCGCTTTGTCAACGGCCGTTACCAGCGCATCCCCATCTTCAGCAATAATGATCAGGCCTTTGACGCCCTGGCTGACCATATTGTCGATCTGGTCGATCTGCAATTTCACGTCGTGGTTGGCTTCCTG
>JAWOGU010000596.1:0-4085 GCA_046496595.1 Chloroflexota bacterium
CGCGTCTTCGACGTGCTCGGCGGGCCGGAACTGATGGAATTTGTCTGGCACATTCTTACCAAAGCACGGCCGTTATCTGGCGACGAGATTGCAGCGGCGCAGGAGGTGTTGGGGCCAAGCGCCATTCGCTGGGGCGACGTGCGCGTCTCGCAGGGCGGCCTGCTGGATGTGGTCTTTGCCCTCAACAACGACCGCGCCTTTGTCCTCTGGCACACCGTCAATTTCCCTGAAGGCGAAACGATTGACGTGATGGTTCATGAATTGACCCATGTCTACCAGTATGAGCAGGTGGGTACGGTCTATTTGGGCGGCGCGATCCATGCCCAAACCACGCGCGGCGGGGATGCCTACAACTACGGCGGACCGGAGGGCCTGGTGGACAAACAAAACAATGGCGGCCATTTCAGCGATTTCAATCGAGAAGAACAGGCGCAAATTGCCCAAGATTATTACCGTTGGGTGCTGCATGGTGATGGCACGCTGACGGATGAACAGGTACAGGCTTACGAATATTTTATTGCCGAACTCCGCGCAGGCGCGGTTTAGATGTGATGCGTAATTCGTAAACTTTCCTCACGCATCACGTATCACGCATCATTTTTCAGGTAACTCATGAGCGATTCCGCGGGCAAACAAACGACAGCCGAACAAGCAGCCCCCGTCAACACCCCATCCGTCTCGGCGGAGATGGGACCGGCGTTGGCTGGTCCGCAAGCCGACATGCTGGCGCTGCAAGGCGATGCCGGAAACGGGGCTGTGGCGGCGGCGTTGAGTGGTGGCAACGGCCGTTCCCTGGACAGCCAGACCCGCGCTTTCATGGAGTCCCGTTTTGGCCGCTCGTTCAATCAGGTGCGCGTGCATACGGGGGAAACGGCCGTTCGCGCCAGCAGCGCCTTGCAAGCCGATGCCTTTGCTTATGGGCAAAACATTTGGTTCAACCGGGGACTGTACAACCCGGGTACGGACGCCGGGCGCTATTTATTGGCTCATGAACTGGCCCACACCTTGCAACAGCGCGGCGGGGCGCTGACGCCGCAAACCAGCCCGTCCGTGGGCACGCTGCATAACGCGGCGGAAAGCAATGCGGAACAGGCGGCGGCGGCGGTGATGATCAACGGCCGTTTACCCGCCCTTTCCCGCAGTCGCCCTATCATTCGCCGCCGGGAAACGCAGACACAGCCGAAAGTAACGCCGGTTCAAGGTCAGGCAAACCAATACATCGTCGAGTTGAAAGAAGGCGGCCAGGATAAAAAGTATCGCGTCACGCGCAAAATAACCTTGGGCGAAACAAAAACAGTCCCTAAAAACCCGCTTTCAGCCACAGGAGGAATCGACTTCAATAATGTCTGGCTCGAAATCGAATGGTGCAAGGGTGACAATAAAGGCAAAGTCAAAATCGGAGCCAACTTACCGAAGCAGCTCCAGAATGTCCTTAAAAATACAGGAGAGGCTATCCTCAAAGGGGAGAATGTTAACGTAGATGCGCTACTCAAAGGTGTCGATATAACGCCGTTTGTTTCGGTTTCAGTTACCCAGTCCGGCAGTTTTCAAATTGATGCCAAAAGTGAAGTCACGGTCGATCCAACCACCGGCGAAGTAACACGCGGTGGAGGCAGTGCGGAAGTGAAGGTGCCCGGTGCGACCATCAAAGGGAGCGTCACAGGCGGGAAGGTGCCTGGCACGAATCAACAAGATGTTCGCGGAATGCTGGAGATCATCATCCCCCTCCCAGGTCAAGGTTCTATACCAAAGGTTGAATGCCCCACGAAACGCATCCAAGTAGGTCCTGTCGTTACATACGTTTGTGAAGAAGAAATGCCCGCATTTCCGGTAACCATTTCTTTACCTATTACCCGCACAAAGTCTGTCTACCTTTATTACCACTACGCAGAACCAGAGTTAGAAACAGATGCTGATATGCCGGGCAAGAAATTAAACGATGAAAATTTACCCGAATTGGTTTCACTGCTCAGAGATGAGTGGCAGGTAAGCCGCATCGTTGGTTACGCCTCGCCAGAAGGGCCAATGGAACAGCAGCGCCCAGGCGGATTCATGGGAAATATAGAGTTGTCGAAAAAACGAGCACAGGTAGCAAAAGAACTTATTGAGGAAAAATGTAAACCAAGTCTGCTGGACATGCGCCAACGCCCATCATGCTTCACGAACAATTTCACAATGGAAGGTGGGAATGAACTGTATTCCCCGGAAAAAGACCAGAGTGGAAAAAACAAAGATGCGGAGTCCGCTGTAACGGGTTTTCTTTCCAAGGACAATCAAGCCAGTGAAGCCCGTCACCGGACGCCAGAATTAGAAAAACAGTTGGAGGCTCAGAGTGGTTCGCCGCAAAAGCAAGCCGAATTAGTTTATCCTTTGCTGCGCCGCGCGGAAATCACTTTAACCCGAACCAAAGAGGAAACGACGCAAATAATGATGGATCCAAGCTGGCGTCCTTTGGATTCCTGCCCCAGCGAAGTAGAACGTGCAGTAGAAGATTTTGTTAAAAAGGCGCCAAAATGATTCATATTTTAGATACGCTGTTACGAGATTTACTGCTGGCCCAGGTGGCTCAGTTAAGTGACGAAAGCCAGGTGCGTTTTCAGCCGCCGGACGATGACTGGCGCACCTATGTTTCTACGCTGACGGTGGGCGGCATTCCGGTGAACGCGCTGAACATCTACCTTTTTGACTTGCGCGAAAACCGGCGGCTGCGTTCCAATGCGCGTACGCGCATTGTGGACAACGGCATGGTATCGGAGCAGGCCGCGCCCAACCGGGTAGACTGCCATTACGTCATTTCGGCCTGGAGTCCGGCTACGTTGACGCCGGCTACCGAGCCGACGCTGGATGAACATGCCCTGCTGTATGAAACGCTGGCGGTCTTGATGCAGCACGCACCCGTTAACCCCTCTCGAATTTACCCTCCGGCCTCACCGCAGTTGGCGGCGATACCTGAACTGATTCGCACGGCCGATTTACCCACTGATGTGGCGCCGTCTGATGGCTTTGGCAAGTTGTCTGAATTTTGGGGCGGCATGGATGCGGAGGCGCGCTGGAAGCCGGTGATTTATGTGGTGGTGACGCTGCCGGTGCTGCTGCTGCCGGAGATTGCCGGACCGCTGGTGATTACCAAGCAGATTCGTTTAGAGATTATTGATTTACCGGGGACACAGCAAATCTGGTTCCAAATTGGCGGAACGGTACGGGATAGCAACACCCTGGACCCCATTCCTGGCGCAGATGTGTCCCTTGTTGAGTTGGTTTTAGAAAGTGTAACTGATGAGAACGGCCGTTTCACCCTGACCATGATTCCCGCTGGAAACTACACCCTGCGCACCACCGTAGGGCCGACCACAGTGGATCAGGCGGTTATTGTGCCAACGGCCGTTGCCAACGGTTACGATGTCTCATTCGTTCCTTAAAGGAAGGAGGTAGCACATGCCCCAATATTTAGCACCTGGCGTCTATGTAGAAGAAGTTCCCGGAACTCCGCCCATTGCCGGGGTGGGTACCAGCACAGCAGGCTTTCTTGGCGTCGTAGACACTACGGACGCTTCTTTTGAAATGCCCTTGCTGCCGGGAAGCGACACCACCCATTACACCGTGGTGGGTGTCGGCGTGCCCACGTTAATCACCAGTTGGGATCAGTTTAAGACCCGCTTTGGCGATTTTCATGCCGCCAACGCCACCCTGGCTCACGCCGCATATGGCTTTTTCAACAATGGAGGGACTCGCCTGTGGGTCAACCGCATTGCCGACATCGCCAACACCAACAACGTGCGCAACGGCTTGCAGCAGTTCGAGGCCATTGATGAGATCGCCATCGTAGCCGTGCCCGGCGCTCTGGCCGCTGCTGCGCAGACCGAGATCACGGGTCACTGCGAGAACATGCAAGACCGTTTTGCCATTCTGGATGGGCAGATAACCACCACCATGACGGTGGCTGCCATTCAAGGCACAGTCGCCGACAGTGATTACGCCGCCATGTATTTCCCGCGTGTGCAGGTGTACGACCCTGTCACCGACGACCTCATTTACGTGCATCCCAGCGGTCACATGGCTGGCGTGTATGCTCGTGTAGATGCGGA
>JAWOGU010000007.1:0-8163 GCA_046496595.1 Chloroflexota bacterium
CAGGGATTCCGGTTTTACCCAGCGGCTAAAGTCAGCGTCGGGCATGGCCTCCCGGTTCTGTGGCGTATCTATGGTGCCGGGTAACACGCAGTTGACGTTAATACCGCTCTGCTTCAACTCGGCGGCGGTGCTCTCTGTCAGGCGGATAACGGCCGCTTTGGAAGCACTGTAGGCCGCTAAATTTGGCTGTCCCTGCAAACCGGCGCGTGCCGCCAGATTGATAATTTTGCCGGACTTTTGTCGCAGCATATGGGGAATAACGGCCTGGTTGGTGATGAAAACGGTCTTGGCGTTCAAATTCAGCATAAAATCCAGCGTCGCCACCGGCGTTTCATGCAGCGATAAACCGGCGCGGAAGCCGCCCACGGTGTGGGCCAGGACATCAATCCGCCCAAAATGCGCCACGATTTCGCTAACGGCCGTTTCCACATCATCCACCTGTGTTAAATCAGCCGCACGAATCAGCAGGCGATCCGGTTTGTCCACCAGATCCGGAAATTCTTGCGCCAGCACATCCGCATGACGATCTATCAGCGCCAATTTGGCGCCAGCCTGACCAAAAGCATGAGCCAGCGCACTGCCCAGGTTGCCCGACGCGCCCGTGATGACCACAACTTGATCGGTAAAATCCATCATGTGTTATACCGCCTCTTTAATGGCGTGGCCGCCAAACTGGTTACGCATTGCCGCCAGCAGTTTGTCGGCAAAGGGAGCTGCTTCGCGGGAACGGAAACGACGCTGCAAGGCCAGGGTAATCACCGGGATGGCGCAGTTTAGTTCGATGGCTTCCACCACAGCCCAGCGGCCTTCGCCCGAATCCGGCACATAGGCGGCAATGCCTTCCAACGAGGGATTTTCGGCCAGGGTAACGGCCGTTAAATCCAACAGCCAGGAGCGTACCACACTGCCATGACGCCAAATTTCCGCGATTTGGGCCAGGTCTAGTCCAAACTCTTCTTTGTGGCTCATCAGCTCAAAACCTTCGGCATAGGCCTGCATCAAACCATATTCGATGCCGTTGTGGATCATTTTGACAAAGTGACCGGAACCGCTGGGTCCTACGTGACCCCAGCCCAAATCAGCGCCGGGCGCCAGCGTCGCCAGCGCCGGACGCAGGTGGGCCAGGGCTTCATCGCTGCCGCCCACCATCATGCTGTACCCTTCGGTCAGCCCCCAGACGCCACCGCTGGTGCCCACGTCTACAAAGTGGATCTCCTTTTCGCGCAGGGCGGCGGCGCGGTGCATGGTGTCTTTGTAGTTGCTGTTGCCGCCATCAATGACAATATCGCCGGGGCTGAGCAGGCCGGCTAAGGCATTGACGACGCTTTCGGTGGGGCCGCCAGCAGGCACCATCACCCACACGGCGCGGGGGGCGTCCAGCAAATGGGGCAGTTCCCCTAAAGAAGCGGCGGCGACAGCGCCATCGGCAACGGCCGTTGTCACTGCCTCTTCATTTAAATCTGATACGACCACCCGGTGGCCGCCTTGCAGCAGGCGCTTAGTCATATTGGCGCCCATTTTGCCTAAACCTACCATTGCAATTTCCATGTTGTTATTTTCCTTGTTGATTAAATTTAAGTGCAGCGTATGGAGCAAGAGCGAGAGGTAACTTAATCGATTTTCCTCTCGCTCTTACTCTTGCTTTAATTTAAGTCACATTGTCCATCAGGGTAAAGAAACCCTCAGTCAGGGTGGGATGAATATACATCGCCCGCTGAAACAGCGTCCAGGGGGCATCGGCCAGCATCAGAGCCATGAGCGTTTGCACCAATTCGCCGCCCTCACTGCCTAAAATGGACGCACCCAAAATGCGGTCGGTATCGGCGTCAATGATTATTTTCATCAGACCGGCCGTTTCATCTCGTTCAATGGCGCGAGCCACCCAGGCCATCGGTATCTGGCCCACTTTCAGCCGGTATCCGGCGGCTTCAGCTTCTTTTTCGGTCAGACCGACGCGCCCCAGTTCCGGGTCGGTAAAGAGGGCGTAGGGGATGATGCGGTTGGCGCTGGTGCGGTTCTGGTTGTGGATCAGGTTGTCGTAGATGATGAGATGGTCGTCGTAGGCGACGTGGGTGAAGGCAGGGCCGCCTTTGACATCGCCCAGCGCCCAAATGCCGGGCACGCCGGTTTCCAGTTTATCATTGACTTCAATGAACCCCTGCCGGTCGGTGGTAACGCCAGCCGCCGCCAGGTTGAGCCTATCCGTGTTGGGGGTGCGGCCCGCTGCCAGGAGTAAATGAGAGCCGGAAACGGCCGTTTCTCCACCCCGTTTATCTGTCATCGTTATCGTTACACCGTTGCCTGTAGATTGAACGGCCGTTGCTTTTGCCCCCACATAGAACTGCATCCCCTCCGCCAACAGGGACTCGCAGAGCGCTTGCGCCACATCTTCATCTTCTTGCGGGATAATATGGTCTGCATATTCGATGACACTGACCCGGCTGCCAAAGCGTAAAAACATCTGCCCAAATTCCAGGCCAATGTAGCTGCCGCCCAGAACGATGAGATGCTCTGGTGTCTCGGTCAAGTCCATCACATTGCGATTAGTGAGATAGTCAACCGCTTCCAGACCAGGAATGGGCAAGATACGCGGACGAGTGCCGGTATTGATAAAGACGTGCTTGCTGGTTAGCTCAGAATGGTTAACACTGACCGTTTGTGGTCCAGTAAAGCTGCCTGCGCCGCGATATAAATCCAGTGTGGGGCGGCTGGCAACGTGGGATTCCTGCCCGCCGCGCCATTGCTGCACCAACTTGTTCTTACGCGCCACTACTTCGGCAAGGTTCACCGACACCGGCCCAGTGGCCACGCCAAAGTCAGCGGCGCGGCGGGCATAGTGGGCGATGCGAGCACTGGCTAACATGGTTTTGGTGGGGGTGCAGCCGTAGTTAATGCAAGAACCGCCGAGATGCTCTTTTTCAATAAGGGCCACGGTCCACCCTAAATCGGCTAATTTATGGGCCAGCGGCGTGCCGCCCTGCCCCGAGCCTATGACGATGGCGTCGTATGGTTTTGTCATAATATGTTCCTTTGTTACACCATTATGGCTGCTGATAAATGCGCGTGTCCGGGCGGAAAGCAGCCCAAGAGAACCAAAAATGGTCTACTTTGACAACCGGGGTTAAAACCTCGCCGGCCAACTCACCAGCAGTCGCTTCGCCAAAGATATTCCAGGTGCTGTTCGTTTGTTCATCGGTGATGACATCGTCGTTTACGGTAAAGGCGAGAGTCTGCCCATTCAAGATCCGTTCAAACACGCCGTTGGCGCCTACATCTTGCCCGGCGGCGATACTGCTGCTGTCCAGGGCCGAGGCTAAACCGGGCTGCCAAAAAACGACGACATCTATGCCCCCAACTCTATCATTCACAACACCCAACTCCTGCAAAACTTCGTTGGGATAGGCCACCGCCTCGTCATTCATATCTACCGTGGTGACGCGAGCCATCGCCGGTAACTGATCTGAGACCTGTCCCTGAAAAAGAACAGGAGAACCGGTGATGTTGTCATAGCCCAGGTAAGGATTGCTGCCGTACCGGCGTTGATGACCTGTCTCTCGTGAGAGGACCTGGGCGTCCGGGTATTTATCTCGCGCCTCGGCCCAGCTAATTATGGAAGAGGGAAGAAAAGTAAGTTGGCTCCCAGTTAGCTTACCGACAACTGCTTCGCCGCTGGCTTGCTGCCACCAGCTTTGCGTTTGCCGGTCGTACATGAGCAAGTTGCTAAAGCGCAGCCGCCCGGTTGTGCCAAAATCGAGAGATTGGCCGTTTACGGTGGCATCGAACACAATGGCTGTGTTGCATAGCGGGCAGAAGGTGACGGCGATGGCACGGCCGTTTACCACATCATTCACAATTTCATGCCACATCAAAATTTGGAACGGGTAAACCCGTACAACGCCTTGTTCCTGGAAAACGGTCACCGGTTCTAAATCTCCCAGCCACTCTCCTGCCTCGTTGACACTGACAAACTGAGGGCTGTCAATGGCCGGAATGCCGTCCTTAGGCGGTCCGCCGGAGAATATCTCATTGTAGGGAATGCTGTGGATCTTAAAGTCAGTCCTGAACTGGTTCACAGCTCCGGCAGGCGGTTTTTCGGCGGGATCAACCGTTGGGGTAACGGCCGTTGGCGCAGGGAGTGTGGCTTCTGTGGTTGCAACGGCTGTTTCGATGGGTACGGCTGTGGCAGTGATCGTTGGGGCTTTTGTTTTTGTGAGCGTGGGCGGTGCCTCTGCGGCCACAGCCGGTGAAATATTTTCCGCCTTTTTGTCCGGGGCAGCGGTTATGGCAGGAAGTTCGGCGCTGGCGCTGCTTCCTATAGAATCGGCCGGGGCGCATGCTGCCCCGGCAAAGGCAAGTCCGATCAATAACCACATCAAATAAATCCGCATAGCTTATCCTTAATTCGGCAACCGGGGAGGGGCTGAAAGCCAAAACGTTCATTGCCCCGGCCAGATGCACACTATTCAATTGATGATTTGCACGATGAGTATAAAAGAAAAACGGCCGTTTTTTGAAACCAATCAGTAGCCAAACAGTGACGGTGTGGTAACGGCCGTTATCCCCCCACCAACCGGTACCCCACCCCACGGACATTAAGAATGAACTGTGGCTGTTCCGGCTGCGTCTCCACCTTCTGGCGCAACGTATAGATGTGGCGCTTGATCAGTTCCTTCGCTTCCCAGGGTTCTGCTTCATAGTCTAGCGCCACTTTCACCAGCGTCACGTAATCAATCACCGCCCCGTCCCGTTCGGCCAGCGCCAGCAATACCTGATACTCGGCCGGCGTCAGCGCCAACGGCTGACCCTGGCGGCGTACTTCATACGCTGCCCTGTTGATAGCCAGCTCGCCAACCCGCAGAATTGGCGAAGGGGCGGCGGGCGAGGGTTGGCTGAAGGGTGGCGTGGCTGGCAGCTGCTGCAAACGCTGCAAACCGACTTGCAATGTTTGCAACAGCGCCGTCTGTTCGCGTTGGCGACGTGCCTCAACCAGGGCGCGTGCCACGACTTCGCGCAAGGCGTCGGCCTTAGCCGGTTTGAGCAGATAATCGAAAGCGCCTTCTTTAACGGCCGTTATCGCCGTCTCCAAAGTGCCATGTCCGGTCAGCATGATCACTGCCAGGTGGGGCCACTGCGCCTTGATTGCAGCCAGCAGTTCCGTGCCGCTCATGCCCGGCATCCGAATATCCAGCACCGCCGCTTCCGCGGCAAAGGTCGGCAGCAAAGCCAAAGCGTCCGCCCCAGCAGCCACATCCTGCACCTCGTGACCATCCTTTTGCAAAATCGCCTTGAGACCTTCGCGGATATTGGCCTCGTCATCCACCAGTAGAATTCTGCCGGGGAACGGCTCGTACTGCGTCTGCCCGCTCAGTTGATGCTCATCCATCTATCACCCTTTCGTTCTTCACAACGTCCACCGGCAGCACCACCGTAAAGGTGGCCCCCTGCCCAGGGCGGCTGCTCACCATCAGCTCTCCCCCATGATTGGCGACAATCTCATGGCTCACCGCCAGGCCCAGACCCGACCCCTCCTTTTTGGTGGTAAAGAAGGGATCAAACAAATGCGCTTGCGCCTCCGGCGTCAGGCCCGGTCCCGTATCGGCAAATTCAACAGCCAGCTTCTCATCATGATGGCAGGCGGTAATCGTTAACTGGCCCCCGGCCGGCATCGCTTCGGCGGCATTGAGAATCAGATTAAGAAACACCTGCTTCAACTGATTTTCCACGGCCAGGACGGGCGGCAAATTATCCGGCAGATTTTGTTGCAGCGTGACGCCCGACCGCTGCACCTGTTTCTCCGCCAGCATGACCACGTAATTAAGCGCGGCGGCGACATTGACCGGCTGCTGCTCTCCCGCTTGCGGGCGCTGAAAATCAAGCAGCCGCCCCACGATGGTCGCAATCCGATCAAATTCTTGCTGCACCACGCCCAAACGACGATCTCCGCCCGCTGACAGGGTTTCCTCGGTTAATAATTGCAAATATAAGGAAATGGCTTGCAGCGGATTGTTGATTTCATGGGCCACGGAAGCCGCCAACTGCCCCACCGCCGCCAATCTTTCAGCGCGGATGATTTGCGCTTGCTTTTCTTCCAACTGGCGCGTCCGTTCGGCTACGCGCTGTTCCAACTCGGCCGTCCAGCCGCGCAGTTCCGCTACCAGCCGCGCATTTTCCAGGAAAACGGCCGCCTGGTCGGCAAACACCTGAGCCAACTGCAAAGCGGCCGCATCAAAGGCATGAGTTTCGCTCTGACAAAAAAGAGTCAGCACCCCCACAATTTTTTCACGGCAAATAAGCGGCACAGCCAGTACCGATAAGACGCCAACCGCGACAACGGTAGGATGAACCCGCGCATCCAGGCGGGCATCATCAATAATCAAGGATTGGCGCTGCTGCCGTACCCAACCAGGCACACCCTCGTTAAAGGCAAAGGTAATAGTATCCACCTGCTCTGGCGGGATATTGTGGCTGACAGCTACACGATGGTGTTGTGAAGTCTGGTCAAGAATGAACAGTACCCCCGCATCTATGGGCAAGGTTTCGGCTGCTTTTTGCATCACCAGGTGCAGGGTGCGGTCTAAATCTAACGAGGCGGCAATTTCACGGCCGGCCTCATGAATAGCAGCCAGCGCTTTGGCCTGCTCCCAATTTTGTTCTGAACTGATGGCTGCCTGCATAAACATCTCCGGTGATGTGTGGTGGCTGGGTACTCTTCTTTGACCCCATTTGCACCTGATTTCTTACAGCGCCGCCGAAACAGAAGGAGGCTGGCCTGGGATTGAACAGGGTCAAAACGGTGGTGGAGAAGCATAACGGCCGTTTCTGGGTAGAAAGCCAGCCTGAAAAAGTTTGAGTTAACGAGACGTCACCATTCCGTAACCAAATCGTTTCTGCACTGCCGCGCGGATTGTCATATCCTCTTTCCATTCAACCCGACAGGACTAAAAACTTATGACCCCTGAAAGCAGCAATATTATCACCATTTACAGCGCCACCTGGTGCCCAGATTGCAAACGCGCCAAACAATTCCTGGGCGACCAGCGCATTCCATACATCAATGTGGATATCGAACAAGACCCTGCGGCGATGGCCTACGTGGAAAAAGTGAACAAGGGTATGCGCAGCATCCCCACCATCGTCTTTCCCGATGGCGACATTCTGGTGGAGCCAAGCAACGCCCAACTAGCCGAAAAAGTAGGGCTAAAAACAAAAGCTAAACTAAATTTTTACGAAGCTGTGGTCATTGGCGGCGGCCCGGCCGGACTGACAGCCGCGCTCTACATGGCTCGCGAAGGGATTGAGACCCTGGTGATTGAAAAAGCAGGCATGGGCGGCCAGGTGGGCATGACCAACATCCTGGACAATTTCCCAGGTTTCGATGAAGGCATCAGTGGCGCGGATTTTGCCGAGCGGTTGACCCGCCAGGCGCGTCGTTTCGATGTTGAAATCTTACAGGCGCAAGAAGTCGCCAGCCTGAAACGGCACGAACCATATTGGTGCATTACCACCACCAGCGGTCAGGAGTATGCCGCCAAAGCCGTCTTGCTGACCACCGGCGCGCGCTATCGCCGCCTGAACATACCCGGCGAAGAGGAACTACTGGGGTTGAACATCCACTTTTGCGCCACCTGCGACGGCGCTTTTTATAAAGGAAAGAAGGTGCTGGTGGTGGGTGGTGGCAACAGCGGTTTTGAAGAAGGGTTGTTCCTGACTAAATTCGCCAGCCAGGTGGACATCGTTGAGTTTTTGCCAGGGGCGAAGGCCAGCCACATTTTGCAGGAGAAGGTGGCGGGCATGGACAACATGACGGTGACGGTGAATCATGCGGTGAAGGAATTTAAGGGGAACGGCCGTTTACAAGCCATCGTCGTCGAAGACCGGGCCACGGGCGAACTGAAAGAGTGGCAGTACGACGGCGTCTTCGTGTTCATTGGCCTGACGCCCAACAGCCAACTGGCACAAAGCGTGGCGCAAACCAATCAGTGGGGTTTTGTGCTGGCAGACAAAACGTTGATGACTTCGGCGCCTGGTCTCTTCGTCGCCGGCGACGTGCGCGAGGGGTCTACCAAGCAGGCGGCGTCAGCGGCCGGCGAAGGAGTGACGGCCGCTTTGATGATGCGTGAATATTTGAAGGAAGTGGGCTGAATTGCACAGCAAAATAAGAGG
>JAWOGU010000126.1:0-5721 GCA_046496595.1 Chloroflexota bacterium
TCAAAATTGTCTGCCGAATGAAAGTCAGCAGCTTTATTATAGCAAAAGCTGAGGCCGCTAATCTCTACGATTTAACTGCGAGTTTTTGCCAGCGCCTGGTCCAGATCGGCGATGAGATCCAGGGGGTGCTCCAGCCCAATGGATAGGCGGAGCAGGTTGGGCGGGGTACTGGTATGGGGGCCTTCGATGGAGGCGCGGTGTTCGATGAGGCTGTGGGCGCCGCCAAAGCTGGTGGCGCGGATGAAAAGATTGACGTGAGCGGCAACGGCCGTTGCTGTTTCAGCATCTCCTTTTACCAGCACAGAAAGCAAACCGCCAAAGCCGCCTGTCATCTGCCGCCGCGCGATGTCGTGCCCGGGATGGCTTTCCAGGCCGGGATAAAGCACCCGTTCCACCGCCGGGTGGCTGTGTAAATATTGGGCGATTTGCAGGGCGTGGTCGGCCTGCGCCCGCACGCGGTAGGGCAAGGTAAGGATGCCGCGCAGCAGCAGCCAGCAGTCAAACGGCGCCGGCACCGCGCCGCCGATATGCTGGATGGTACACACGCGGTCAAACAGGTCGCTCTGTTCCCGCGCCACCAGCACCCCGCCCAGCACGTCGCTGTGCCCGCCCAGGTATTTGGTGGTGGCATGAACCACGAAATCGGCGTCAAGGGAAAACGGCCGTTGCAGCACCGGCGTCGCTACCGTATTGTCCACCACCACCCGCGCCCCAACATCATGCGCCAGAGCCACTACCGCCGCGATGTCGGTGATTTTAATCTGAGGATTGGACGGCGTTTCCACAATTACCAGCTTCGTATTCTTTTGTAAGGCTGCTTTTAACTCAGCCAGATTGGTCATATCGATGAAGCTGAACGCCAACCCCCAGGGCACAAAAATCTCGCGCATCACCCGCTGCACGCCAAAATACATGTCACCCGGCGCAATGACATGATCGCCGGGCAGCAGCGCTTGCAGCAAGGTCATGAAAGCAGCGGAGCCGGATGAAAAAGCCGCCGCCGCCGAGCCGCCTTCCAGGGCGCTCAGGTTGGCCTCCAGCGCCGCGCGATTCGGGTTGTCGCTGCGGGTATAATCATAACCATGCGGATAACTGCCATCAGCCTGCCGCTCAAATGTTGTAGACAGGTGTATAGGTGGCGTGACTGCTCCTGTGCCGGGATCGATAAAATGGCCGCCGTGAACGGCCGTTGTTTCCAACTGACTCATCGTTGCCTCCAATGAAGAAAAGGAATAAAAATCAAAGGTCGAATCGTATCACAAAACCATTCGCAAACTAACAACGATAGCGCCTGTACTAAGTAATGGAAAGGTGCAAAGTTACCCGAGAGCAAAATCCGTAAAATCTGTGAAATGTTTATTTTCCGGTACAATTAATTTTTAGTTTGTAGCTTTAGCGCAGGAGTCTATAATTAGCAGCAAAATTGAGAACAGGTAAACATGGACAAAAAATTCACAAAAGCATCAATCGTCATACCCTGCTATAACGAAATAAGCACCATCGAAACCATCATCCAGCTTGTTAGGGAAGCCCCCCTCTCACTAGACCGCGAACTGGTCATCGTCGATGATGGCTCCCAAGACGGTACCCGCGACTATCTCGCCACCATCGCCAACGACCCGGACATACAAGTCATTCTACACGAACATAACCAGGGTAAAGGCGCCGCTCTACGCACCGGCTTTCAAAAAGCCACCGGCGAAATTATCATCATCCAAGACGCCGACCTGGAATATGATCCAACCGAATATGGCAAGCTGCTCCAACCAATCCTCAGCGGCAAAGCAGATGTAGTCTATGGGTCACGCTTCGCGGGTGGCGAATCCCACCGGGTCTTGTATTTCTGGCACTCTCTGGGTAATAAAGGCCTCACCCTTATGTCCAACATGTTCACCAACCTGAACCTGACAGACATGGAAGTTTGTTACAAAGTATTCAAAAAAAGTTTACTGGATAAGTTCGAGTTAAAAGAAGACCGCTTTGGCTTTGAACCAGAGTTCACCGCCAAAATAGCTCAACAAGAATGTGTCATTTACGAGGTCGGCATTTCCTACTACGGACGTACCTACTCAGAAGGCAAAAAGATCAGCTGGAAAGATGGCTTCCGGGCAGTTTACGTCATCCTGAAATACGGTTTGTTTAGCTAAAACTCGTTGGCAATCCACCACAAATAAAAAGCGGGGATTAGGAGATTCAGGGAATTTTTCTTACATCCCTGAATCTCCTAATCCCCGCCAATTTTATAGGAAGCTTTTTGTACTGGTACCGAATAATCCACGCTGAAAACAGGGCCTAAAACAAGCCCCAATCACCACCGGCGCCTTCTTCCATCATAGAAGGATCCCATAACTCCGTACCGATTTCCACATCCACCCCACCGCTCATCACCGAAACACCAACTATGCGCACTTGTTCAATTATTTGCGGACCATATGGGCAAAAAGGAGTTGTCAGAATCATCGTGATCTTTGCAGAATCCTCTCCTTCATAAACTTCAATATTACGCACCAAGCCCAATTCAACCACGTTCAAACCAATTTCCGGGTCAATAACGGAACGAAGCGCTTCTACTAATTCTTCTTCTTTACTAATAACCATGTTTCACCTGCTTATTTATGGATCTGAATTGATTCTTCAGAAATACGAATCGGGTCTTCTGAAATCGTGAACTGGCAAAAATTATCGCCGTGCAGCATACAACTATGCTGCTCAATCGGTCTCTTCATCACGTTCACGATCAACTCTTTGTCAAGGGTACAAACCTCATCGTGTCGGGCGCCTACTGACAAATAGGGACAGCTATATTCTATAATATGGTATTGATTGTCAATCTTTTCCCATTTGGCTAAAAAGCCTTCTTCCGCCAGCAGCCCCATCAGATAAGTTAGCCTTGCTTCAAATGGAAGGAGTTCAAACTCTTTTCGATGATCTTCCACAATTTGCTGTACGGCACTGCCAAACAGATCATTCACTTGCGCTTCTGGCATCTGTTTTTTTAGTTCATCAAGCAGCATATTGGTGAGATGAACATATTTTTGGGGAAAAAGTTCGTTACCACTCTCGCTCAGATTGTAAACATAATAAGGACGCCCCACCTTACGCCGCACACTAGAAACCTCAATCAAGCCTTCTGCCTGTAGGGAATTTAAGTGATGACGGACAGTAACTGGAGAAACATCCGCAACCTCTGCCAGATCCTCTACTTTTAATTGATTAGAGGTTTTTAAGGCATGTAATATGATGTCGCGTGTCGTTTGTTTGTAGTTGCTTGTAATGGGTTTCACGATAGAATTCCTTCGCCGCTCGAGTAGGATTATAACAATGCCAGGTATTATTGTCAATAATCGCCATTTTTATTATAAAATTAATAAAAATTGACGCAACTTATGACGCATGTTATAATCGCACACAGTAATTGAGTTCCACTGAACGTAAAAATTATCGCAAAAATGGGGGCTTCCGCTCAACCATAAGCCAGACAAAAAATCTGTGGTACTCAACCAAGTGGCAAATTTCAGACCTGCTTTGGGTCTATTGAAGGCACACAATAATAATGGCAAATCTTGATGAGCCAAGATATGCAAGCACACCAAAATTAGAGATTTTAAAAAAAGCTTTAGGAGATTTCACAAATGACTGTTGCATTGGAAGTCAAAAATTTACATGTCAGTATCGGCGATCAACCTATATTAAAGGGGATTGATTTGCTGATTAAACAAGGCGAAGTTCACGCGCTGATGGGACCGAACGGTTCAGGCAAAAGCACATTAGCCTACACATTAGCCGGACATCCGTCATACGAGCCGACTGCGGGTCAGGTAATTTTCGGAGGGGAAGATTTGTTGGAAATGGAGCCGGATGAACGTTCCCGCGCTGGTTTGTTTCTTGCCTTCCAGTACCCGGCGGCTGTACCCGGCGTCACATTGGCAAAATTTCTACGCCAAACCATAAATTCCCGCCGCCAGGCCGAAAACCCCGATGATGCTGGCATCTCCATCCCTGCATTTCGGCGCTTTCTCAAAGAAAAAATGGACATGCTGGGAATCGACCACAAATTCGCCGGCCGTTACCTGAATGAAGGTTTCTCCGGCGGCGAAAAGAAGCGCGTGGAAATTTTACAAATGGCCACGGTCGAACCCAAGATCGCTATTATGGACGAAACCGATTCCGGCCTTGATATTGACGCCTTGCGCATTGTCTCTGAGGGCGCTATGCGCTTGTATAACGAATTTGATATGGGGATTCTGGTTATCACCCATTATCAGCGCATTCTCAATTACATCAAACCGGATCACGTCCATATTATGATGAATGGACGCATCGTGGAAAGCGGGGGACCGGATTTAGCTTTACAACTCGAAGAACGTGGATATGACTGGCTTCGTGAAAAACACGATACAGCCGAAACAGCTTGATCAGTGAGCAGCAAAAAGCGGGCAGTTAACATAAGCAAATAATATCTTGAAGATGGCTGCATTTGCGGATGATCGATTCATCCACTCGCTGACAAACGGAGCGTAAATTATGGCAGAAATCGAACGCGAACTAACTGAAGAAGAAATTGTTGCAGAAGTCAATCAGGATTATGCAACAAAATATGGCTTTTCTGATGTCGAAGACTACATCTACAAAGCAGAACGAGGGTTGACTGAAGATGTCATTCGGCTCATGTCCCTGAAGAAGGGTGAACCGGAATGGATGCTCGACATTCGCTTAAAATCATACAAACATTTCCTTGAAAGACCGATGCCTGGCTGGGGTGCAGACCTCAGCGACATCGACTTCGAAAATATTTACTATTACATCAAACCCAGTGAACGTGATGGTGATAGTTGGGAGGATGTGCCCAGCTACATTAAGGATACTTTTAACAAATTAGGCATCCCTGAAGCTGAACAAAAGTTTCTGTCTGGGGTTGCTGCACAGTATGAATCCGAGGTGGTGTACCACAATATCAAGAAGGAACTTGAAGATAAAGGGGTTATTTTCCTCGGCATGGATGATGGCTTACAGAAGTATCCCGAACTGGTGAAGGAATACTTTGGCACCATTATTCCTTATAACGACAATAAATTTGCGGCTTTAAACACGGCCGTTTGGTCAGGCGGTAGTTTTATCTATGTGCCCCCGGGGGTCAGTGTGGAAATGCCGCTGCAAGCCTATTTCCGCATCAATGCCAAGAATGCGGGGCAGTTTGAGCGCACCTTGATTATTGTGGATGAGGGCGCTTATGTGCATTACGTGGAAGGCTGTACCGCCCCGATTTATTCCTCAGATTCGCTGCATTCGGCCGTGGTGGAAGTGATCGTCAAAAAAGGCGCCCGCTGCCGCTACACCACCATCCAAAACTGGTCTAACAACGTTTATAACCTGGTAACGAAACGCGCCATGGCTGAAGAAAACGCCACCATGGAATGGGTGGACGGTAATTTAGGCTCCAAGGTGACGATGAAGTATCCGGCCGTCTACATGGTAGGTGAAGGGGCGCATGGCGAGATTCTTTCCATTGCCTTTGCCGGTAAGGGTCAACAACTGGATGCCGGCGGCAAAGTGGTGCATGTGGCGCCGAACACCACCAGCCGCATCATTTCCAAATCCATCAGCAAGGATGGCGGACGCGCTTCTTATCGCGGTCTGCTGAAGGTGGAAAAGGGGGCGGAAAATTGCAAGTCCAACGTGGTGTGTGATGCGCTGCTCCTGGATGAATATAGCCGTTCGGAC
>JAWOGU010000153.1:0-12402 GCA_046496595.1 Chloroflexota bacterium
GGCCTGAGCGTGACGGATGATGTTGGTCAGGCATTCCTGTGCGATGCGATACAAGGTGACTTCAATGCCAGAAGGCAGGCTGTCGCCATTCAAATCAAGATGACTGCTGGTTTTTAATCCGGCTTCGTGAGCGACATCATCCAACAATGTCTCCAAAGCAACAGAGAGGCCAAACTCTTCCAGAGCAGCCGGCCGCAGGCGGTGAGATAAGTCACGCAGCTGATCAATCGTCTCCGCCACCACATCCAGCGTTGACGCCAGACCCTGCCGCATTTCATCTGACTCCGCTTTCTTTTCTAACGTTTTGAGGCGCACCAACAGTGTGGTTAGCATTTGGCCGGACCCATCGTGCAATTCTCGCGCCAATCGGCCCCGCTCTTCCTCCTGCGCTTCTACCAGGGATTCCAAGAGGGCCTGCCGGGATAATTCCTTCTCGGCCAGTTTCAAGCGCAGCCAGTCATTGGCGACAATTTCCGAAATTTGCACGCCAATATCTGATAACAGATCCAGATCGTCATCACCCAGAACATGGTCCTCCTGGCAAAGCAGGTTCATGACGCCAAAATTTTGTTCCCGCGCCTGAATGGGCACGGTGACATGCTTGTTTTGGAAACCGGGATCCTGGCAAACGTACAGTCTGTCGCAGGGCTGAACGCTGGCTTTCTGAGGCAATCCGCTGCTTACCAAAGCGGTCTGACAATAACAGTAGGGTGTCGATTTTGAATGCAGGAGATGGGCTTCCAGGGCGGAGGGAACGCCATACCAGCTTGCCAGATGGTAAACGTCACGCTCCGGATCCCGCAGATACACCCAGCCAGTTTGTAAGCCCATCACGGAAATGATACTTTGCAAGATGGTATAGAGAACGTCGTGAATGTCGGCTTCTTTTTCGGCTGCCAGCATGACCCGGTTAATGGCATTCAGGCGGCGATTGGAGTGCGCCAGATCGTCCTGCGTGGCAACCAGATGATCCGTCATCATATTGATGGCAGTGGCGACGGCGCCGATTTCGTCCTTGGACCAGACGGGCGCGCGCGCTTTGAGGTTGCCGCCAGCGACTTGTTGGGCCATTTCATGCAGGGCTGATAACGGCCGTGTGAGCAAAAAAGTGAGTAATGAGGCCAGGATAATGGAAAGCGCTGCGGCTAAAATAGTAACCAGAACAACGCTGCGCCCCCCAGCCTGCATGGCAGCTTCCACCCGTCTATCGGTGAGAATGTAGGATAACCAGTCCGACAGGCTGGCTGTGACCCAGTAATTGAGCGAGATTCCCAGTATCAAAACCGGCAGCATCACAATGCCGGTAATTTTGATACGCACCGGCACGGATAACACCGCGTTATAAATCCAATCGCTGAGTCGATTGAGGGGTGATTTTTCCATGGCTGCATTATATCCCTTGTCGTTTCCAAAACCACTCAGGGCCAATAGATTGCTGGTTCAATTCAATCGCTAGAAAAACAGAGAGGTAACCTGGATGAACAATTGGGGCGGAACTTCAGCAACTCTTCCAAGCCGCCGTTGTCTGACCCGCCAGGGAAATCATCCCCACAGCGTAAATCAGCCGGACGGTCGGTCCTCATCAGGTTGAGGAAGCGCCTGACGCGCTTCCTGCTCCCAGGCGATCTGGATGAAGTGCAGGCTGCCGGGCACGTGGTGGTCGCACAGCGCCTGTCGGAATGGGCGACTGGTCAGGTAACGCCTTGAGTGCAGCAACGCGGCCAGACTGTAGCTGGCCCGGCTGGCAGCGGCAGCCAGACGGCGGCGGCGGAGATGCCAAAGCGCCAACCCCAAGTACACGTGGACAACACGGCCGCGCCAATAGGCGCTGTCTGCGGAGGCGAGCATCTGCTGAAAGACGCCGGGCTGGTTTACCACATCCTCGCGGGAGCGGCGGGTGTCTTCGGCGGCGAAGCCATAGTCGGTAGAAGTTTGCCAGTCGGACCCGCGAAAGAGGCAGGCAACGGCCGTTACCGTGTTGGCAAATGGGCCAATAGCGGCAATCTGGCGGCACAAATCCTGGTCTTCTGTGCCGCGAATGAAGGGGTTATATCCCCCTACGGCAAAAAATTCTTGGGTGCGGATGAGGGAGGATTGGATAGGAACCCAGGCCCCGCCCATAATTTGGGCCAGGCAGCGCCCCTGAACGCCGGAATTGGATTCGCCGAGCAAACGGCCGTTTTCATCCACCACCTGTATCCCACCATGCAGCCAAGCCGCCTCCGGTTTGGTCTGCGCCAGCTCCCAAAAGGCGCTCAACGCTCCCGGCAAAAGCCAATCGTCGTCATCCAGAAAATATAGGTACTGGCCGAAAGCGACCGCCGCGCCGCTATTTCGGGCGAAGCTGCGCTCGCGCCGATTGGTGTGGATGACCTGGACCTGGGGAAGTTGCTGCCACGCTGCGGGGGATAACGGCCGTCCTGAATCATTCACTACCACCACTTCAAACCCGGCATGGTCGAATGCCTGGGAGAGAACGCTCTCAACGGCGCGGGCCAGGGACGCCCGGCCAATGGTGGGGATGATAACTGAGCAAAACATCGTTAGCCGGCGGGTTGCCCGCTCTCCGCTTGCCGGGCGGCGGCCTGCCCGCGAGCGAACGTTTCGCTGGCATACGGGCGGCTCAACGCGCGCCACAAGGCCGGAGCGAATAAACGAGGCCCGGCCCCAAAAGCGGCCGCAGCCGCATAAACCAGACGGCTGCCCGCCGTCAGGATGCGCCGCCGCCGCCCATTCCAGACCGCCGAGGTGAGATAGACGCGCAAGATACGGCCATGCCAGACGGCCGCGCTGCCGGTCTGGAAGCAGGTTGATTGGCGCATCCGCTGAAAAACGCCTGGCTGGTCGAGGATTTGCTCCCGCGCCCAACGGCTTTGCTCTGGGTGGCGGTCGTAATCGGTGGTGCTGCCCGCTTCCCCAAAGAGGATGTTGGCGACGATGGCCTCCGTTCCGGCTATCTCCTGGCGTAAGGCCACGCGCCGCAGCAGGTCAATATCTTCCGGACCGCTGAGGAGCGGGTTGAAGCCGCCGACGGCGAAAAAGATGTCGGCGCGGATGAGCGAGGCTTGCAGCGGAATCCATTCGCCAGCCAGCGTGGGCAAAAAGCTGTTGCCTTGCAAACGGTGGTGGAGTTGGATGAGGGGCTGTAGCTGGCGATCGCGCAGTTGGCTGCTGCCGTACAGCCAAGAGGCGTCGCTTTGGCTGGCGAGTTGGTGGAGATGGTGCAGCGCGTCTGGTTCCAGCCAGTCGTCGTCGTCGAGAAATTGGAGATAACGGCCGTTGGCCACCGCCGCGCCAGTGTTGCGGGCGACGCTGCGTTCCCGCCGGTAAGTGGCAAGCAGGCGCACTCGTGGCGATTTTTGCCAGTCTGCAGGAGGGAGGGGCGCGCCGGAATCGTTAACGACAATCAGCTCAAAGTCTATCCCAGGCAGATGTTGCTTGAGTACGCTCTCAACGGCTCTCGCCAGTGTGTCGCGGCCGACGGTGGGAATGATGGTTGAACAGAACATGGCGGGCTAACCGGGCGGCTCGTAACGGTACACTTTCAGATCGATCTGTTCCCGCACCCGCAAATACCAGACAAACAGTAAGTCGGCATTGTTTTCCAGCCACGCTTTATTTTCTGGCGGTATACCCCAGATGCCATGTGAATCCACCACGAACCAGGTCGTCTGGTCCAACGCGGTCAGTTCGTCGACGCGGATCTCTTTCAGGTCTATCACCGTCGAATTTTCGTCCAGGTAGTATTGGCCGATTTCTGGCCGATCGGAAGCGGCCAGATCGTCAGCCGCTTTGTGGCTGGCGATGTAGGCGTAGGCTCCGCGCCAGTCGAGCCGGTTGCCGTTGTTGAGCGCGTAGTAGGCGAGATGGTCGCCGGCCGCCTGCGCCAGCAACAGAGTCACAACACCCAGGCCGATCCAGATGCCTTGCCGGGGCAGGTAGGTGAAGAGCTGGTTGAGGGCAACGGCCGTTAGCACTAACCAGGCCGGCAAAGTAATCAGCGCATACCGCTCAACCACAAAAACCCAGGGACTCATCCCGATCAGCAAGAGGATGGGCAGAAGTGCGCTGACCAGCAAAAACAGGCCAGGGCGGCTGCGCTGCCGCATCAGCCAGCCCCCCCCAAAGAGACCTAAAATGACAACGGGTAAACCGATACTGAAGAAAATAAGAATGAGAATTCGCGCCGGGCTGTCAATGGCATTACCGACGAAGACGCCAGAATCGCCAAAAAAGCGCGATCCGCCCCCGGTCGCCAGGCTGAGAAGCTCAATGAGAAGCCCTGCGATCAATGGGATTGAGAGGATGAGCAAATTTTTTCCGTTTAGGCCGGGCGGTTTGGCAAAGCGAAGAATGATCAGCAGCAGCAGGTAAACGAGGACAACCGGAATGGCCAGACCGGCGATCATCCGTTCAGACAGGGCAAAGTAGAACAAGGGTAGGGCGGCGACGAGAGACCAGGGCCGGTTGTATTCCAGGCCGAAGTAGACGGCCGTTAACGTCAGCAGGTATAAGAGCATGAGGGCGGAGTAGAAACGGCCGTTTTGCGACCACATAATATGCCAGGGCGAAATCGCCAACAGCAGCGCCGCCAACAGTGCAGTTCTAGCGCCAAACACTCGATTCACGAGTAGATACAAAATCGGGATGGTCAGGACGCCGATTATCGCCGGGACCAATCGCACGCTCCACTCACTCGCTCCCCAGAGCGCAAAGGGGCCAGATGTCAACAGTAAAGAGAGCGGAACCCAATTGGTATGCGGTGGAATATGGCGCACCATCAGTTCCAGGCTGCTGTAGTGGGCCTGAACACGATTGATGGTGAAGATTTCATCAATCCACAAACTCCACTCACCCAGTTTGTAAAAGCGCAGCGCCGCCCCTAAAAGCACAGTCAACCCCAAGAGAGCAAACTGGATCTTCTTGTTTTCCTGGATTTGGGTACTGGCGCGGGTAAAGTAGGCGTCTGTCATGGTCACGATTTGTCGAACAATCCTTTGAGTATGCCGCGAATCGCGCCGAGGTTGCCGCGCCGCGCCTCGCGGATGAACACTTTGACGCCCAGGTAAGGCGTGCCAATGGCGTAGAAAGAGAGTTTTTGCGCGGGCGTGGCGTGACGCCGCATAAAGGTCAGCCAGTGGCGCGATTTATAGCGGGCGTACTCTTCGCTGTATCCTTTACCGAAGGTGTGGCTCACCTCGTGGTAGGCAATGGCCTGGGGCACGTAGAGGGCGCTGTAGCCCGCTTTTTGCAGGCGCAAGGAGAAGTCGGCGTCTTCCGGGCCAAAGGGGTTGAAGATGGCGTCGAAGCCGCCGAGCAGTTCAAAAACGTCGCGGCGCACCATCATCGCCCCGCCGCAGGAGATACAGGGCTTGATGGTATCATACTGTCCCCGATCTATTTCGTTGAAGCCAACGGGTAGGAATTGGCCGAGGGTGAAGTTGATGGTGTTGCCGCCGCCATCGTTGAGCCGCACTGGATCATGCATGAAGCGGAGTTTGGCCTGGGTCTGGCCGACGCGGGTATTCTCAGTGAAGGGGTAATAGAGGGCTTCGATGAAGTCGGGTTCTACCAGGATGTCGTTGTCGAGGAAGAGGAGATAGGCGGGATTGTAGGTCTGGATGGCCAGGGCGGCGGCGGCGTTGCGGCCGCCGGCAACGCCGAGGTTAGACTGGCTTTCGTGAACAAGGACTTGGGGGTGGGATTGGCGGATAGCAACGGCCGTTTCGTCTTCTGACCCATTATCCCACACCACGATAGCGGGCCTAGAAGTGGTGCTGGCATACAAAGAATCCAGGCACTTCAAGGTCTTCTCCCGCTGGTTGAAGGTGAGGATGATGAGGGCAACATGGTTCATGGAGCACACTGTAGCAAAGTAAAATTGCGGTTCACCTTACACCCATCAGTGCTGGCGGCGCAGTCCACTGGTGCCGCGTACCGGGCGTCACTCCTAATAAGAGGAAGATACATCTTACTAGATGACGGGCAGGCGATGGAACGGCCGTCGGCCGCGGCAACCTTCACCCCATAAGATTCCAGGTCCGTGTGCCGGTAGAACATGAACCAGGTCGCCGTCTCCTCATCCAGATAGACGATGCCCTGGACCACGTTGTTAAACTGGTAGGACTGGACGGGGGCGCTGAGGCTGGCGGGATCGTCTAAAGAGACGAAGTAGGCGGTGAGGGTGGGGCCGCCAGCGGCGCGGATGTTGTTGACAAAGAGGGCGTAGACATCGTCGCCTACTTTGGCGTGGCTGGCCGCGCCCCAAGCGGAGATGCCGCTGCCGCCGCTGCGGACAGCGGCAGAGTTGGGCAGATCATCGGGGCTTGCGCCCCAAGCTGCGCCGAGGTCCCCTTGTTGCAGCACGCCGTTGGGGATGTAGTAGGTGAAATAACGGCCGTTATCCTCAAAACCAATCACAGGGAATATCTCGTCGCCGGATCCCCAAAGGCTGCTGTTGCTGTGGTCGAGGACGACGCCCTGGTCGGTGAAGTTGAAGCCGTTGGAAGCTGTGGCTAAACGGCCGTCGGCATTGACCTTGCTGCCACCAATCCAGTTATTCGCCCCGTAGTAGATGGCGATGTCGCCATTCCCGTCCAGGAACGCACCGCCGGAGACGGCGCCTTCTTCCAGGTGATTGTGGGGGAACCAGGTGAGGACCGGGTTGTCCCCGTGTTTACTGAAATTCACGCCATCGGCGCTGGTGGCCAGCCCAATAGCCCGATAGGTGACGGTTTCCTCGTCGTCGTCGTAGTCGTTTGCTCCCTGGTAATAGAGGTAAAAGAGGCCATCTTTCTTGACAACGGTGGCCGCGAAGCCGCCCCAGAGGTAATAATCCCACTCCCCTTCGGCCCCGGCGCGGAAGATTTGGCCGCATTCCAGCCAGTCGGATTGGGCGGGAATGGGGGTGGTGGCAACGGCCGTTACCTCTACAGCGGGCGGGGCACAGCCCACGAACATCGTTAAACAGGCCAACAACAAGAATGCACAACCAAAACGCCAGACAACACGCATCAATAACCTCTGCTTCCTAAAAACCCTGGTAAACAAACGGCTGCGCCACAACGCCCGCGCTCACCAGAATGACCAGGAAAATAACCGTCGCCAGGAGAAAAGACCGGGCCAGACGCGGCCAGCGGAGAAAGATAACCTCGTCTCGGTAATGATGCTGCACCACATCCAACAAAACGGCCGCCAGCACATAAACCACCGCAAAGAGCAACCGCCGATATCTCAGCCCAAAATCGCCAAAGCTGAGTAACTGCTGCCAAAACTCGATAGCCAACGATATCTCCATGCGGAAGGGGACCCAGGCCCACATCACCAGAATGAAAACGACGCCCATCGCCAGAGCTTGCCGCCATAACGGCCGTTGGTCCGGGGGCACCACCTTACCCCGTAACGACAGGGCGCGTTCCCCAACCTGATAAACTCCATGCAGCCCGCCCCACAACAGCATGTGCAGGCTAAAGCCATGCCACAAACCGCTGATCAACATCGTCAGCAGCGGCGGCACAATTACATTGACCAGGCTGGTGCGGCGGCGGTCACGGCGCAGCAAGGAGCGCAGCGTGGGGAAATAGATGTAGTCACGCAGCCAGTGCGACAGGGTAATATGCCAGCTATTCCAAAATTCGCCAAAATTACGCGAGAAAAAAGGCTGCAAGAAGTTCTGCGAGAGTTCAATACCAAACAAACCGCTGACACCGCGCACGATGCTGGTATAACCGGCAAAATCATTATACAGCGCAAAGCCATAGACAAACAACCAGCCCCATAACTCCATCGCGCCAAAGTTGGACGGAGCCACGAAGAGATCCCAGGGCATCATCGCCGTCAGGGTGTCGGCGATGAGGACTTTGCGGAACGCGCCAACGGCGATGAGAGTAATGCTGCGAGCCAGGACATCGTTGTCCACCATGCGCGGCTGCGCCAACTTGGGCAGGAAATTACCCGCCCGCTCGATGGGGCCAGCCAGAAGCTTGGGGAAATACGCCTGATAGAGCGCGTAGTCCATGAAGCTCCCGGCCGGTTTTAGCTGCCCGCGATACACATCCACCTGATAAGAGATGTTTTCTACGATGTAGAAGGAGAGGCCGATCGGCAGCAGTATCTGCGCCACGCCCAACTCCGAAGCGAGGCCGAGGCCGGCCAGCAGCGCCTCCAGCTCCACCACGTAAAAACCGCCCAGGCGAAAGACGGCCAGGGCAGCCACGTTGAAGCCGATGGCGGCCCATAACCGCCCCCTATAGATCTGCGTTTCGTCGCGCAGCCGCCGGGCAATGAGGTAGTTGAATATGGTCATGACCAGCAGAACGGCGGCAAAATGCCATGCCCAGGTCAGGCAAAATGCATAGGAGACAAGCAGCAGCCAGTAGTTCTGCGGCCGGCGAGGCAGCAGGTAGTAAATCACAAGGCTGAATGCCACCAAAAGCACGAATTGTCCAGAGGTTACTTGCATCTCGATTTTCCCTTAATCCCTATTCTCCATCCATTTTGCCATCGTCTCGCCCAGCCAGCGGCTAAAAATCGGCGCGCCATCGGCGGTGAGATGGTTGTAGTTGAACCAGAGTGAAGCGGGCAGTTGGCTGGGATCGGTGATGCGCCAGAAGGGGATGTGGTTAACGGCCGTTTCCCCTGCCACCTCCGCCACAAACGCCTCATAATCCCGGCTGCCATTGGCAAAAAAGGCGTAAAACGTCTCCGGCACAGGCATCTCCACCACGATCACCTGCGTCGCCGGGCTGTCCAGAGCCATAATCCGCTCCAGCGCCGCCAGATTCTCCGGCAGCATTTGGAAGCCGCCCATCACGGCGAAATAATGCTCCAGATAGGGATGGTCCACCGCTAGATCAGGCACCTCCGCCACGTCAAACGGGCCGGGACCAACCATCGGGTAAAAGCCATCTTGCACCCCGCCAACCTCGCCGGTCGCCGACTGCATCACCTCTTGCGGATTCACGTTGAAAGTCGCCAACTGACCAAGAGCGCCCAGATGACGATACAGGTAGCTGTGCTCATACAGCCAGCCTTCCAGGTTAAAATTGCCCAATTTGTAGCGCACCCAGGCGTTGGCCGCGAGATCGGCGCTGCCCTGCTCTGCCTCTGGGACGGTGAAGCTGAGGGCTTGCACGCCCACCAGCAGCAGGCGCGGCCTGTATTCCTGGACGAGCAGTTCGGAGAGGGCGGCAAACCCAACGGCCGTTACCGCCCCCACTCCAAAATTAAAACAGTCCACCACCTCACCCGTTTCCTGGCGATACGCCTCGGTGAAGGGACCGGGAGCGAAATCGGTCATCACCGTCGAATCTCCCAGGAAGAGGCACTCCACGCCGCCCCGCTGCACGGCGTATTCTTGCAGCCGGAACCACTGCTGCTCGAACTGGGTGTGTTCGCCCCCCAGGCTGGGTGCGCCCATCGGCAGCCGCCCCGTCCCCCAGCGCACCACCGCCTCAGCCGCCAGCAGGTAGAGGAGGAGAAAGAAAAGGAGGGAGAGGAGGAAACGGCTGTTTACCCCCTTTAGCTGCAATGTTCGAGATTGGGCGGGCTGCCCATTGCTCAACTGCTCCGTCATATCTGCCGTCACTCCTGCGGAAGAGGTTCCAACTCGCCAGCTGCCAGCAAATCGGCGATCCGGCCCGCCAACCATTCGCTGTAAAGATTCGCCCCGCTTTCATTCATATGGCTTCGATCCCACCAACCGACTTCCGGTATCAGGCCAGGCACGGCGCGGATGAAAAGGGCCTGCTCGGCAGTCAACGTCTCGCTAACCAGGTTGACAAACCGCGCATAATCTGCCTCGCCATTCGTGAAATTATTAAAGTAATCTTCGCGGACAGGCATTTCCACAACAATGATCTGGCTGGCATCCCTGTCTTGATTGGCGATAGTGGCCAGACTATCTAGGTTGACCTGAAGCACTTCGTAGGGCTGTAACCATTGTGCGGCATCCATCGCCGCGGCTTTTAAGTGCTCTTCGTTAACCACCTCTGTTCTGGGGAAGAAGCCTCTTGTAATGTCTTCGTCGTTTCTTAGATGTGTCCAGGCGGTTTCATCGAAACGGATCAAGCCGCTCAATTCTCGCATGTAGCGCAGTGCATAGGAGTTGCTCATGAGCCACGTCCATAATGTGCGCCGGCCCAACTGGTGTTGCAGCCAGGGGGTGTCTAAAATGACGGTGTTGTCTTCGGCATTGGGACCAATGGCGTACGCCCGGGCTGATGTGCCGTACATGAGCAGCCAGGGTTGATATTTATCTATCACCAGTTCAGCCAGATCGCTGGCCGCGACTACCGGAAGTGTTACGATACCGAGGTTGAAGCAGCGAATTTTCTGCCCGGTTTCAGTAAAAAAGGCGTCTTCAAAAGTGGCCGGATTGAAACCCATCCAGACAAGAGAGCTGCCCAGGAAGATACAGTCCACCTGCCCGACTTCGTTGGCATACCGGTCCAGACGGGCCAACTGTTCCTCCATCTGGAGATGCCGGCCGCCCAGGCTGGGGTTCAGGCCAATCAGGTAAGGCTGCGCCGGGGCGGCTCGCAGGAGCAGTTCCAGGGCGAGGAACATGAGCGCCAGAAAGAACAGGGCCAGGAGGATGGTGCGGCCAAACGGCCGTTTCAAGTGCAATGTCTTCGGTTTCATAGGCAAGCAAGCTCTCAATGACGTTCCAGCCAGCGGCGCAGCCAGCGGGCGAAAGTGGCGCCGTCTGTATCGGTCGGCCAGAAGCGGGGCACGGAATAAAGATCGCTGTGGGGGCGGACCACGTCGGGCACGCTGGTGCAGGCCAGCGTATACCCGGCCTCCTGCACCAAAACCCGCGCCACGGGTGGGCAGTCGCCATGCGGAAAGGAAAAGAAGGAGACGGGCTGATTGAGTACGGCTTCCAGGCTGGTTTTGCTCCCCTCTATCTCTTCACGCTGTGCGGCGGGCGGCAGCGTGGAAAGCTGGGGATGGCTGACAGTGTGGGCGCCGATGGTGATAAGGGGATGGGCAGCCATGCTTTTCAATTCGTCGTGGGTGAGGGCGCGGGCAGCGGTGGGCGGAGTTGACCCGGCGCTGAACGCCCACGTTTGCAGTTGAGTCAGGAGCAGTGGCCGTTCCTCCCTCCATCGCCCCAACAACCCGTACAACTGCTGGAACAGGTGGCGCCGCGGCAAAATAGCCGGTTTACGCGCCGTCGCATACCGGCTGTCTGTGACCTCCCAGGTGAAGGGCTGCCCGCCAATTTGCAGGCTGAGGCTGTCAGGCAAAACGGCCGTTTCCAAAATCAATCGCCCCAACTCCTCCCACCATAACACCTGGCCAGGCGCACCGGAGATCGCAAAAAGCGTCGCCGGCAGGTTTCGCGCCGCCAGCAGCGGTAGAGCGGCCGTCAGGTTGTCCTGGTAGCCATCGTCAAAGGTGACAGCCACCGTCCGCCGGGGCAGGTTACCGCTTTGCAGGCCGCACCGCAGCGTCTCCAGGTCCACAACATCGGCCATTTGGCGCAGCGCGTCCAATTGTTGGGCAAAATGGTCGGGATGGATGGCGATGTTGAAGGGGTCAACGGCCGTTTCCGCCACCCGGTGATAGCCCAAAATCAACGCCGAACGGCCAAAGCGCCCGCGCAGCCAGGTCGTCCCGCGGCGGATTGTCTTCAGACCCCGCACCTTCATTGCGCCGCCTCCGGCTTTTGCACGCGGGCGGAGATCAGAAATTCATAACCGGGGTCGGCCACATCCAATTCGCGCTGGCGCAGTTCGTTGCTGGCGATGCCGTGCAGGCTGGCAACGGCCGTTAGTACATTGCCATACGCCTCCACCTCCACCGCCGCGCCGGGGCAGCGCTCCTCAAACAGCCGCCGCGCCGCCAGGCTGGTGAAGCGCCAATAATCGCCCCACTGCGCCATGTCATGGGGGCTAATTTGGGCGATATTGGGCAGGGTAACGAGCAGCACACCGCCCGGCTTGAGGCTGTGGTAGAGGGTGGAAACGGCCGTTTTCACGTCATAAATAAATTGCAGCGTCTGGGTGCAGATGATGGCGTCGAAGGTTTCGGCCGGCAAGGCGGGCGGGATGGCCTCCAGATCTGCCACAATCGTCGCCTCCGGGTTGCCCGGCAATTTGTGCAGCACGTCGCTGTGCGTCACCCGGTCGCCGCCGAAGCGGACGGTATAGCTACGATCTCGCACTTCCAACACCTGCCCGCGAATGTCCCCGGCCTGCCGCGCCAGAAAACGCTCGATGTAGTAGCGATCAATCGGCAAGCCGCGACGGCTGCCCCAATCGTCGCTGATCGGGCGCAGGCGGCGCAGGCTGCCGTAACGGACCAGCCCCACCGGCGGCCACTGCTCCAACTGACCCAACTTCCAACGAACAGAGCGGGGCAGATATTTCTGCGCCAGTTGGCGGATAGATTGCTTAA
>JAWOGU010000196.1:0-6735 GCA_046496595.1 Chloroflexota bacterium
CGCCGCTGGTTTCGGTAACGGCCGTTATCGCCGCCACCGGATCCCCCATATCCACCCTTAAACCCAGGCTGCCCGATTTGTGTACCTGCCTGGCAGAAAAGCGGATGGCCTTACCCAGGCGCGTCACCATAAACAGGTCGTCGTCATCGTTGGTCCAGCAGGCGGCTGTCACCTGCCCGCCCTGCTGCACGTCGTAAAAACTCATGCCGGGGATGAGATAGCTGTTTAGCCGGACGGCGGGAATGGTGCGCACCCAGCCGCGCTGGCTGGCAAGGGCCACCGATTCACCTTCATCGACCGGCAGCGCCGCCACAATGCGCTCGTGCGGCCGAAATGTGAACAGGTTCATCACGTTTTGCCCGCGCGCCCGCACCGGCGCTTCCGCCAGGGCGTCCACCGTCATGCGAAAAGCCCGGCCAAAGTTGGTGAACAGCAAAAGCACGGCGCTTTCGTCCGCCACAGAAAGCAGCACAGGCGGATCATCGTCGGCCGAATCCAGGTCGAAGACGCCCATGCCGCTGCGCCGCTGCCGCCCGTAAAAATGGCGCGGCGTGCGCTTGGCAAAGCCGTTATGGCTCATCGAAATGACGTTGATGCTGGTGGGCGGTTCGCTGGGTTCCGGGGCAGACTCGACTGCTTCTTGGGATTGTTGGCCTGCCTGAAGCAGCAGAAGCTGTGTTTCCAGCGCTTCAATGTAAGCGGCGATTTCGGGGTCGACATGGGTTAAATCAGGGCGTTCCAG
Organism: Chloroflexota bacterium; assembly: GCA_046496595.1. Lineage (GTDB taxonomy): Bacteria > Chloroflexota > Anaerolineae > Promineifilales > Promineifilaceae. Next base: position 743 of record JAWOGU010000196.1, read on the forward strand.
ATTCATGAAGGTGCTCCAGTGGATTGTTTATTTAAGCCACATTTTCATATGCTTCTTTTAACCATGCAATCAGTTCGGCGTCAATGTCAGCCAGGGAATGCAGCGCAATTTTATGGGTAACTGAATCGCTGCCCATCTTGTCAGCTGCCTGTAGCCGATGGGTAAAAGGTTTTCCGGGCAGTTTCAGCCCGACATCTACGCGAGTTTGACTGCCAGGTTTGATGATGCAGAACTGTTTTTTGCGGGCCAGCGCCACGTAGCTTTTACGCGGTCCAACCGTAATATCGGAGCCAAAACCCTGGATTATGGTGATTAGCTTGTCGTAAATGGGCCGCAAATGGGCTTTGCCGCCGCTGAACAGCGCCTCAACCATGTCTGCCTCCGGCACGGATGGCCGAAAACGCAGGGCAGACCAGATCTCGTCGATGGCAATCTGGCGAATGGGGCGGTATCCTGCCTCGGCCAGAGCAATCCAGCCTTCATCCCGAGTGAGATCGGTTTCCACATCGGCGCTTTTCTTGGGGTAAGCAATCCAAAATAAGCCGTCCGGGATAATCACGTCCAGAGAGACCGGCGCTTGCGCCACTAATTCGGCGCTGTTTTGGGCGAACAAAAAGACGCACTCAAACTTGCCTGCGGCTTCAGTGGTAAGGGTGCAGCCGGGGGGTAAATCGGTCAGTTGAAATCCGGCGGGTGCGTTGAGCAGCAGAATGCGGGAGTTTGTTCTGATTTGCAGTTTCTCGGCTAAGGTCTTTGCCATCACCAGATCCTTATTTACAGGTGTTGTACGTGGGTATTGTACCCTGCTTTTATCATTCTGGGTCTTGGGGAATTGAGGGGTTAGGGGGTGATTTGTAGGGGCGGTCCGCGAACCGCCCTTGCTTCAGGTGTTGGTCACGATTGGCCCAATCTCCAGGATTGGCCCAATCTCCAAGATTGGACCAAGTTGGAAACTGATAATCAAATGGCGGGGGCAATGTCTGCGACGGAAATGTCGAGGCCCTCAAAATTGGCAAAGGTCAGGTCGTCAAAATCAAGCTGGTGATAGGCTTTTAAATCGACCATCAATTTGAGATAGTTCGTGATGAGGCGTTTGTCCCAGGGCAGGTTCAGGCGGGAAACGGCCGTTTTAATGCCTGCTTCTTCCCCTTCTATTTCCACAAAATCGCCGTAAGGCATTTCGTCCAGCACCACTTCCACATTATCCAGGAAAAAAGTCTCCCGGTATTTTTCATAAGCGAGTACGGGATTAAAACCGAGGCGCTGAAAGATAACGGCCGTTGTCCCAAAGTCACTCACGTTTATTTCCAACTCCTCACGCACTTTGGCTTCGCTCTGGCTGGCTTTAGCCACTTCACCTTTGAAGGTGACGCGCACCGCTTTGTCCTGGCGCAGCCGCAGCAGTTTGCCGCTGTGCAGCAGATGTTTGTCCGGCGTGTCAAACACCACGTTCCGCTCAAACACACGCGCGCCTTTTAAAACCGCGCCGGCAGCCAGCAGCCGCTGGCGAAAACCAGCCAGATCCGCCGTCAGGAATTTCACTTCCACTTCAAGCTGTGTGTCGCCCATGTTACGTTTCCGGGTCGCCAATGATGACCAGCACCTGATCCTTTTCCACACCGGCGCCGGACTGAATTTTAACGGCCGTTACCACCCCATCCCTGGGTGAGCGCAGTTCATTTTCCATCTTCATCGACTCCAAAATCACCACCTGTTGATTCTTTTCCACCGCCTCGCCTTCAGCCACCAGCACCTTAATCACCACGCCGGGCATCGGCGCTTTCACCAGCACCTCGCCGGTAGCGTCAAACCCGGCGCCACGCGCCTGCGCCAGCCGGTACGCCCGTTCGTCCTGCACGAAGACGTTATACAGCTCACCCTTCGTCAGCACTTCCCAATGCTCCTCCCGTGATTCAACTACCGCCTCCAAAGACTGGTTGTTGATCAGCAGCGAAGCCAGCCCGCTAATCGGCAGGATTTTGAAATCAATGGCATACTTCTCATCATTGACCAGCAGCTCATTATCATGCCCGATCTCGATGATATATACTTTGTCGTTGACCTTTGTGTAGTATTTCATATCTTTTCCCCACTGCCGTCCCGTTATCTTCGTCCGCGATGCGCCCATTTCCAATTGCTGCCGCCCGTGCTCTGAGATGGCGACATCTTCTGGCTTGCTTGCAAACTTTCATAATGCGCAAATAAAGTGCCCAAAACGGCCGCTTCCATCTCCCGGTCTGCTTCTCGATCACTCATGCTGAAGCGCTCTTCCACAAACTTCGTATCAAACTGCCCCGTCAAAAAACGATGGCTGTCCATCATGTGTTGGTGGAAAGGAATGTTCGTTCTGACACCCATGATGCGGTACTCTTCCAGGGCGCGGCGCATACGCAGCACCGCTTCCCCGCGTGTTTCGCCATAACAAATCAGCTTGCTAATCATGGAATCGTAATAAGGCGTCACCTCATAGCCGCGGAACACGCCCGAGTCCAAACGCACCCCAGGACCGGACGGCTGCCGCATGGTAGAAATGGTACCGGTAGAGGGCAGATAATTGTTATAAGGGTCTTCGGCGTTAATACGGCATTCAATGGCCCACCCACTGATTTTTACATCTTCCTGAGTGAAACGCAGCCGCCGCCCGCGCGCAATACGCATTTGTTCCTGCACAATGTCTATGCCTGTCACCAATTCCGTAACCGGGTGCTCCACTTGCAGGCGCGTATTCATCTCCAAAAAGTAAAAGTGCTTGTTTTTATCAACCAGAAACTCAATCGTACCGGCGTTGACATAATTAACTGCTTTGGCCGCCGCCACAGCCACTTCGCCCATGCGCTGCCGCAGTTTTTCATCCACCACAAAGGACGGCGCTTCCTCAATCAGTTTCTGGTGACGGCGTTGTAAAGAACATTCCCGTTCGCCCAAATGGATGACATTACCGTGGGCGTCGGCCAATAACTGGATTTCAATGTGGCGCGCGCCCGTGAGCATTTTTTCCAGGTAGACGGCGCCATCGCCAAAGGCCGCTTCTGCTTCACGGCGGGCGGCGGCGATGGCGTTGGGCAGTTCCTGCGCTTCATACACCGGGCGCATGCCTTTGCCGCCGCCGCCAGCCACCGCCTTCACCAGAATGGGGAAGCCCATTTTTTCGGCCGCCGCCGCCATTTCTTCATCATTCAGGCCGGGTTCCGTGCCCGGCACCACCGGCACGCCGGCAGCCTTCGCCGTTTCGCGGGCGATTTGTTTATCGCCCATCATCTCAATGGCGCGCGCCGGCGGTCCGACAAACACCAGGTCGTTTTCCACGCAGGCGCGGGCAAATTCTGCCCGCTCCGCCAGGAAGCCATAACCCGGGTGAATGGCCTGTGCGCCGGAACGTTTGGCAATGTCCAGCACGCGGTCAATACGCAGATAGCTGTCGCGGGCGGCAGACGGGCCGATGTGGTAAGCCTCGTCGGCAAAACGGACGTGGGGCGCTTTGCGGTCAGCGTCTGAAAAGACAGCCACCGTTTTGATGCCCAGTTCGCGGCAGGCGCGCAGCACGCGCACGGCAATTTCGCCGCGATTGGCAATCAGCAGCTTGTCGAAATTTTTTGTGAGTAAGCCGTCGTCTCGATTCATGGTTATAAGCCTTTAGCTATGGGCTGTAGGCTGTAGGCCTACAGCGGGATGTTTCCGTGTTTTTTGTAGGGGTTTTCGTCTCGTTTGTTTTGCAGCATGTGGAGGGCGTTGATGAGGCGAGGCCGTGTTTCTTTCGGCTCGATCACGTCGTCGATGTAGCCGCGTTGGGCCGCAATGTAGGGATTGGCGAAGTGTTCACGATATTCGGCCACCAACTCCTCTTTTTTGGCGACGGGGTCTTCCGCTTCGGCCAATGCCCGGCGGAAGATAATGCTCACTGCGCCTTCTGGTCCCATGACGGCGATTTCGGCGGAGGGCCAGGCCAGATTGAGGTCGGCGCGAATGTGTTTGCTGTTCATGACGCAGTAAGCGCCGCCGTAGGCCTTGCGGGTGACAACGGTGATCTTGGGCACGGTGGCCTCGCAGAAGGCATACAACAATTTAGCGCCATGCCGGATGATGCCGCCGTATTCCTGGTCAATGCCAGGCAGGAAACCGGGCACGTCTTCAAAAACGATGAGCGGAATGTTGAAGGCGTCGCAAAAACGCACAAAGCGGGCGGCTTTTTCGCTGCTGTTGATGTCGAGTACGCCAGCGAGGACCATAGGCTGGTTGGCGACGATGCCTACGCTGTAGCCGCCCAGCCGGGCGAAGCCGACGACGATGTTTTGGGCGAAATGTTCGTGGATTTCAAAAAATTCACCGCTGTCGACAATGAGTTTGATGACTTCTTTGATGTCATAGGGTTTGTTGGGGTTGTCGGGCACAATGCTGTTGAGGGCGGCCTCGGTGCGCAGGGGGTCGTCGTTGGTGGCTTTGAAGGGAGGGCTTTCCATGTTGTTGGCGGGCAGATAGCTCATCATTTCGCGGATGAGGTAGAGGGTGTCGGCTTCTGAGTCGCAGGCGACGTGGGAGACGCCGCTTTTGCTGTTGTGGGTCATGGCGCCGCCCAGTTCTTCAAAGGTGACTTCTTCGCCGGTGACGGATTTGACGACGTCGGGACCGGTGATAAACATGTGGCTGGTTTCTTTGACCATGAAGATGAAGTCTGTGAGGGCGGGCGAGTAGACGGCGCCGCCGGCGCAGGGTCCCATGATGGCGCTGATTTGGGGCACGACGCCGGAGGCCAGGGTGTTGCGCAGGAAGATGTCGGCGTAACCGCCGAGGCTGACGACGCCTTCTTGAATGCGGGCGCCGCCGGAGTCGTTGATGCCGATGACGGGGGCGCCGTTTTTCATAGCCATGTCCATGATTTTGCAGATTTTTTCGGCGTGGACTTCGCTGAGGCTGCCGCCGAAGACGGTGAAGTCCTGGCTGAAAACGTAGACTAAACGGCCGTCGATGGTACCCCAGCCGGTGACGACGCTGTCGCCGAGGAGTTGTTGGGCGTTCATGCCAAAGTTTTGTTCGCGATGGACGACGAAGGCGTCGATTTCGTGGAATGAGCTTTTGTCGAGCAGGAGGTCGAGACGTTCGCGGGCTGTCATTTTGCCGCGGGCTTTTTGACTTTCGATGCGTTTGGGACCGCCGCCTTCTTGTGTTTTAATGCGAAGCTGATTAAGTTTTTCGATTTTCGGATTCATTGTTTGGCTGTTTTTCTCCTCTTATCTGTGCATGTGGCTGTTGTTCAGGGTGTGTGGGGTTGGCTGCCGCCTTGTGGTGTTGGTTTATGCGGCGGATTGGTTGAAGTAGCTGTTAACGGCCGTTTTTCGATTTAAGGCCCAAAAATACCAGAGTATGAGCAGGGTGTAGAAACCCAGGTTGAACCAGATGCTTTGCGGCAGCAGGTGGTTCTGGCCGAAAATGGCGGTTAGTCCCAGTTCATACAGTGTGTAAAAAACCAGGATGAGCGGAATGAGGCGGCGGGTAAACGGCCGTTTCCGCCGCAGCAGCCACCATAAACCCATAAACAGGACGCCCCATATGAGGGCGATGATAAAGCGGAACCGGGGGTCAGGACGGACTGCTAATTCAATGAGCAGGTCCATCTGCTGGTTTAAGGCCAGCGCCCGGCCAAAGTTCCACAGTCCTAAGAAGAAAACACCCAGAAGGGCTAAAGTTACGGAACGTGGTTGGTGTGGTGCGCGTGATGCGTGATTCATACCTGGTGGTTGCTCAGGGCAATGGTCAAATTCTTTCGGCAAATTCTTTGGTCAAAACCTTTGGGCAAAGATTTTTCAGAGATTCGTCAATGGGTGCGAAGGGCGATGTTGGGTAGATTTTAGCGGAGAGTGGTGGAAATGGGCAAGGTGAGTTGAGGGAATGGGTGAGATTTGGCGGAAAAACGGCCGTTACCGCTATACTCCCTGCCATGGCAACACTTAAGGTTGGACAACCCGCTCCTCACGTAACGATACAAACCCTGGCAGGCG
>JAWOGU010000203.1:0-11172 GCA_046496595.1 Chloroflexota bacterium
CAGGAAGCCAACCACGACGTGAAATTGCAGATCGACCAGATCGACAATATGGTCAGCCAGGGCGTCAAAGGCCTGATCATTATTGCTGAAGATGGGGATGCGCTGGTAACGGCCGTTGACAAAGCGGCAGAACAAGGCGTCGTCGTCCTGGCCTATGACCGTCTCATCAAATCCCCCAACATTGCGGCTTATCTCTCCTTCAACAACGTGGAAGTCGGCCGGCAGCAGGCGCTGGGCGTCATGGAAGCCCTGGACATCGAGAACTGGGACGTGGCAGCCAACGGTCCGGTGCGCCTGGTGAAATTGGGCGGCAGCCCCACCGACAACAACGCCATCCTGTTCCGTCAAGGCCAGGACGAAATTGTTGATCCCTACGTCGAAGCCGGCACAATCGAAGTCGTCGCCGACCAATGGGTAGACAACTGGGATGCGGCCAACGCCCTGAAGCTGATGGAAAACATCCTGACCGCTGCGGGCAACGACATTGACGCCGTGGTCGCTTCCAACGACGGCACCGCTTTGGGCGCTCTGCAAGCCATGAAAGCCCAGGGTCTGGCCGGCGCCGTGCCGATTTCCGGGCAAGACGCCACCGCCGACGGCGTGAACAGCATCGTCAAGAACGAACTGACAGTTTCCATCCTCAAAGACATTCGCAACCTCTCCCCGTTGGCCGTCGAACTCCTGGACCAACTGGTGAAAGGCCAAAGCGTTGCCGGTTTGGAGACCTACACCATGGCCGAGCTGACCAACGACCCGAGCCAGGCAGGTGAAGTCTCCGCCTACTTCTTGCCGGTAGAGCAGGTTAACAAAGCCAATGCGCATGAACTGGTTGTCGTGAGCGGCTTCCAATCCTACGATGATGTTTATCGTGACGTTCCCGAAGATCAACGTCCACCAATGGATGGGGAAGCAGTCGCTGCCGAGGAACCTACCGCAGAGCCGGTGGAAGAACCTATGGCAGCCTGCGCCCCGGCAGCTGATGGCCCGTTGGCCGGCATCGACCCCAGTGGTCAAACCATACAGTGGTGGCACAATCACAGTGGCAGCCGTGAAGAAAAACTGCTGCCGATGATTGAAGATTTCAACGCCAGCAACGAATGCGGCATCACTGTGGAAGCGCTGAACCAGGGCAGCTATGATGATATCCGCAACAAAGTCAATGCCAGCATCAGCGCCGGCGAAGCCCCTGCGGCTCTCATTGTCGGTTATCAAAACGATCAGGCATTCTACCAATTAAATGAAGGTCTGGCTGATTTGAATACCTTCGTGAACGATGCCCATTGGGGTCTGACGGCCGAAGAAATCGCCGACTTCTATCCGGGCTTCTTCAATCAAAGCGTCCATACTGCTTTCGGCGACCAACGCCTGGGCTTCCCGCCCAACCGTTCCATTGAAGTGTTGTTCTACAACCAAACCTGGTTGGAAGAACTGGGCTTCGCTGGTCCGCCAACCACGCCGGATGAATTCAAAGAAATGGCCTGCGCCGCGGCGGAAGCTAACGGTGACGGCACCGGTGGTTATATCCTGCGCGACGACGCTTCTGCTTTAGCTTCCTGGACGCTGGCTTTTGGCGGCGACATCCTGACGGAAGATGGTGAATCCTATCAATACAACAACCCGGCTACTATCGAAGCCATGACCTTCTTGAAGGACATGTTGGATGATGGCTGCGCCTACTTCTTCACCGAAGGCTTCCCGAACCCGGAATTTGCAGCCCGTCGGGCGCTCTTTACCCAGGGTTCCAGTTCCGGCATCCCCTTCTATGATGGTGACGTAGCCACTGTGGCGGAAGAAACGGGTGCAGAACCGGATGTGTGGGGTGTATCGGCTATTCCGTATACCACGTCTGAACCGGTAATGAATGTGTATGGCGGTGATGTGATGATCACAGCCAACACCCCCGAACAAGAATTGGCTGCCTGGCTGTTCATCAAATGGTTCACCGAGGCAGAACAACAAGCCAGATGGGACGCCATTAGCGGTTACTTCCCGACCCGCGCCAGTACAGTTGATTTCCTGGATGATTTCATCAGCGAATCTTCGACGGGCGCGCAGTTTGGACAGGCTTTGGAACTGCTGCAATTCGGCGCCTACGAACCGCAGTTGATCTCTTATCAGGCTGTTCGTGACCTTGCGCAATCAGCATTTAATGAGATTATGCAAGGCGGCGACATCCAGAGCATACTGGATACTCTGACCGAAGACGCCAATGATCTGCAAGCCGAACTGATGGCAGAGATTGATTAATCAAACCATCCGTTGAATTGAAATAAAAAACAGCCTCAGGTAGACGACCTGGGGCTGTTTTTTGGGGACTGTTTCATATGGACACAGTTCTGCGGCTTCGTTTGAGGCGGAAAACGGCCGTGTTATAATTAATATCTCTTTTTATTCATAAGTTTGCGAGGCTAAAGTACCTTGCAAAAAAGTTCCCCAAATCCGGAAGGAGGATTCCATGTTATCGAAACGTACCCTGTTGTTTTTAGTGGCTGTACTGGCTCTCTCGTTGACTCTGGCTGCCTGCCAACCCCAAACAGTGGAAGTGGAAGTGACCCGTGTTGTCACCGAAACTCAAGAAGTGGAAGTTCCTGTTGAAGTGGAAGTTCCTGTTGAAGTGACTCGTATTGTCACGGAAACTGTCACCGAAACAGTTGTCGAAGAAATGGCTGAGTTAGGCAGTGAAGAACGTCCCATCCAGGTCCTCTTCGTGCCTTCAGTGGAAACGGAAGCCATTATTACCGGCGGTGAAATTTTGGCGGACGCTCTGAATGAAGCCACCGGACTCAATTTTGAGATCAGTGTGCCCACCAGTTATGCCGCCACCATTGAAGAGATGTGCGCCTCACCGGACGACACCATCGGCTTCATCCCGGCTCAAGGTTATGTATTGGCTAATGATCGCTGTGGCGTCACCGTTGGCGCGGCGGCCGTTCGCTTTGGCCTGCCCTGGTATGCCGCTCAAATTGTGGTGCCTTTTGACAGCCCGGCGGAAACACTGGAAGACCTGGCCGGTCTGACCTGGGCCATTCCCGATTATGGTTCCACGTCTGGTTATCTCTATCCCAGTGCGGACTTCATGGCGCTTGGTATTGAACCGGGTGAAATTGTGGAAGCCGGCAGCCACAATAATGCCATGCTCGCTGTGTACAATGGTGAAGTTGATTTTGCCACGGCGTTCTTCAGCCCGCCTTTACTACCCAATTACGCCCGGCAGTGGACCTATGATGTGGACGATCCTGAAATCTGGCGCGACGCCGACGTACCCCCTGTGCGCACCGATGAAGGCCGCACGTTTGTAGCGGGTGGACCAGATGAAGGTGGATACCGAATTCTGGATGCTCGCTCCGCCGTCTCTGATACGGCACCTGATATTTTCGAGAAAACCCGTATTCTGGCCCTCACGCCCCGCATTCCAAACGATACTATTTCGTTTGGCCCTGAATTCCCGCTGGGCACGGCGCAGGAAATTATAGACGCCATGATCGCCTTCACCGCTTCCGAAGCGTGTCTGCAATCCATCTGTTCTGAAGGATTCTACAATTGGACAGGTTTGGAAGCCGTACCGGACAGCTTTTATGATCCTGTGCGCTCCACCATGTCCACTCTAGGTATTACAGAAGAAGAAGTTTTTGGCGACGGTTAATCCTCTGACTTAAAAAGAAGCCGGGAGAATAAAATATCTTCCGGCTTCTTTTTCTATCCGATATCTCTCCAAAGGGAGTTTTGATGCTCCGGGTAAAAAATCTAACAAAAGTATACGACGATGGTACCGTGGCCTTAGACGATGTCAGCTTCGAGGTACCTGATGGTCAGTTTGTAGCTGTGATTGGTCTGAGCGGGTCCGGCAAGAGTACGCTACTACGCTGCATTAACCGCCTGATTGAGCCGACCGCCGGTGAAATCTGGTGGAATGACGTGCAGCTTTCACACATTACGGGGGAAGAGCTGCGCCGCGCACGCCGCAGAATCGGCATGATCTTTCAACATTTTAATCTGGTAGACCGTTCAACGGTGCTGACGAATGTCCTCAGCGGGCGTTTGGGTTACGTGAATCCGCTGGCCAGCATTTTCAACCGTTTTCCTGAAGATGATGTAAAACGCGCTTATGCCAATCTGGCCCGGGTGGGCATTGAAGGTAAAGCTGATAACCGGGCTGACGAGTTGAGCGGCGGGCAGCGGCAGCGGGTGGGCATTGCCCGGGCGTTGATGCAGGAACCAGAGTTGATTCTGGCGGATGAACCGGTTGCCAGCCTGGATCCTGCCTTGGCGCACAGCATCATGCGCCATTTGCAGCAGATTAATCAGGAAGACGGCATTACAGTTTTATGCAGCCTGCATTTTCTGGATTTGGTGCAGCAGTATGGCACACGGGCGATTGCCCTGAATGACGGGAAGCTGGTGTATGATGGCCTGCCGCAAGATATTAACGACGACCGTTTTGTGGAAATCTACGGCCAGGAAGCGGAACGGATTGGTTAATCATGAATGATCCGGAAAATGAGTTCCGCAAAAAACGGAAATTCTGGCAGATTCTCCTGGTTTCGCTGGTTGTGGTGGTGATATATGGCTATGCAATGACAGCCACCCAAATTGATCTGAAGGAACCGCTTAAACCAAGGCGGCAAGAAAACCTGGTCAGTTTGCTTCGAGAGTTAGCCCGCCCTGATTTTTTTTCCTACCGCAATGAGACACGCAGTACGAATATTTCTATCCGTATGCCCTGCCCGGAGGAAGTGAAGGGTTCGCAGGTGACGATGGAGGGGCGTGTTTTGGTTTTAACGCCGAACTGCGCCACGACAACCCAGGATTCTCTGGCGCTAAGGGGAGAAGGGTTTACCGCCAATATCAAGGGAGCTGTTCTGTGGTATCCGGCGGGCAGTGATACCACACGGCGGCTGACTGAATTTAGGACAGATAGAAACGGCCGTTTCACCTCCCAGTTCACCATGCCAGATATTCGGGAAACGGCCGAACCGCAGCGCATTGAAGTGGTGGAAGTGCTCACCAGCCGCATTACCGGCTTGAGCGACTCAAGCAAAATCACCATTGATCGCATTATTGAAACCGTTTTAATGGCTCTGATGGCATCGACGATTGGCACGTTCTTGGCGGTGCCCATTTCGTTTTTAGCAGCGCGAAACCTGATGGCTGACGTGAAATCTCCCTTGGCGGCCGTGATGGCGGCGTTGATTTTAGCGCCGATAGGCTCCTGGCTGGCCCTGGTTGTCACCGGCCAAATCGTGACGCTGTCTGATTTAATGATAGCGCAGCCGGGCGCCGGTTTGGCGGCAATGTTGGCGGCAGGGGGATTGGCCTGGCTGCTGCTGCGCCTGGGACCGCCGGTGATAGCCCAAGACCAAAATGATGACGCCGGCGACCGTTTGTTAAAAGGCGGGCGGCTGGCGGGCGCGGCGCTGCTGGCCTGTTTTGCCGTGGCCATGGCGGCGCAGTTTGGCATGATTCTAGGCGATTGGCTGCGGGAGGCGCTGGGACCGGTGGCGTTTATCGGTAATTTTATTGCCGTCACAGCCCAGTTTATCCGCGTCTTTTTACCGGCGCTGGTGGCCTTTGCCGGGGCGCTGCTGCTGGCTTCGTTTGGACACCGTTGGGGCCAGGAAGTGGTGCTGCATCAATCTGAAGGAACGGCAAAATGGATAACGGCCGTTCTCGCTGCTTTTGGCTCCGCGGTTGTTACCTTCCTGCTGTTGTACGCCGTCAACTGGATTTGCCTGTTGGGGATTTGCGCCCTTATACCCCAACAAAACCCTGACTTACTGCTGGCTCTAGCACTGCCGGCGCTGCTGACCGGCCTCGTGGTGGGGCTGCTCTCGCTGCGCTATTCACCCAAAAAGCAGTTCGCCACCGGCATGTTCACCTACACCGTCGTGCGCGGCATCTTAAACGGCCTGCGCTCCATAGAACCCGTCATCATGGGTTTTGTGCTGGTAGTATGGGTGGGCCTGGGACCCTTTGCCGGGGTAATGGCCTTGATGCTGCATTCCATCGCCGACCTGGGCAAGCTGTTCTCCGAGCAGGTAGAAAACATTGCCGAAGGGCCGTTGGAAGCCGTCACCGCCACCGGCGCCAACCGCTTCCAGACCATCGTCTTTGCCGTGATCCCGCAGATTGTGCCCCACTATATCGCCTTTGCCTTTTACCGTTGGGACATCAACGTGCGTATGTCCACCATCATCGGCTTTGTCGGCGGCGGCGGCATTGGCTTTGTGCTGTTCCGCAATACCAACCTGACCCAATACCGGCAGGCGGCGGTGATGGTCATTGCCATTGCGCTGGTCGTAGTGGTTCTGGACTATTTTAGTTCCCGCCTGCGCCAACGGATTACGTAGGCAAAGGGGCAGGGTGGCAGGGTGGCAAAGTGGCAAGGTTCCTACACCCCATCACCTCCTCGCCCCATCACCTCCACACCCTTTGAGATCAACTATGAATGAAACATTCCCGGCTCCCAGGCCGCGCTCAAAAAAATTATCCTGGAAAACCATCCTCCTGATTGCCGTGTTGGTGCTGGTCTTTGCTTATGCAGTGGAAAAGACACAGATTAACCTGGACAAGCCATTGGACCCCGGACGGCAAGGTAACGTCATCCGGGTGCTGCGGCTGCTGGCAAACCCGGACCTGGTGCAGGTGGAAAACGGCCGCATCGTCGGTCCCAGCGAAGCATTGTCCATTACCGTTGACCGCATCGTTGAAACCATTTTAATGGCGCTGATGGCCTCCACCATCGGCACCCTCCTGGCGATACCCATTTCTTTTATCGCAGCGCGCAATCTAATGGAACCGGTGACGGCGCCCCTGGCAGCTATTATGGCTGCCGTGCTGGCCCTGCCCATTGGCGGGTCGGCCGGCTGGCTGGCCGGTAGTTTGCTCATGGGGCTGACCGCGCCGGCCGCCGCGCAGCCGCTTATAGGAATGGTAACGGCCGTTATCCTGGCAGTCATCACCTGGGCGCTGCTCAAATTCGGGCCGCCGCTCATTGCCGGTGATAAACAAACAAGCGGGCAAAAAGCAGTGGCCCTGCTGCGCCTGCTGCTGGCCCTCACCACCGGCTACCTCACTCTGGGTATCCTGGCCCAGTTGGGCGAAGCTTTTGGCCAATGGCTGATGGCCGCGCTCGGCTTCTTCGGCTTTATCGGCAGCTTCTTCACCGTCACCGCCGACACCTTGCTGCTGGGACTGCCGGCCCTGGCCGCTTTGCTGGCGGGGTTTATGGCCCTGTCTTACGGCAGCCGCATCGGGCAAGAAGCGGTCCTCAGTCTCAGCGGCTGGCCTGCCCGCCTGCTGACAGGTGTACTGACCGGTTTGGGAACGGCCGTTATCGTGTTCAGCATCGGTTCCTTCTTAAACTGGCTCTATCAGTTCGACCAGCCGCAAAACTGGACCACCCTGCCGGCTCTGATTTCCAGCGTCGTCGGCCTGGTGTTAGGCTTGGTATCAGCGCCCAAACGGCCGTTCCGCATTGGCTTTGTCATCTACTCCATCACCCGCGGCATCCTCAACATATTGCGCTCCATCGAACCGCTCATCATGGGCATCGTCTTTGTGGTATGGGTCAGCCTCGGCCCCTTCGCCGGCGTCATGGCCCTCACCCTGCACTCCATCGCTGCCCTGGGCAAGCTCTTCTCCGAGCAGGTAGAAGGCATAGACGGGGGTCCGATAGAAGCCATCACCGCCACCGGCGCCAATAAACTGCAAATCATCTCCTTTGGCGTCATTCCGCAAATCATCCCGCCCTTCATCGCCTTCACCCTTTACCGCTGGGACATCAACGTGCGCATGTCGACCATCATCGGCTTTGTCGGCGGCGGCGGCATCGGCTTTATCCTCAGCCAAAACATCCAGCAGCTTCGCTACCGGCAGGCCAGCGTCATGATGCTGTCCATCGCCATCGTCGTCGCGTTGTTGGATTATGTGAGTTCCAAGATTCGCGCCAGGATCATTTAGGAAGGATGAAGGATGAAGGATGAAGGATGAAGTTGTGTCATTCCGCACTCATCATTCCGCACTCATCATTCCGCACTCATCATTCCGCATTCATCATTCCGTATTCATCACTCCGCACTCAAAAGAGACCCCCATGTATGACTTAGCCGAACTACTATCCACCGCCGAAGAAACGGCCGTTGCCGCCGGGTTGGGCGCGCGTGAAAAATGGTCACAGGGCAGCCCCGTCAGCGGCAAAGGCTTTCGCGACGTGGTCACGGAGGCAGACTTTGCCGCCCAGGCCGTCGTCACCGACGCCATTCAGTCCCGTTTCCCCGGCCACGGCTTCCTCACCGAAGAGGAAGACAGCGCCCTGCCCACCGAGGGCGACGTGCTGTGGGTCATCGATCCCATTGACGGCACCATCAACTACAGCCGCGACCTGCCCACCTTCTGCGTCTCCGTCGCCGCCATACGCGGCGGTCAATCACAAGCCGCGGCCCTGGCCCAGCCCGAAGTGCTGGCGGGCGCCATCTACGACCCCATGCGCGGCGAACTGTTCAGCGCCGCCCGCGGACTGGGGGGAACCATCCTCAACGCGCATGGCGAGAAACGGCCGTTACGCACCAGCGCCGTCAGTCAGCTAGACCAGGCCCTGCTCTGCCACGACTGGAGCCACCTGACCGCCGGTCGTCAGGCCGTGCTAGAAACCCTGACGCGGCTCCACCAACACGTTTTCAACATCCGCGCCTTGGGCAGCGCTTCCCTGGCGCTCGCCTGGCTGGCTGCCGGGCGTGTGGACCTCTACTTCAACTACAGCCTCAAACCCTGGGACATCGCCGCCGCCCAGCTCATGATCCGGGAAGCAGGCGGCCACCTCACCCATGCCGACGGCACCGATCTGGTGTGGGACGTGGCCGGTATGAACTGCCTGGCGAGTAACGGCCGTTTACATTCCGCCTTCCTTGTAGCGGCGCTTCGCGAAGCGCCGCTACACGCCACATGCTCGTTTGTGACATAATGCACAATCAAGCCCTGCGCTAAGTAAGTTGGAATTCCCCTACGCAAGAACAGCCGCCTTTGATACACTTACCTATGGTATAGATTGTCAGAAAAACAGTTTGGCTGGTAGGGGCGGCCCTTGTGGTCGCCCTCTGGTGGAGGGGCGGGCCTTGTGACCGTCCCCTACCCAAAATCATTATCTGAACGTCTATAGCAGAGCAATCTGTATAATCCGGGCAGAGAGGATCAGGCGGGTAAACAACTATGCGCTGGCCACATTATGAACATGTCTTCTTCGACTGCGACTCAACCCTGACCACCATCGAAGGAATAGACGTATTGGCGGACTTCGCCGGGAAGAAATGGCGCGTCGAAGTACTCACCCGGGCCGCCATGGACGGCCAACTTGACCTGGAAGAAGTGTACGGCAAACGCCTGCAAGCCGTGCGCCCTTCCCGCGAACAAATCCGCTCCATCCGCCAGGCCTACAAACGCAACGTCGTTGAAGACGCCGCCGCCGTCATCCAAACCCTGCAAGCCCTCGGCCACAAAGTCTACATCATCAGCGGCGGCCTGGAAGAACCCGTCATCGAATTTGGCATCTTCCTGGGCGTGCCCAAAGAAAACATCCGCGCCGTCGGCGTCAACTACAACGAACTCAGCGGCTCCTGGTGGGAAAACAATACCCCCGACACGGCCGACCACGTCCAATATCTCACCTACGAAGAAGGCGCCCTCTCCATCAGCGACGGCAAAGCCCAAATCATCACCGAACTCAAAGGCCGGCAAAAAGGGCGCGCCCTGCTCATCGGCGATGGCAGCAGCGACCTGCTCGCCGCCAAAGCGGTAGACCTGTTCGTCGGTTATGGCGGCATCGCCCGGCGTGAACAGGTAGTTGCCGAAGCGCCCATTTATCTGTCTACCGAAAGCCTGTCACCCCTGCTCGCCATCGCCGCCGGACCCGCCGCCATCCGCCAACTGCAAAATTCACCCCACAAACCCCTATTCCAAAAAGGTTTAGACCTTATTCAAAGAGGAGCAATAACATTTAACGATGAACGACTCAACACAAAATTCACCCAGGCAGTCACTGCCTCACGTCAAACTTTTTATTCCGGGACCGACTGAAGTCCGCCCGGAGATTCTGGACGCGCAAACCGCGTGGGCTATCGGCCACCGGGCGCCGGAATGCGCCGCCCTGATCGCCAGCGTGCGGCCCAAACTGCGCCAGGTCTTTTTCACCGAAAAACGTGTGCTGATCAGCGCCTCTACCGGCAGCGGTCTCATGGAAGGCGCTGTCCGCAACTGCGTGGCGAAGAAGGTGCTCAACTGCGTCAACGGCGCTTTCAGCGACCGCTGGACCGAAATCACCGTCGCCAACGGCAAGGCCAACGAAGTGCTGGAAGTGGAATGGGGCCAGCCCATCCTGCCGGAGCAGGTGGCGGAACGCCTGGCCGGCGGCGAGTTCGACGCCATCTGCCTCACCCACAATGAAACCTCCACCGGCGTCACCAACTACCTGCCCGACCTGGTGCAGGCGGTGCGCAGCGCCCCCAACGGCGACGAGACCATGATTCTGGTGGATGCCGTCAGCAGTCTGGCGGGCGCTAAGATTGAGTTTGACGCCTGGGACCTGGATGTGCTGCTCACTTCCACGCAGAAGGCGTTTGCCCTGCCTACCGGCCTGGCTTTTGCGGCCGTTTCTGACCGCGCCATGGCAAAAGCGAAAACGATTCCCGACCGCGGCTGGTATTTTGATTTTGTCACCCTGGAGAAGTCGTTGGTGAAAGACCAGACTCCCTCCACCACTGTCACCTCTCTGCTCTATGCGCTGGACAAGCAGTTGGACGACATTCTGGTGGAGGGGCTGGAGAACCGCTTTGCCCGGCATCTGGCGATGCGCGACCGCACCATTGCCTGGATTAAAGGCCACGGTTTTGAGATCTTTGCCGCCGAGGGGTACGAGTCGCCGACTGTGACCTGCGTCAGCAACAACCTGAATGTGGATATTTCGGCGCTGAATAAGTTCCTGCGCACGCGGGGCATGGTGATCTCCAATGGCTACGGCTCTAAGTTGAAGAATGTGACCTTCCGCATTGCCCACATGGGCGATTTGCAGATGAGCGATATGGAAGAGTTATTCGCGGCGATGGATGCGTATTTCGCGGAGAATAAATAGAAACTTCCCTCCCCTTAATCCCCTCCCAATGGGAGGGGAAACATGGCTCCCTC
>JAWOGU010000214.1:0-19058 GCA_046496595.1 Chloroflexota bacterium
GCTGGAGAGTTGGGCATCCCAGGCGTCACCGTCAGGCTAACGCCATCTACCAATGTGACGATTGATGGCGTGGTTTATGGTCCTAACGTGGGCGCTACCTTCCCCTATCTGGAGACTGTCACCGATAGCGAAGGAGAATACTTGTTCATTGGTTTGCCACATGGCGTAGATTACACCGCTCAAGTCATCCCACCAGCCGCTGGCTTCACGCAGACTGGCGACCCCAATCATCCTAATGTTGATTGTCGTGTTGCTCCCAATATTTGCGATAACAGCTACACCGTTACAAATTTGCAAGCCAATTTCTTGGATGCTGATTTTGGTTACATCATTCCCAACATCATTGCCGGTACGGTTTGGTTTGATGCCAATGCCAACGCGCAGATAGATGGCGAATCGCCTTTAGCGGGTTGGGAAGTGCGCTTAACCGGCCCAAGCTGTGTTGCCGCACCCGGCTACTGCGTTACGTTTGCTAATGCTGATGGCCTCTACGTGTTCTATGCCGCCACTGATGGCGACTACACAGTTACGGTCATACCGCCAGCCGGATATACGCAAACGGCCGAATCTGCCAACGGCACTCCCGCAGATGTCCAGACCTGTACTGCGCTTGGCGGTTGTAACAACCAAGTAGCCTCCATCTCGGTTGCTGGTGGCAATGTGTATGCAGGTTACGACTTTGGCTATCGTGGCGAATATGCCATCGAAGGCTTTGTTTACGCCGATTGGGACTCTGACGCCAGCTTCAACAGTACCGATGTTGGCTGGGAAGGTATTCCTGTCATTCTCTATGACGAAAATGGGCAAATCATCGCCACGACCACAACGGACTCCGATGGTAAGTACACATTTGAACACCTTCCGCCCGGCGACTATGTCGTAAAAGTTGACCAAACGGCGCTGCCGCCCCAATACAGCCAGACAGAAAATTATGGCGAAGATGATGGCAATGGTTTCTGCACAACCTGCGCCAGCCAAGCCAGCGTCACCATCACCTCTGAGCCAGTCACTGATGTGAACTTTGGCTATGAACCGGTCGGTACCGGCAGTATTGGTGACTTTGTTTGGTATGACAACAACGGCAACGCCATCCCCAACGCTGGCGAACCGGGGCTGGATGGCATTACCGTTGAACTCTATGTAGATTATGGCGATGGCTATGTGCTGGTATCGACCACGACCACCGTTAATGGCGCGTACAGCTTTAGCAACTTGCCCCCCGGCGACTACCGGGTGCAACTAGACCCCACCACGATAGGCGACCTGCAATACACTACTGCTTCTTCGTTTGATGTCACGCTTATCGGTGGGCAAACCTATCTGGATGCGGACTTTGGTCTGGCGAACGGCGGCATCATCGGCGACACCATCTACTGGGACGCCAACGGCAACGCCGAGCAAGATTGGAATGAATTAGGGATTCCGGGAGTGACGGTTAGCCTGCAAATTTCCAATACCCTGACCAATAGTTGGGAGCCGTATGGTGTTCCTCAAGTGACGGATGCAAGCGGCAACTACTTGTTTACGGGCCTGCCTGCGGGTCAGTACCGTGTGGTGGTAGATACGAATAGTGCCCCGATCGTTGATCGTGAGCTGACAGGCGACCCCGATACGAACGGTATTCCTTGTTACCCAACACCGGATGCGTTCTGGGTTCCTTTCTGCGATAGCGCCCATAGTGTGGAGATGCGTCTTGGTCAGACCTACTTAGGGGCAGACTTTGGCTACCAACCCACCGGCGTCATTGGCGACTTTATCTGGCTGGATAGTAGCAACTTTGGTGTGCAAGACTCCGGTGAGCCGGGTCTGGTAGACGTGCGGGTGTGGTTGTGCAATGGTACGCCTTGTGATGCGACAACGGCCGTTATGACCACCACCACCGACTTCAGCGGCTACTACAGCTTTGTCAACGTTGGCGCAGGCACATGGACAGTGCAGGTAGATTCCTCTACCCTGCCCGCCGGTGTGATACCGACTTATGACCTGGATGGTACGGGTACGCTTCATGTGACAAGCATCACTTTAGACAGTGCTGGCGACAGCAACTTTAATGTAGACTTTGGCTACCGCTACAATGGGAGCCGCCGCCTTAGCGGTTCCGTCTTCTATGATGTTCTAAGGAATGAAAATGGCGGCCAAACTGGCGGCGACCGTGAAACGGGCGAACCCGGCTACGAAGGGCAAACCGTCTTCCTGTGGCAGCTTGTGGGCAGCAGCTATGTGCTGGTGGGCAGCACCACCACCGACGCCGACGGCGATTACAGCTTCACCAACTTGCCGGCCGGTAACTACGTAGTCTCCACCAACGCCACCTCCCCCATCCTGAACAACGCCGCCCACACCAGCACCCCAACCCAAAACGACGACACCGCTTGGGAATCGGTGGAAATTGTTGATCAGGACATCGCAGATGTAGACTTCGGCTTCTTCATTGGCACTGATTTTGACGACCTGCCCGACAGCTACCAGACTACTCTGTCGGCTGGCCCATACCACATCAACAGCGGCGAGGCAGGCACACTGCGCTTAGGGTCAACCATTGACCTGGAGCCGAACGGCTTGCCCGGCGCGGCGGCCAATGGCGATGGAGCCAGTGATGATGGCGTACAGCGCAACATGTCCAGCCGCTGGACACCAGGCGCAACAATTGAGTTGTTGATTGAAGTCAGCGGTGGCCCCGGCGTGGTGGGCGGCTGGTTCGATTGGAACAACGATGACGCATTTGGCCCCGGCGAGTTTGTCAACTTTGGCGAACTGGAGAGCGGGACGCGCAGTCTTCCCGTGAACATCCCGGACAGCTATACCACCGGTCAGGTTCTGTTCGCCCGCTTCCGTGTCTTCGACCCGGCCAACATCCCCGGCGGCTCCCTGTCGGCCAACGACTTCCAGGGCGGCGCGACGGGCGGTGAGGTGGAAGGGTATCGGTGGCAGTTTACGCCAACGGCCGTTTCCCTCTCCAGCTTCAGCGGGGGTAACAGCGCCATCACATTCCTCGTGTTGGCGGCGGTCGGTGTGCTGCTGGCAGCCTGCAGCCTGCTGGTTGCCCGGCGGCGGCAGTAATCGCAGTGAGTAAGAGATTGGACCAATCTTGGAGATTGGTCCAATCTAAAGAATGGCAGCGGCGGTGTTCATCCGAACACCGCCGCTTTTTTATGCCCACCGTTCAGCCGTGATACAATCGGCTCATGTATGCCGTAATCGTCATCAACATCGAAGCGCCGCTGACCCAGGCTTTCCATTACGACATTCCCCGCGACCTGGAACCTGTGCTGCGCCTCGGCCATCTGGTGGAAGTGGAGTTTGGTCGCCGTCTGGCGCAGGGCATCGTCATCGCTTTCGACAAGACGGCGCCGGTTGAAGAAGTCAAACCCATCATCGCCCTCATTGACGAGGAGCCGGTGGCCGCCTGGTGGCAGATTGAACTGGCGCAGTGGCTCAGCCAGGAGTATCTGGCCCCGCTCAACGGCTGCCTGCGCCTGATGCTGCCGCCCGGTCTCAGCCGCTCGTCGGACGTGGTGGTGGACATCAACCCCTACTGGGACGGAAACGGCCGTTTAACCGACACCCAACAGCAGCTCATCACCCTCCTGCGCGAACAGGGTCACCTGCGCGGCCGCCAGATTCGCCGCCTCATGCCCAAAACGGACTGGAAAACGGCCGTTACCCAACTCACCAACCGCAGCATCCTGCGCAAAGCCTCCGTACTCGATCCGCCCCGCGCCCGCCCCAAACAAATCCGCACCGCCGAACTGGCAGCCGGTCCGGCCCGCTGGCAGGCCGCCCTGCTCCAGCTTGGCCGCCCCAATAAACAGGCCGACGTCCTCCTGCATCTGGCTGAACTAGACGATCCGCTGCCGGAGGAAACGGCCGTTCTCCAGGCCACCAACGCCACTCCCAAACACATCCATGCTCTTATCGCTCAGGGTCTTATCACCCAATCCGTTCCAACAAGCGACCCTGGTTCACAATTGACAATTGACAATTCACAATTGACAATTTCCCTCGCTCTCCATCCCTCCGCCCTCCTCCCCGCCGTCATGCGCCTGCGCGGGGCCGAAATCTACCACCGTCTCCTCACCTTCCTGGCCGACGCCGCCCAACCCGTCGCCCTCAGCGAGCTTTACGCCACCACCACCGCCACCCTCACCCACCTGCGCAAACTGGAAAAACTTGACCTGATCCGCTTCGGCGCCGAGGAAGTATGGCGCGACCCCCTGGCCGACCGCGACTTCACCCCCGCCGCCGCGCCGCCGCTCACCACCGATCAGGTGCGCGCCTGGGGCCGCGTCAAAGTCGCCATGATCAAGGCGGAGGAAGGGAAGGCAGAAGGCAAAGGGCAAAAGGCAGAAAATTCATCCCTCACCCCCTCACCCCATCACCCCATCACCCCATCAGCCTTCCTCCTCCACGGCGTTACCGGCAGCGGCAAGACGGAAATCTACATGCGCGCCATCGACTATGCCCTGGCGCGTGGGCAGCAGGCCATTGTGCTCGTCCCAGAAATCGCCCTCACGCCGCAGACAGTGCGCCGTTTTTCCGCCCGCTTTCCGGGGCGGGTGGCAGTGCTGCACAGCCGCCTGAGCGACGGCGAACGCTACGACACCTGGCGGCGGGCGCGGCAGGGATTGTTTGACATTGTGATCGGACCGCGCAGCGCCCTGTTTACGCCGCTGCCCGACATTGGCGTGATTGTGGTGGACGAGGAGCACGACGGCAGCTACAAACAGACGCCACCCGTGCCGCCGCCTTATTACCATGCCCGGGAAACGGCCGTTAAACTGGGTGAGATCCTCCACGCCACCGTCATCCTGGGCAGCGCCACCCCCGATTTAGTCACCTACCACAAAGCGCAAAGCGGCCGTTACCAGCTTGTGGAACTACCTAAACGGGTGATGGGGCACCGTGTGCGCGTAGAAAGCCAGGCGGAACGGCTGCACGTCACCCCTATCTACCGCCGGGACAGCAGCGACCCGGACGACGCCCTCACCATTCCGCTGCCGCCCATTCAGGTGGTAGACCTGCGCCAGGAGCTGCGCGCCGGCAACCGCTCCATCTTCAGCCGCGTCCTGGACAAAGCCATCAGCGAAACGCTGGATCGCGGCGAACAGGCCATCTTGTTTCTCAACCGGCGCGGCACTGCCAGCTTTGTCATCTGCCGCGACTGCGGCTACGTAGCCCGCTGCCCACGCTGCGACATGCCCCTGACCTACCATCGGCCCCAGGCCAGCCTGGTGTGCCACCACTGCGGCCGGCGCGAGGCGCAGCACACCATCTGTCCGGCCTGCGGTTCCAAACGCATTCGTCATTTTGGCCTGGGAACCGAAGAAGTAGAGGAACAGGTGCGCCAGCGCTGGCCCCAGGCGCGTCTCACCCGTTGGGATCGGGACACCACCGCCGGGCGCACAGCGCACGAAGATCTGTTAGCCAGCTTCATCAACCACGAGGCCGACGTTCTGGTAGGCACGCAGATGATCGCCAAAGGGTTGGACCTGCCCCTGGTGACGCTGGTCGGCGTGATTTCGGCCGATGTCTCTTTGGGGCTGCCAGATTACCGCACGGGAGAGCGCGCCTTCCAGTTATTAGCGCAGGTTGCCGGGCGGGCGGGCCGCGGGCTGCTGGGCGGGCGGGTCATCATCCAAACCTACCAGCCTGAGCATTATGCAGTGCAAGCCGCCGCCGACCATGATTACGCCGGGTTCTACATTGAGGAGATCCGCTTCCGCACGCAGCACATGCTGCCGCCTTTCCGGCGGCTGGCAAAGCTGATATGGGTGGACACCGTGAACGACCGGGGGCAGCGTGAAGCAGAGAAGACAGCCAAGGCGCTGCGCCATCATGCTCGTGAGTTGGCGTTGAGCGCCACCGATATTCTGGGACCAACGCCGCCCTTTTTCAACCGCATAGACGGCCGTTATCGCTGGCAGATCATCATTCGCTCACCCAATCCAAACAGGCTGCTGGTTGATTTTCCGCTTGCGCCGCAGTGGATTGTAGATATTGATCCGGAGAGTACGCTGTAGGTTGGACACATCTTGGAGATTGGTCCACTAAAAAAAGTGACAGTCACCTTTGAGGTGACTGTCACTTAAAACGCCTTGATTATTCAGACAAACAGAGGTTGCTTAATCGAATTCGGTTAAATGTACCATGGGGTCTTGGGTGTGGACGAGAACCCAAAGGTCATTGGGCGCTTCGTCAGACCACCAGTAGATCCATTCAGCATCCTGAATAGACATGTTGACGCAGCCGTGGCTGTGCTTGTAACCGAAACGGTCATGCCAGTAGGTGCCATGCAGGGCAATGCCATTAAATTTGTCGAAGTACATGATGTAGGGGATGTCTTCGAGGAAGTAGTAATCCACTTTGCCTTCGGCGCCGGACATTTTGTGTTTTTCCCAGCGATCCCACACCTGGAAAGTGCCTTCACGGGTGGGCCAGCGGTTCAGCCCGGATGAGATGAGAGCGGCGTAGACCATCTGGTCCCCTTCATAAGCGGCGAAGGTTTGTTCGTAGAGGTCTATTTCAGTCCAGAACTCGTTTTCGCCTACTTCGGCCGGGCGCGGATCGACGTCTACCAGGCTCATGAAAGTTTGTTTGACCCAACGGCCGTTACCAATGTCGTACCAGAGCCAATCTTCCTCTCCCAGAACGGCATCATACACCTGAATGAATGTCCTGCGCAGCAGCGGTTCGCCGTTTTCGTCCGGTTCCACGTCGGGGGCGCTGCTGGGGATAACTTCCTGCACAATCCAGCCAAAGGGTCGCTGCGGCTGGCTGGTAATCTCAAACCCCTGATAGGCGGAGGGCGTGTTCATGCTAATGTCACTTTCATGCACGTATTCGCCCAGATTGATTTCATACCAGGTTTCGCCGGCGTCGTTTTTGAACCAACTGTTGACGGTGGCGAACAGATAGCCATCGCCCACATTACGCACCAGCGTGGAGTCGCGGGTTGGTTCCGCATACACGTTGGCAAAATCGGCTAAACGGCCGTAATGGCGGCGGCCAAATATAGATTGTTGATCTTCTAAAACGGGGGTAATAAAGATGCTGTTGTCAGCTTCAATGTCAACAGGTTCGTCTGCTTCTATAACAGCTTCCACGGGAGCGGCTGCTACAACGGTATCGTTGATACAGACATAGGTGTACACTTCTGTACTCCAGGAACATTGCAGCGCCGCCGCCGGAGAGACAAAAGCAAAAACGGCCGTTGCCATGATGATGATACCTAACCAATTTATTGTGCGTACCAAAGCGAGTACCTCCAGGCAAAGTTGTCAATCCAAAATAATTCTTCCTATATCGTAGCGCAAGCCGCCGGTTTTTTCCAGTTTTTTCCCCTACAATTGCCCCCACACGTTTCATTTTCTAATCCTCCACCAAATTTTTCAGGCGTTAAACTGGCGGCAAGGCCTGTGTGCCATGTATTAGGGCGAGACAGGCGGGAGATGAGGCGTTGGAGATTGGCATAAACCTGACCCGCCTGTCTCGCCCCTACCACAAGCCCCTACCATAAGTTGCATCATTGAAATTGCGGGCAAGACAAAAGAGCCATTGGACACAACAAACAAAACAGGGAAAATAACGCACTTGCTTCCAATAATCATCGAGGAGAACCATATTGCAGAAGACAACCTGGCGTCCTTACCACGACATTTACTGCCACCGGCATAACACGGTTACCGGTAGCCTAAAAGCAGCCGAAGCTGTCTACAGTCCGCAGTTAGAGAACAAACGGGATATTTTTGTATTCCTGCCCCCTTCTTACGAAGCCGGCGACCAGACATATCCCGTTTTATACATGCATGACGGGCAAAATCTGTTTGACGAAGTGATTGCGTTTGCCGGTGAATGGCGCGTTGATGAAACCATGACGGAACTGGCCCGCACCAAGAGCCTGGAGGCGATTGTGGTCGGAGTGTCCAATATGGGGCAGCATCGCCTGGATGAGTACAGCCCGTTTCAAGACGCCACTTATGGCGGGGGACAGGGCGAGTTGTATCTGGATTTTCTGGCTTCTACGCTGAAACCGCTCATTGACCAGGATTTCCGCACCCGCCCGGAGCCTGCCTATACGGGCATTATGGGGTCGTCTTTGGGCGGGTTAATCAGCTTGTATGCCTTTTTCCAGCGCCCGGAGGTGTTTGGTTTTGCCGGTGTGATGAGTCCTTCTATCTGGTTTGCGGATTATGCGATGGTGAAATTTGTACGGGAGGCGGCGTTTAGTAACGGCCGTTTATACCTGGATGCCGGTACCCAAGAATATGGTAACGCCACGCAGCAGTCTGATGAAATGCGCAGCAAATCGCGCCAATATTACGCCGGTGTGCGCGACCTAAAACAGATGCTGGTAGACAAAGGCTATCATCCCGGCCAAAACTTGCTGCATATTGAAGAAAAGGGGGCGCACCATCACGAAGCCGCCTGGGAAAGAAGGTTGCCATTAGCAATTGAGTTTTTCCTTAAAAAACTTCCCTCACCAATTTCTTAGTTGCTATTCGCCTGGATAGTGGATAGGATGGATGTTGGATTCAGTGTTGACAGCAACGAGCGTGAGGGCTTTGCGTGCCGTATCCACGAAACGAAAACAGACCACGCTATGAATGACATCAAATTCAGCAAGATGGGAAAGGTATATGACGGCAACCACCGACTCAAAAGTCAAAAAGAAAGGCATCTCGGCAGATAACGGCCGTTATCCAGCCGCATCTCCCATCTCTGAACCAGCCATGTCCCCGCCGGACGCCAAACCTTCCGCCATCAACCCCCAAAAACTCAGCGTGATCGTCGCCGCCATTGTGGTCGCAGGTTTCCTGCTGTGGCAGGTGCGCGCCGGCGTGTGGGACTTGGTTTCGCTGGTTGGCGACCAGGAAGCGGTCAGCGCCTACTTGCAAAGTTACGGCGCCTGGGGACCGCTGGCCCTGGCTGCCGCCCAACTGCTCCAGGTTTTGGTTGCCGTCATTCCGGGGCACGTCTTTTTAGTAGCGGCGGGATACGTCTATGGCTTTTGGCCCGGCCTCATCCTGAATATGATCTGCATTGTCGGCGCCAGCCAGCTTGCTTTTGCCCTGGCCCGCTGGACCGGCCGCCCGGTCATCGACCGGCT
This sequence comes from Chloroflexota bacterium, assembly GCA_046496595.1. Classification (GTDB taxonomy): domain Bacteria; phylum Chloroflexota; class Anaerolineae; order Promineifilales; family Promineifilaceae. Next base: position 9,107 of record JAWOGU010000214.1, read on the forward strand.
GGCGGACAAACAAACCCTCGACAAGTGGTACGCCATTGGCGAAAAACAAGGCTTTACCTTCTTCACCATCGCCTTCATTTTGCCGATGTTCCCCACCGATATGATGAACTTTGTCGCCGGACTGACGGGCATCTCCGGCGTCAAGTTTTTAGCGGCTAACATTTTAGGCCGGCTTCCCAGCGCCATTATGCTGACCATGATTGGGGCGTATGGCATTCGTTTTGAATCCCAACACTGGACCATTCTGGTGGTAACGGCCGTTCTGGTCTTTATCATCGGGCGCACCGTCGTGTATCGCATCGAGAAGCGCCACGAGAAGGCCGCTGCGGAAAAGGCTGTGGAAGAAGAAACTGGAGAGTAGGAAACGGCCGTTTCACAATGCCCAGGCGCGCCGCGTTTTGCGTTGACATCCCCCCGCTTTCAGATACCATTTGCCCTACAAACCCGCTGCCTGAGCTTGTCGAAGGCAGCCGGGCTTCGACAGGCAGCCGGGCTTCGACAGGCAGCCGGGCTTCGACAGGCTCAGCCCTCGGTAGGCTCAGCCCTCGGTAGGCTCAGTCCTCGTCTATTAAAAAACCACTAAATCTCACAGACCTATGGAGTCAATCATGGAACAAAAACTACAAGAACTGAAAACCCGCTTACTCGAAGTCAACGACCTCAACGGCGCAGCAGCCCTGCTGCACTGGGACCAAAGCACCTACATGCCCCCCGGCGGCGCGGCCGCCCGCGGCCGGCAAATGGCAACCCTGAGCCGTCTCGCCCACGAAAAATTCATCAGCCCCGAAGTGGGCAAACTGTTGGACGACCTGCAAACCTACGGCGAAAGCCTGCCTTACGACAGCGACGACGCCAGCCTCATCCGCGTCACCAAACGCGGCTACGACAAGGCCACCAAAGTGCCGCCCACCTTGCTGTCGGCCTTCTACCAACATTCCGCCGCCGCCTACCAGGTATGGACCCAGGCCCGGCCCAACAACGACTTCGCCGCCGTGCAGCCCTATCTGGAGAAAACGCTCGATCTCAGCCGCGAGATCGCCAACTGCTTCCCCGGCTACGACCACATCGCCGATCCCCTCATCGATATGTCCGACGAAGACATGAAAGCAGAATCGGTGCGCGCCGTCTTTGCCGACCTGCGCGAACAGCTTGTCCCGTTAGTGCAGGCCATCACCAGCCAACCGCCGGCCGACAACAGCTGCCTGCACGCATCCTATCCGCCGGAACAGCAGTTGGCCTTCGGCAGAAGCATCATCCAGGATTACGGCTATGATTTCAACCGGGGCCGCCAGGACATGACCCACCACCCCTTCATGACCAAATTCGCCCTGGGCGACGTGCGCATTACTACCCGCGTCAAAGAAAACGACCTGAACGAAGCCCTGTTCAGCACCCTGCATGAAGCAGGCCACGCCATGTATGAATTGGGCATCAACATGGACCTGGACGGCACGCCGTTAGCCAACGGCACCTCCTCCGGCGTGCATGAAAGCCAGTCTCGCCTGTGGGAAAATCTGGTGGGGCGCAGCCGGGGATTCTGGCGTCATTATTACCCCAAAATCCAACAAACTTTCCCGGCGCAGTTAGGCGGCGTAGACATGGACACCTTCTACCGCGCCATCAATCGGGTCCAACGCTCCCTCATCCGCACCGACGCCGACGAAGTGACCTACAACCTGCACGTCATGATCCGGTTTGACCTGGAGCTGGCGCTGCTGGAAGGTACGCTGGCGGTGCAGGATTTGCCGGCCGCCTGGCACGCCCGCTACCAATCCGACCTGGGTCTGCAAGCGCCGAGCAACGTGGACGGTGTGCTGCAAGATGTGCATTGGTACGGCGGCATTATCGGCGGCGCGTTCCAGGGTTACACGCTGGGCAATATTATGAGCGCCGCTTTCTTTGAGCAGGCGGTTGCCGCCCGGCCCCACATCCCGGCGGAAATTGAGCAGGGCCAGTTTGGCGCGCTGCATGGCTGGCTGAAGGAAAACATTTACCAGCACGGCAGCAAGTTTACGGCCAATGAACTGGTCGAGCGCGTCACCGGTGGTCCCCTGACGATTGAGCCGTATATGCGCTATCTGCGCACCAAGTTTGGCGAACTGTACGATTTGTCATGACAATTATCGGATAAACCGCGGAGGGCGCGGAGGCGCGGAGATTAAAAAGAGGTTTTTGCCGCCCTTTTTGCATCCTCTGCGAGAAATTTCAAGATGGGTATTTACTCAGGTAAAAAAAGCCGGTTTCCGTGGAAACCGGCTTTTTTTGTTAACCTGTTTACAGTTGAACAACGCCGCACCGGGTGGCGGCGTATAGTCCACTAGAAATCAACTTTTGCAAACTGGAGGGTTTGTCATGAACAAAAATTTAATTGTGTTATTGGTGGTAACGGCCGTTCTCATTCTAGCAACGGGTTGTATCAACATCGGTTCCTATGATGTGGGGCCGACACAGACAGAAACGCAGGCTGTGGAACAGGGCAGCGCCGAAACCTTAACGGCGGAAATCAACATGGGCGCCGGCCAGTTGGAAATTGACGGCGGCGCCGCTGAACTGGTCGAAGCCGAATTCACCTACAACATTGAGACGTGGAAACCTGAATTGGCGTATGACGTGCGCGGGGATAACGGCCGTTTGTCCATCAATCAACCCGACAGCGGCGAGATCAACGGCATCCCCACCAACAACATCGAATACAACTGGGACATCCGCTTCAACGACAACGTGCCCACCGACCTGACCATCAACCTGGGCGCAGGCGAAGGTCTTCTGGATTTGAACGGACTGCATCTCACCAACCTCAAAGTCGAGGTAGGCGCGGGCCAAACCGAAATTGATTTAAGCGGTGACTGGCCTGAAAGCTTCGACGTGAATGTGTCCGGCGGCGTCGGCGCTACCGAAATAGTGCTGCCCAACAATGTCGGCGTGCGCGTTAAGCCCACTACCGGCATCGGCAATCTGGAAGTGTATGGTTTGGTGCGTAATGGGGATGTGTATACCAACGACCTCTACGGTCAAGCCGACGTCGAACTGGACATCAACGTCAGCAGTGGTATCGGCGAAATCACCCTGCGAATCGCAGAATAACGGCCTATCGCAGGTGACAGTCACCTCTGAGGTGACTGTCACCTGGGAATGTTAATTGAGCGAGAAGATACCCTGATCTTCCTTGGGTTTTAAGCGCAGCAGCGTTACTTCTTCCCGGTACAAAGCGATCAGATCTCTCAAGATGCTGGTCGCTTTGTCATTTTCCAGAATCGCCTGTTTGTCTTCTTGTAGTAGCTGAATGGCAGCCGAAGCCAGGTAAACCAGATCTTCGTAATCCTGCGGCAGTTGGTCGGGATCAAACTCAACCTGCCCCATATCTGCCAGATAAACCAGATATTCCAGCAGCCAGGGTGTTAAGTCATTGGCAGCCTGCTCAATTTGTTCCAATGGCTCAACCCGAAACGAGATTGGTTCCACACGCCCCACCAGATACGGGCGGCTGTGCTGCAAGGAAAGAATGCGGAAACGCTCCCGTCCTACAACCATGATCAACAACTGCCCATTTTCCAGTTTTTGCACTTCGATAATGTCGGCGGCGCAGCCCACCTCATACGGATCAGCCAGCGGACCGCCTTCAGCCACGCCACTGCGAATAAGAACAACGCCAAACGGCCGTTTCTCAGCCACACACACCTGCACCATCTCCTTATAACGTTCTTCAAACACGTGCAGCGGCAAAGGCATTCCAGGAAATAGAACCGTATTTAAGGGGAAAAGCGGAAGTTCGTAAGTCATAAGCAGCTCCTTTGTTAGAAAAAAAGCGGAACGATGTGATGTCGTTCCGCTTCATTATACTACAAACGAAAACCGTTTTGGCTTTACTTAGATTTTACTGAACTTTGGGACTGGCTGCCTTAATTTCCGGCGTCACGCCATCTTCATATTTCTTGAAATTCTCAACAAACATGCCAACCAGTTTCGTAGCCTGCGCATCATACGCCGCTTTATCCGCCCACGCGCCGCGCGCATCCAAAACCTCAGCCGGCACACCCGGTACGGAAGTGGGTACTTGCAGGCCAAAGAATGGCTCTTGCACCATTTCCACGCCAGCCAACTGACCGCTCAGGGCGGCTGTTACCATAGCGCGGGTATAAGACAGCTTCATACGGGGTGACACACCAGCCGGACCGCCCACCCAACCTGTGTTAATCAACCAGACCTCAGCGCCGTGCTTGTCCAGCTTTTCGCCCAGGAGTTTGGCGTATTCGCCAGGATGCAGCGGCATGAACGGCGCGCCAAAACAGGCGCTAAAGTTCGGCTGCGGCTCGGTGACGCCGCGTTCCGTACCGGCAACCTTGGCGGTGTAACCGCTCAAGAAATGGTACATTGCCTGTTCTTTCGTCAGTTTGCTGATGGGAGGCAGCACGCCAAACGCATCGGCCGTCAGGAAGAAAACGTTTGTGGGATGACCGCCAATGCCTCTGGGATCCGCATTGTCGATGTGGGTAATCGGATAGCTGGAACGGGTATTTTCGGTGCGGGAGCCATCGTTCAGGTCCACGCGGCGGGTATCACCATCATAAATAACATTCTCCAAAATAGTGCCAAAGCGGCGGGTTGTTTCATAAATTTCCGGTTCGCCTTCAGGGTCCAAACGAATGACTTTGGCGTAGCAGCCGCCTTCAAAATTGAAGATGCCGTCTTCACTCCAACCATGTTCGTCATCACCGATGAGAGTCCGCCCTGGATCGCTGCTGAGGGTGGTTTTGCCAGTCCCGCTCAAACCAAAAAACAAAGCGGTGTCATCCAGGTCTGCGCCATAGTTGGCGGAACAGTGCATGGAAAGCACGCCGCGTTTGGGGAGATAGTAATTCATGGCGGAGAAGATGCTCTTCTTAATTTCGCCGCCGTACTCAGTGCCGCCAATCAATACCAGGCGTTTACTGAAATCAACCAGAATAAACGTCTGGCTGTTCGTGCCATCAATTTCCGGTTCGGCATGGAATCGCGGGAAGTCAATGACGGTAAATTCCGGCACATGGTTTTTTAATTTTTCCGCATCTAATTCGCGGATGAACATGTTGCGGGCAAACAAGTTGTGCCAGGCATATTCATTGATAACGCGCACAGGCATCCGGTACCGTTCGTCTGCGCCCGCGTAACCATCGAAAATGAAAATGTCGCGGTTTTGAATATAAGCCAACATTTTCTTGTGCAAGTCATCAAACTTTTCCTGAGGGAATGGCCGGTTTACCTTCCCCCACCAAATTTCCCCTTCCGTGGTTGTTTCTTTGACGACAAATTTATCATTGGGAGAACGCCCTGTATGATCGCCGGTGCTGACCACAATTGGACCGAGGTGTACGATATTACCTTCACGGCGGCGAATAATTTGTTCATAGAGCATTGAAGTGCTCAGGTTCCAGTAGACGGTATCTGTGTTCTTTATCCCGTGATTTTCAACGCCGTATTTGCTGACAAACGGACCAAAATTTTGCATGTGTATCTCTCCTATTGCTATGTTCTACCGACCTGTGATCATTGATGGTCCAAGAATACATGGTCCATGAATGATGGCGCCAACAATATAAAAACTGTCAGGCGACGCCTCAACTGATAGAACTGTATTTTTAAGGTGGTGACAATTTTTACTGGTAATTATAGTGTACAGAGAAGCCAGCAATATTTCAATTGGAATCAAGTGCAATCTGTCACAAATTTTTCGCCGCTTGTCACACTTTGTGTACGTTTTACACATACTCAACGCGGCGCAGCACCACGCCCAAAAACCTGAAATGCGATTTGGCAAAGGATATGTTTCAAATGAGTTGGCGGGCCAATACATAGGCGAGGCGATGCAGCCAGGCGAAACTTACGCCATGCAAAACCCCTTCATCACTGGTTGCCTCGTCCGTAATACAATTGGTTTTTTACTGAAATGAAACATACCCTTTGGCAAATCGCGCTGCATTTTCAAAGGATACAAAAAAACGGCTTTAGCGGGGAAACCAGCTAAAGCCGTCACGACAACGTTTTCGTTTATATAACCGGCGTTGGCCGAACTTCTGCGATCAAGCGGCTACAAAACCAGGATTATTTACCTACAGGTTTGAAAGAAGCAGCGAACGCACGTCAACCAATTGTTTTGGCAGACGGTCATTGAGCTTCACAAATAACTCTTCGTGAGAATCAATTTCTGCTTGCCACTTTTGGGCGTCAATGGTCATTACTTGCTGGAACTGCTCAGAACTGAAGTCCAGTCCGTCCCAGTTTAGATCCTCATAGCGGGGCATCCAGCCAATGGAGCTTTCAAAACCCATTGCATTACCGTTGGCCCGTTCCACAACCCATTCGAGGATGCGCATATTTTCGCCAAAGCCAGGCCACAAAAACTTGCCGTTTTCATCTTTGAGGAACCAGTTGACACAAAAGATAGGCGGCGGACTAGAGAGGGAGCGGCCAAAACGCAGCCAATGATTGAAATAATCGCCCATGTGATAACCGGCGAAAGGAAGCATAGCCATGGGATCACGGCGTACTTGCCCGGTAGCGCCCATAGCGGCAGCTGTGGTCTCTGAACCGAGGGTGGCTCCGGCGTATACGCCATAAATCCAGTTGAATGACTGGTAAACCAGGGGGACAGTGTCATTACGGCGGCCGCCAAAGATAATTGCTTTGATAGGTACGCCGGCCGGGTTTTCCCACTCTTCGTCAATAACTGGGCATTGGGAGGCGGGGGCTGTGAAACGGGCATTGGGATGGGCGGCTGGCCTGCCGGCATCCGGCGTCCATTCACGACCCTGCCAGTCAATCAAACTGGGCGGAGCTTCTTTGGTCAAACCTTCCCACCAGACGTCTCCGTTTGGGGCGAGGGCTACGTTGGTGAAGATACTGTTTTGGGCGCAGGAGGCAATGGCGTTGGGATTTGTCTCTGGTGAAGTGCCGGGAGCCACGCCAAAGAAGCCTGTCTCCGGGTTGATGGCGCGCAGTTCTCCATTGCCATTGGGTTTGATCCAGGCGATGTCATCGCCGATTGTCGTCACTTTCCAGTCACCCATTTCCTTTGGCGGAATAAGCATGGCGAAGTTTGTTTTGCCACAAGCGCTGGGGAAGGCGGCGGCCACGTAGCTTTTTTCACCGGCGGGTGATTCGACGCCCAGGATGAGCATGTGTTCGGCAAGCCAACCCTCGTCGCGAGCGATTTTGGAGGCGATGCGCAGGGCGAGGCATTTTTTGCCCAGTAAGGCGTTGCCGCCATAACCGCTGCCGTAAGACCAGATGGTTCTTTCTTCTGGGAAGTGGACAATGTATTTTACGGTGGGGTTGCAAGGCCAGGACACGTCTTTTTGACCGGGTTCAAGCGGTGCGCCGACAGTATGCATACAGGGGATAAACTCGCCATCGCTGCCTAAAGCATCCCAAACGGCCGTTCCCGTGCGTGTCATAATATTCATATTGACGACAACGTAGGGGGAGTCGGTAATTTCGATGCCCAATTGGGCGATGGGGGAATCAAGCGGTCCCATACTAAAGGGGATAACATACAGCGTACGGCCGCGCATACTGCCCGCAAAGAGTTCGTTTAACCGGGCGTGCATCACTTCTGGGTTTTCCCAGTTGTTCGTGGGGCCGGCATCGTGTTCATTGATACTGCAAATGTAGGTGCAATCTTCCACACGGGCCACATCGCTGGGGTCTGAGCGGGTCAGGAAGCTGTTGGGGCGCAGTTCTTCGTTAAGTTTAATGAATGTGCCGCTGTCTACCAGTTCCTGGCAGAGACTGGCATGTTCTTCAGGTGAGCCATCACAAAAGTGAACGGTCTCCGGTTGGCAAAGGGCGACCATGTCGTTAACCCAGGCGCACGCCTGCTCATGTTTCAAGTGAGTTGGGAATTGTAATTTCATAAAAATCTCCTATTCGTGCCTCTATTGAGTATTGGCGTCAAAATTCTTATTGCTTTTCGTGTCAAAGATACACCTAATATAAAAAACGATTAGTGCTAATAATCAACAAAGCCATATGCCAGATGTCACCCTATGCCATATGACATTTATCGATTGCCACACAGTACGATGTCCCATGCTGAAACGACAACGCACCTTTGCGCTCTTGTAAAACGAGTCAGGGAAACGGCCGTTAGGCTACCGTGGCAGCGCTGCGTTTGCGCACAGCCTGGAGCGTCACGACAAACAGAGTGAGGGCGGTCAGCGGGATAACAAAATAGAGCATGACGGCGCTGAATGGAACGAGGGCGTCGTGTTGGTTGGCGGCCAGGATGAGGTAGAGGGTATAGGCAAGGTAATAGGCTAACAGCACCACCCCTTCAGCGCGCGAGATCACGCCGCCGGTGAAGAAGATGGGCAGACAGGCAAAGGAGACAGCGACCATGATCGGGATGTCGAAAGCGATCATCGAGGGCGAGACGGCAATGCCGCCAGGGGTGATAATGGCTGTCAGACCGAGGACGCCCAGAATATTAAAGATGTTGCTGCCGATGGCGTTGCCAACGGCGATGTCTCGCTCGCCCCGAAGGCTGGCGATGACGGAGGTGACGATTTCAGGCAAAGAGGTGCCGACGGCGATGACGGTAAGGCCAATGATGAGTTCACTCACGCCCAGGTATTGGGCAAAGGCGACCGCGCCATCTACCAGCCAGCGGGAACCTTGTACGAGCATGACCAGGCCGACGACCACCAGAAGCAGGTTTTTAGGCCAGCCGTTCAAGCCGTTTTTCGGGCCGAATTCGCGGTTGTATTCTTCCTGGACTTCTTCGGTCTCTTTGCGGCTCTGATAGATGAGGAAGGTGACGTAAATGATCAGGCTGCCAAAGAGGATGAGACCCTCTAGCAGACCGAAGACGCCGTTGAAGCTGAAGAACCAGACAACACAGGAGGCGACGATCAGGATGGGCACGTCCAGCCGGATGAGGTGCTGGGAGACGACAAGGGGAGTGATGAGGGCGGAAAGGCCGAGGATGAGTAGAATGTTGGCAATGCAGCTGCCGATGATGTTGCCGATGGCGATGGCCGATTGGCCGCTAAGGGCAGCTTTGATGCTAACGGCAAATTCGGGTGAACTGGTACCAAAGGCGACAACGGTGAGACCTACGATGAGTGGGGAGATGCCGACAGCTATGGCCAGGCGGGATGCGCCGCGCACCAACGCTTCGGCGCCGGCGATGAGAAGGACGAGTCCGAGGATGAAGAGCAGTATGGTCATAAAGTCCTTTTTTTCTGCGTGGTTTGGTTTATGGGGCATAAGTCTAGTCGAAAATTGTGAATTGTGAAGTCTGGAGCGAAGAGGCTGGCTGAGTGGCGTTGTTTTTTGTCGTCAAAACGGCCGTTTTCTGCCACAATAGCGCTTATGTCTACCTATGTTGAAGCCCTGCAATCGCTGCTGGCGCAGCACGCCAACCCGGCCGAAGCTGTGCCCATGTCCAAATACATGCGTGACCAATTCCCCTATTTAGGCATCAAAAACCCGGCGCGCCGGGCGCTGCTCAAGGAATTTATTGCCGCCTATGGCCTGCCGCAGCCCACCGAACTTGAGGCGATCTTGCGCGAATTGTGGGCGCTGCCGGAGCGTGAATACCAATACTGCGCCTTCGCCTTTTTAGACCGGCTGATCCAGAAGCAGCCGCCCGAATTTGTATCGGTGCTGGAATATCTGATCGTGACAAAATCATGGTGGGACACGGTAGACAGCGTGGCGGGGGGCAGCGTGGCGATTCATTTTCAACGTTATCCACAGGTGCGGGAAACGGCCGTTGCCGCCTGGCGTCTCAGCGACAATTTCTGGCTGCGGCGCACCACCCTACTCTTCCAACTCCCCTACAAAACCCAAACCGACGCCGACTTGTTGTTCAGCCTGATCCGGGAAAACCTGGACTCGGATGAGTTTTTTATCCAGAAAGCAATAGGCTGGGCGCTGCGCGAATATTCCAAAACGAACGCCGAGGCGGTGGTTG
>JAWOGU010000262.1:0-8711 GCA_046496595.1 Chloroflexota bacterium
CAGGAAGCATACAGTTGCTCGCGCATCTTACTGGGCATCAGGAAGTCACTATTGAAAAAACTGGGTTGTTGTTGCTTGTTTTCGCGAAACACAGGCGATTTCCTTATGAAAAGATGCCCTTATTTTATCACGTTATGTCAAGCTGTGCCACTTTGGAGACCGTTTGACCTTTTTTCGGTAAAGTCAATCTTTAATCTTCAATCTTTTGTTTTTTGTTCTTTCATCTCTTGTGCCAGATAAACCGCGCCCCACGTTCCCGCGTTGTAGCCGGCGGGCAGCAGGGTGATTTTGTCGGCGGAAATGAGCGTTTCAAACAGCGGCGCTTCGGCGCGGAGCAGGGCCAGTTCGGCTTGAATGGGCGCCAAAAAGGCGCTGCCGGATTGGGCCACGCCACCGCCCAAGACCACCTTGTCCACGTCGTAGAGCATGATGAGCAGTTGGATGGCGCGGCTGAGGTGCTGGCTGGCCTTCTGCACGATGGCCTGCGCCGCCAGACTGCCGTTTTGGGCCGCCTGGTAAACGTGTCCGGCGTGGACCTCGTTGTCGGGGACGCCGAACGTAACCTTTCCCAGCGCCTGGCGCACGATGGCGGGACCGGCGACGTAGGTTTCCAGGCAGCCGTGCGCCCCGCAGTTGCATTTTGGACCGTGCAAATCCAGGGTGATGTGGCCGATTTCGCCTGCCATGCCGTGACTGCCGCGATGTAAACGGCCGTTCAATACCACCCCCGCCGCCACTCCTGTGCCCACACTCAAATAGGCGATATTCGTCACCGGTTCCTGCGCTTGCAGCCAGCGGTAGACGCCCATCGCCGCAATACGCACGTCGTTTTCTACGAAAGTGGGCGCGTCCATTTTGCTTGACATAACAGTGCCAAGTGGATAGGCTTTCAGGTTCAGGTTCGCCGCTAGGGCCACAGCGCCGCTGGCTGGATCTACCTGTCCTGGAATACCAATGCCGATGCCGCCTAGCTGGGCGCGTTCAGCCCCGGCTTGATGGAGTACCTCGTCGATGGCGGCGGCGGCGCTGGCTGCGAGATTGTCAGGATGGCTGATGTCGGTGGGGCGCCGCGCCTGAGCGCACACGTTCATCTCCTGATCCACCAGCAGCGCCTCAATTTTGGTGCCGCCAATGTCAAGTCCAACAAAAAATGGTTTGGGAAGGTGTGTAGTTGACATAATATGAAATTTTTGATGCGTGATGCGTGATGCGTAAGGGTTTTTCACGCCTCACGCATCACGCCCCACGTCTCCTAAATAATCCCTAATTCCTCGTTCAAAATCATCGCCGAGCAACCCAGCATCACCACTTCACTGCCAAAGGTGGAAAACGAGACCTGTGTTTGCGCCGCCATGCGCGGCATGACTCGCTGCGCCATTTCAGCCTGAATCACAGCCAGCAGAGGCGGGCCAAAGGCGGCGATGCGCCCGTGGATGACGATGTGATGTACGTTGAGCACGCCAACCAGGGCGGCGATGGCGCTGCCCATATGTTTGCCTGCCGTGTTGATAATGTGGGTAACGCTTTGTGCTGAGCTTGTCGAAGTAACCGTTTCGCCATTCTCATACGCTGTCACCAGTTCAGGCCAGGTCAGATCAGGCTGGTTAACGGCCGTTTGCGCATCTTGCAGGATGGCGGCCGAGCCGGCCACCGTCTCCAGACAGCCGACATTGCCGCAGGTGCAGGAACGGCCGTTGTCCACCGCCGTCACATGCCCAATTTCCCCCGCGCCCCGGCCGTCGCCAAAAAATGGCTGACCGTGCAGCACAATGCCCGCGCCCACGCCGCGACCCATTTTGATAACGACGAGATTATCGCTGTTGCGCTGCGGACCAAACGTATATTCCGCAAGCGCCGCCATGTGGCTGTCGTTGGCAATATGGACCGGCTTCTGAAAACGCGCCTGCACCAGATCGCGCAGCGGCAGTTCGGACCAGTTCAAATTAACCGCCTGCCGCACGATGCCGGCGGCGGAATCTACCAATCCCGGCGTGCCAATGCCGATGCCCAGCAGCGGTGCCGTGGCCTGAGCCGCCAGCTCGTCCATCAAGGCCAGCGCCTGCTCCAGCGCTTCTACGCCCTGGTTATGATGGGGCGGCTGGTCGATGCGCTGCTGAATGTCACCGCGCAGATTCACCAACGCCCCCCTGAATTCATGGCTGCCCACATCGACGCACAGCAGTTGGTAGGCATCTTGCGCCACCTTAAGCAGCGTGGGGCGCTTGCCGCCCGCCGACGGCCCCTGTCCCATTTCCACCACAAACTGGCTCTCCATTAGCTCCGCCACGATGCTGGAGACGGTGGGGCGGGTGAGGTGGGTCAGGCGGGCAATATCGGCGCGGCTGACCTCTCCCTGATCATAAATCGTCTTGAGGATGAGTTGGGCGTTGTGGGTTTTGGTGTGTTCACGGGTAGCTTTGATCATAGCGCATTCCATTAGTAAGTTAAGTTAACTTACTAAGTGAGAGTATAACGTTGGCAAAGAAGATTGTCAATATAATTGGGGAGTAGAAGAGATTACAAAAGTCTGCCAGACTTTTGTAATCTGGAGGGTCCCAGGTTGTCAATAAGACATGGGACAATGAGCAGGACGTTTCCAATGTCTCCGGCACCTAAATCAGTCTATCGAGAAATAGCTGCAAATCGAGTGCCGGGGACTTGCTGTAGACCGACTTTGAAAAAGCCCAGCCTAAAAGATGCGTGAGAATCATCATTGAGATGCACGTAAATACGTGTTATACTGTTTTACGTGGAGGCAATGATGGAAAAACAAAACGTAACACTCGCCTTACCCAAAGACATTCTGCGACAAGCAAAAATATTGGCTATCAAAAAAAACACATCCCTCTCCAACCTGCTCACCCAGACATTAACCGAACTCGTGTCTCAGGCAGATGCGTATTCTCAAGCACAGGAGCGCTATCTGACCTTATTATTACAAGATGGCGCCGATTTAGGCAGCAACGGCCAGGTTGAATGGTCACGTGAGGCATTGCATGAGCGCTGACAGCGGCTATCAGTTTGTCGATACAAACGTGTTGGTTTATGCTCATGATACTTCAGCGGGCTTGAAGCACGAGCAGGCCAAAACCCTCATGCAAACGTTGTGGCAAACCCAAACCGGCTGTTTGAGCATTCAGGTATTGCAAGAGTTTTATGTGACGGTGACGCAAAAGGTAAAACGGCCGTTATCCCCTCAAACCACCGCGCAAATCATACAAGAGCTACAAGTGTGGCATATGCACACACCCAGGCCAGAAGATGTACTATCCGCGATTCAACTGCAAACACGCTATCAAATCTCATTTTGGGATGCCATGATCATCCAGAGTGCTGTCCAGTTAAAATGCAGTACGCTCTGGTCAGAAGACTTCAACGCCGGACAGATTTTTCTCGGCGTTTCGGTTGAGAATCCGTTTGTGGGTTAAGCATGGTTTTCGTGGTGGTCGTTCCATCTTAACGTTTAGAGACTTAGGTCCTGATGATATACCCATTCGATTGTTTTGCGATTCCCGTTTGCGTAGGAATTAATTGGCAACATCCTTCCCCTATCCTGAAAGCAAGTCACGTACTTTACACGCCGCTCAACAAAATCCGCATCGTTACCGCCGCCAGCCTGTTCGATTAGCGATGGCATAACCATCGCCCATGACGCCGCCATCAACGGTCATGGTCGCAACCTGCGGAAGCGGGCTGTATTTTGCAGGCTTCCGGCGCGGAGGTCATCCACCTGGGCCATAACCGCAGCGTGCATGAGATTGTGAAAACGGCCGCATTCAGCCCTGTCCTATCTGTGCTATAATTTCCACATGAACAGTTTACAACAAACCGAACAGCTTCTATCCCAAATGAGCCGCGCTGAAAAAGCCCAAATCCTGCAATGGGTTGTACGTGATTTAGGCGACGCCTTTCCGGGCATCGAAAGTATTTCTGGCGTGAGCGGCGGCGAGCCATGCGTCGTCCGCACGCGCATTCCGGTATGGGTGCTTGTTCAGGCACGAAATTTAGGAACCAGCGAAGCAGATCTGCTCAAAGCCTATCCCACGCTGCGCGCGGAAGATCTGGCAAATAGTTGGGCCTACTACCGTGCCTACCGCAACGAAATCGACCAACAAATTCAAGAAAACGAAGCAGCTTAATTCTCATGGCCGACTTCTATTCCAATGAAAATTTTCCCTTACCTGTTGTCGAACATCTACGACAGTTAGGCCATGATGTGCTAACGGTTCAAGAAGTAGGTCAGGCTGATCGGGCTGTTCCAGACGAGGCTGTTCTGGCATTTTCCACAAAAGAAAAACGCATTCTGCTCACATTCAACCGCAAACATTTCATCAAACTGCATCGAGACAGTCCCGACCATTCAGGCATTATCGTTTGCACGTTTGATCCTGATTTTGAAGTTCTTGCCGGGCGTATCCACGAGATTATTACTGAAAATTCAGATGCAGCGGGGAAATTGCTGCGCGTAAACAGACCTCAGTTATAACGGCCGTTACCCCTCCCCCCGCCGTGTTATAATCCCATTACCACACATTCCCAACCACAAAAGGAGTCCAACTATGACACAAGTCGCTCCCTACACGCCGCTCAACAAAATCCGTATCGTCACCGCCGCCAGCCTGTTCGACGGGCATGACGCCGCCATCAACGTCATGCGCCGCATTTTGCAAGCCTCCGGCGCAGAAGTCATTCACCTGGGACATAACCGCAGCGTACATGAGATTGTGAAAACGGCCGTTCAAGAAGACGCCCAAGCGATAGCGACCACCAGCTACCAGGGCGGGCATCTCGAATTCTTCAAATACATCCACGACCTGCTGGCGGAACAGGGCTGCGGCCACATCAAAATATTCGGCGGCGGCGGCGGCACTATCCTGCCCGCCGAAATCGACGAACTCCACGCTTACGGCATCACCCGTCTTTATTCGCCCGATGACGGCCGTTCTATGGGCCTGCAAGGTATGATCAACGACCTCCTACAGCAGGCCGACTTCCCCACCGGCAAACTCAACGTGGAAAAGTGGCGCGAAGCCATCCATGAAGCGTATGAAAAGGCAGAGGGCAAAAGGCAAAAGGAAGAAATCAGAGAATGGGTGACGGATAGAGCGCTGGCGCGGTTGATTTCGGCGGTGGAGAATGAGCCGGATTTGGTCGAGCCGATTATGGCCGAAGTCCACCAACGGCTGGAGAAGCTGGCGCAGCCGCCTGTGTTGGGGGTGACAGGAACCGGCGGCGCGGGCAAGTCGTCGCTGGTGGATGAGTTGGTGCGCCGTTTCCTGTTTGACTTTCCTGACAGGCGCATCGCCATTGTTAGCGTGGATCCTTCCAAACGGCGTACCGGCGGGGCGCTGTTGGGCGACCGCATCCGCATGAACAGCGTTTATGAGAACCGCGTCTATTTGCGTTCGCTGGCGACGCGGCAAAGCAACCTGGCCCTCTCGCGCCACATCCCCGAAGTGCTCGCCATCCTTAAAGCAGCCCAATTCGACCTCATCATCCTGGAAACGTCCGGCATCGGCCAGTCCGATACTGAAATTATCGATTTTTCTGACGTGGCGCTCTACGTGATGACGCCGGAGTACGGCGCGGCGACGCAGCTTGAGAAAATCGACATGCTCGACTATGCCGACGTCATCGCCATCAACAAGTTTGATAAACGGGGCGCTCAAGACGCCCTGCGCGACGTGAAAAAGCAGTTTCAACGCAACCACGGCTTGTGGCAGAGCGCAGTCGATGAGATGCCGGTTTACGGCGCCATCGCCAGCCAGTTCAACGACCCCGGCGTGAACCGCCTTTACCACGCCCTCATGCACACCATCGCCGCCAAAACGGGCGCGGACCTGGAACCACAGGGAGCGCTCAGCGAAGGTGAATCGGAGAAAGCGGTCATCATCCCGCCCCGGCGCGTGCGCTACCTTTCGGAAATCGCGGAGACGATTCGCGCCTATGATGACTGGGTTAGGCAGCAATCAGCCATCGCAGACAAGTTGTATGGGATTCGGAAGACGATTGAGGTATTGGAAGGCAGAGGAACACCCCCCTCTCAATCTCCCCCCGGAGGGGGGAGAAGCCAACTCCCCTCCCTTCGGGAGGGGCTGGGGGAGGGCCTGGAAGCTCTTTACCAACAAGTCAGCCTCGATTTGGATCCGCGCAACCAGCAGTTACTCAACGAATGGGATGATAAGGTGGCGCGGTATGCCGCCGGGGAGTACGTCTACCAGGTGCGCGGGCGGGAAGTTCGTGTGCCGACGCACCGCGAAACGCTGTCGCACAACCGGGTGCCGCGAGTGGCGCTGCCGCGCACCCAAAACTGGGGGGATATTCTAACCTGGAGCCTGCAAGAAAACGTGCCCGGCGAGTTTCCGTACACGGCCGGCGTGTTCCCGTTCAAACGCAAGGGGGAAGACCCGACGCGCATGTTTGCCGGCGAAGGCGGGCCGGAACGCACCAACAAGCGTTTCCACTACGTGTCGCTGGGACTGCCTGCCAAACGGCTGAGTACGGCGTTTGATTCGGTGACGTTGTATGGCGAAGACCCGGCGTATCGCCCGGACATTTACGGCAAGGTGGGCAATTCGGGTGTGTCCGTTGCCAGCCTGGACGACGCCAAAAAGTTGTACAGCGGCTTCAACCTGTGCGATCCGGCGACGTCGGTGAGCATGACCATTAATGGTCCGGCGGCGGCGATGCTGGCCTTTTTCCTCAACGCCGCCATTGACCAGCAGTGCGAAATCTACATCCGCCAGCAGGGTTTGACGGAGATGGTGCAGGCCAAAATCGAGGCGATCTACGCCGACGCGCCCCGTCCCTTTTACAACGGCGACCTGCCGACCGGCAACGATGGCCTGGGTTTGCTGCTGCTGGGGGTGACGGGCGATCAGGTGCTGCCGCCGGATGTTTACCAGTCGATTAAGGAAAGTGCGTTAACGGCCGTTCGTGGCACCGTGCAGGCAGACATCCTCAAGGAAGACCAGGCGCAGAACACTTGCATCTTCTCGACTGAATTTAGTTTGCGGCTCATGGGCGACGTGCAGCAGTATTTTATTGACCACGCCGTGCGTAATTTTTACAGCGTGTCGATTTCTGGTTATCACATGGCCGAGGCGGGAGCCAATCCCATCAGCCAACTGGCGTTTACGCTGGCGAATGGGTTTACCTTTGTCGAATATTATTTGTCGCGCGGCATGGACGTGAACCAGTTTGCGCCCAATTTCTCGTTCTTCTTCTCCAACGGCGTAGACCCGGAGTACGCGGTGATTGGGCGGGTGGCGCGGCGCATTTGGGCCAAGGCGCTCAAGTTGAAATATGGCGCGGACGAACGGGCGCAGATGCTCAAATATCACATTCAAACCAGCGGGCGGTCGCTGCACGCGCAGGAAATAGGCTTCAACGACATCCGCACCACCTTGCAGGCGCTGTACGCCATCTACGACAACTGCAATTCGCTGCATACCAACGCCTACGACGAGGCCATCACCACGCCCACGGAGGAGTCGGTGCGGCGGGCGATTGCCATCCAGATGATCATCAATCACGAACTGGGCATGGTGAAGAACGAGAATCCGCTGCAAGGCGCGTTTATCATTGACGAACTAACGGATTTGGTGGAAGAAGCGGTGCTGGCGGAGTTCGACCGCCTCACGGAGCGCGGCGGCGTATTGGGCGCGATGGAGACGATGTACCAGCGGGGCAAAATTCAGGAGGAGTCGCTCTATTACGAGAGCCTGAAACATTCAGGCGAACTGCCGATCATCGGCGTGAATACGTTCCTCTCAGATGCCGGTTCGCCCACGATTTTGCCCAAAGAGGTGATTCGCGCCACCGAAGAAGAGAAGGCGTTCCAGATCACTCAGGTGGAAGCGCTGTGGGCTAGGCAGCCTGAGAAGGCGGCTGAAGCGTTAAGAAGATTGCAGGAAACGGCTACTTCGCCAGCGCTCAGTACAGGCGTTTTCAACCAAAACACGTTCGCGGCGCTGATGGAAGCGGCGAAGGTGTGCTCGCTGGGCCAGATGACGCAGGCGATGTATGCGGTGGGCGGGCAGTACCGGCGGAATATGTAACGATTTTTGATTTTCGATTGAAGATTGACGATTGAAGCCTAAAAT
Source organism: Chloroflexota bacterium (assembly GCA_046496595.1). Taxonomy (GTDB): domain Bacteria; phylum Chloroflexota; class Anaerolineae; order Promineifilales; family Promineifilaceae. Next base: position 8,106 of record JAWOGU010000262.1, read on the forward strand.
TGTGGTACGATGGATGGCGAAATGAGCGTTTACGAGGTTGCTTGCCCTGAATTTCTTTTGCCTGTGCAGACTTGGTGCCAGAGCCGACCGGTAAGCCTTTGTGTTTTGTTTGGTTCACAGACGACGGGGAAAACCCACGCCCACAGTGACGTGGACCTGGCTGTGTGGCCGACTGAAGCGCTTACCTCGGCGCAAAAGATGCAATGGGTGACAGATTTACAGGGACTTCTGGACAAGGATGTCAGTCTGGTCATTGTAACGCCAGATTTGGACCCGGTGCTGGGTTTTGAGATTGTGAAGAACGGCCGTTTGCTCTACCAACAAAACCCTGAATTATGGCTAAAAGAACGGTCTCGTCTCTGGCACGCCTACAACGACAGCCTGCCTTTCCGGCGGGCTGCTTACAAACAGTTACAACAATTCATCAAAGAAAATCCTTATGGCTCCTGACTCTTATCGGGAAGCATTCCGCCTGGCTGGGAAGCACGGGCTGCTGCCGGTTGATTTAGCGGAACGGATGCAAAACGCAGCAGGGATGTGTAACATCCTGGTACATCTTTACAAAGATATCGATTGTCAAATTTTGCGGGACAGTATCAAAATTGC
>JAWOGU010000325.1:0-16027 GCA_046496595.1 Chloroflexota bacterium
TTTGAAAACGGCTGTACGGCCAATGTGACGGTAAGCCGCATCTCCCTGGATAATATCAGGCGGATGCGGATATTTCAGCCCGGGATGTACCTTTCCGTCGAGTTACCTGGCCAGCAGATTCGCAAGAAGCAAAAAAGCGCCGGGCATACTGTCCCTGGAAACCCACAACGATCACTGTTTCGGGCGGCGGATCGCCATAACCACGCGCCCATAAACTGTTGGAGCCGCTGATCACCGGCGGCAGGCCATATTCCGGGCCATACAGATCCAGCGCACCCGCTTCACCGTAATTTCCAGCGAGGATGGCAGTCGTCGCCTGTTGGGCGGCGGGTATGCCACCATAAATATCGGCTACCTGCTGCGCCAGGTCAGGCCAGCCCACCATTTCTGAATTGGTGTCGCTGATCTGAGACACCACATCCCACAGCGCCGAGTTGATGGGCACCACCGGTTTGACGAGCAGTACGGCCACAACACTACCCAACAGCAGCATGACCACCAACCCCGCCTGTACCCATCGCGCCCCTTGCAGGGAGAGCGTATGCAGCCAGCTTTCCACCCAGGCGGCGCCTGCTGCCAGGAGCATGGGGTAGGCCGGTCCAACATAATAAGCACGACCGCGCGTCACCATGAGCAGTACAAATGTGGTCAGAAACATCCAGGCCAGCGGGCGGAACCGTTTTCCGGCGGGAGCCAAAAAGAAGAAGAGCAGCCCAGCCACCCACAGCGGCAGAGTAAAAGGGTTAACCGCCACATAAAGCTGCTCGGCCAGGAAGTTGTCGGTGCGGCCCCATTCAATATCGCGGGCGTGGATAGCACTCAGAAAGTCTAAAGAGATAAAGTTATGTTGGATTTGCCAGAGCAGATTGGGCAGAAAGAGAAGCAGGGCCAGCGCCACTCCCGCCCACAGCCAGGGCGAACGCAGATAGCGCCGGGTTGAGGTAATCAAAACTGCCACGACCAGTCCGGCCACAAAAAAGACCATCGTGTATTTGGTCATCATGCCCAGGCCGATGGCCGTTCCAATGCCCAACCACCAGCGCGGCTCTTCCGTGCGCAGCAGACGTACAAGGCAAAACGCCAGCAGCACCCACCACAGGTAATCAAACGACAGGTACTGGATCAAGGTGCCAGCCGTTAGCGCCATCGGAGAAATGGCGACGGCCAGAGCGGCAACCACCTGGGCGAGCCGTCCGCCGCCAAAATCACGCGCCATCAGTCCAACCAGGATGACCACAACGCCCTGCGCCAGCGCCGAAAACAGTCGCAGCCCCACCAGGGACGTACTAAACAATGTCAGCCCCATACGCGCTATCAACGGAGTGATCGGCGGGTAAGCCACGTAGCCCCAATCGAGTTGGCGGGCATTGATTAAAATGTCCAGTTCATCGCGATGGAAACCGTACTGACCGTTGGTGAGAATGTGGCACAATACCACGCCGCCAGCCATGAGCAGCAAGAGCATATTGTCGCTAATCCGATGAGCCGCGGCCGAGTTGGTAACGGCCGTTTTACTCATTGTTGAGGAAGATGATGGTGTTTGCACTGCAACTGCTCTCCTTGTGCATCAAGCGGGACGAAGATGTGAGGTGGTGGCAACGGCCGTTGGCCAGGCCAACAGCAGCGCCGCCACGCCAGTCGTAAAGGTCTGGCAGAAGATTTCCACACTGCCTCCATTGGCTCCCTCAAAGCCTTGAGAATAGTGTGACACAACGCAGCAGGCTGTGCCTCTAACTAAGGTTATGCTTCCGGTTATATCTGCCAAACGTAACCAAAGTTAGACGACAATCTACCTGATTGACCACTAAGCTTCCTGATGAAAAAGCAAAATAGGATCCCAGATTTGTTCTGGCCCTATGTTTCATAGAGTTCGGTCCCCCTGGACACGTTTCTAAACATAGCCATCTTATTTTTTTACAAGGAGAAAATGACAATGGAAAAGCAAATTAAACCTGAACCCAGGACGAGAAGTATGACACTGGGTGGCGCTTTGTTGATCGTCTTGGGGCTAATATTACTGGTGGATCAATTTTTTGATTTTCACCTGGGTAGCATCCTCTGGCCGTTTATGATCATTGTCCCTGGCATTTTTCTGTTTTTTGGGGCTGTCGTTCTGGAGGATGAAGCGGCCAAAGCGCTGGCGATACTGAGCGGCATCATTACCATGATAGGCATGGTTTTGCTCGTGCAAAACATGGCCGATCTGTGGGCCAGTTGGTCCTATGCATGGGCGCTGATAGCCCCGACAGGCCCGGGTATCGCGCTGTGGTTGTTGGGATCGATCAAGGATCGCGAGGATCTGGTGAAAACAGGTAAGGATATGACCGGCGTCGGGCTGGTCTTGTTTGTGATTGCCGCCGCTTTCTTTGAACTGGTCATTGGTATGAATGGTTTTGGTTTAGGACGCTATGCCCTGCCATTGCTGCTCATCGGACTGGGTTTGTTTTTGCTGGTTCGCAACCTGCGTCACGGCTGGCACAAAGCCTGAGAAAAATGGAATGTTCATAGTAACCGCTTCAGCGGTTCAACGGCTAAAGCCGTTACTACGAACTTTACTTTTGAAGGAGGAAATGATGTCACAATCAGTACAAAATAAACAACGCTCCCTTTCTTTGTTCGGACCAATCGTTTTGATTGCCATCGGCCTATTTTTCCTGTTTAGCCGCCTCAATCCCCTACAGGATTTGTATTGGCTTGACGCTCTGAGGTTGTGGCCGCTGTGGCTCATCTTCATTGGTTTGAACATTCTGGCTTTGCAAGCACCACGGCCATATGCCTCCATTTTCAGCGGTATTATTGCCGTTATGGCCGTCGTGGTATTTGGTGCAGTTTTGCTCAATGGTCTGGGCGGTACCTCGTTTAGAGGCCGTCTGGAAATGGGTGAGTGGCAGACGAAACCCATACATTTTAGCGCGGAACAGGTGGAAACGGCCGTTTACAATCTCGTCATTGGCCCGCCCGGCGCCGATCTCCACGCGCTGGAAGACAGCGGCGATTTGCTCGCCGGCACGATTACCTATCAGGACGATTATCTTTTTGAAACAGAGCTGTCTGGCGGTGAGGCCAGCGTCCGGCTTGCCCCCCAAAACAACAGCGAGGAGTGGGTATTTTTGCCTGATTACTGGCGCGAATATGGTGAAGCCAATCGCTGGCAGTTGGGGCTGAACCGGAATGTTCCGGCAGATTTGACGCTGGAAGCCGTGGCTGGTCGTTCACAACTGGACTTAAGCGAGTTGTTGCTGGATGCATTAGTGCTGACGGCCAGTGCCGGAGATGTTGAACTGCTGCTGCCCGGTGGTAATTATGACGCTGACATCGTGACCAACGCCTCCACTATGGAGATCACGCTGCCTGAGAACGGCCGTCAAGCCATTAATCTGCAAGTCAATGCCGGTTCTGTTGTGCTGCACCTGCCCGCGGACACGGCTCTGCATGTGGAAGTGGACAGTGCCTTAGGCAGCTTTGGCAGCCAGAACGCCGGTTTGCAGCGGGTAGACGGGCAGGACAATGTCTGGGAAACGGCCGGTTACGCCCAGGCAGAAAACCAACTGGACCTGAACGTGCACATTTCTGTCGGCTCTGTATCTGTTGATTAAAAAACGGAACGGCTGTTATTGCTCTTCGGCAGCGTGAAAAATCAACCGTTCAAGGTTGGACATCTGGTCTGGGAAGCTAATAAGTCACAATGCAAAAACAAGTTAGCGGTTTTCAGATTGGACCAATCTTTAGAGATTGGTCCAATCTCTCCAAGTTAAATATCAACGGTTACTAAGCATCCATACCCAAACATAATTTGGAATTAGGCGGTTGATGGTATCTGCCTGGGAGGTAAAAATGTCTCGTAAACTTGTGAAAATAATCATGATATTGCTCATCATCCTCCTTCTGGCTGGCTGTAGTGGACCAACGCAAACGGCTGTGGAACCGGCTGCTGACGTGTCCACAGCCGTAGACACGGTCGAGGTAACGGCCGTTGTTCCCAACATCCCTACCCCAATCACCAACAACGCCTTCGACTGCGCGACCGTCAGCGAAATACCCGCCGCCGAATGTCAGGCTTTAGTGACCTTATACGAAGCCACTGAGGGCGCCAACTGGCAGGATCAGACTGGGTGGCTGGTAACAAACACTCCTTGTAGCTGGGTCGGGGTCACCTGCGCCGACGGCCACGTGGACACTCTGGCTCTCTTCTTCAACAACCTGCAAGGTCAACTGCCCGCCGCCCTGGCCGCTTTGCCTCGGCTGCGGGTACTTGACCTGCACAACAATGCCATCACAGGATCAATCCCGCCGGAAATTGGCCGTTTAGCCAACCTGGTGCAGCTTGATCTGTCCGTCAACCAGCTCAGCGGCGTGCTTCCCGCAGCTCTGGGTGATCTGGCCGCCTTGCAGTGGCTGATGCTGCCCCACAATCAAATCAGCGGCCCCATTCCGTCTGAGTTAGGCCAATTGGCCGCTTTGCATACCCTCGATCTTTCCCACAACCAGTTGAGCGGGGTCATTCCTGAATCCCTGGCAAACAGCACGACGCTGGCTACCATCCGGCTGCGTGACAACCAGCTCAGCGGCAGCATTCCCTTTGGTCTGGGCCAACTCCCGGCTCTGTACGAAATAGACCTTTCCTTCAACCAACTGACAGGTTCTGCCCCGTCGGCTTTGTTCCAGGTGGGGACGCATAGCCTGTGGGGTAATCAACTGGATGGCACGGTTTTCGTGGGCGAAAACGGCCGTCAGGATGTGAACTTTCTCGGCGCGACGTTTACCTTTGACCAGGCAGCAGGCGACAGCGTCTGGCCGGAGTTAGTTCCGGCGCGGCCGGCCGAAGCAGGACCAGGGATGATGTGGGCGCCGCCCGAACATATCGTCTTCACTTTTGCCCACAACAGTGGCCCGCAAGAACACATGCCGTTGGGCCAATATCTGCCGCCCGAAGGCCAGATTCACATCTATCCCACGGCCGGATTGAATGCAGAAGTGCAGCCCATTGTGGCGGCTTTGCAGCAGCTTTTGGCCGACCAGCCAGACGCCTCTACCTTTGAGGCTTTCCCACCCAACGAGGGCGCAGAACAATTGGGGCTGACCATGCTGCCGCCCAGCAACGCCGTGCAAACGCTGCGCGCCCAGGCCGCATATCTGTCTTTTGCCGAGGGGCAGGGCATCCGCTACCTGACACAGTTGAGCCAGGGACCGGTTCCGATCAACAACCAGGATTTGTTCTACACTTTTCAGGGGCTGACGGATGACGGCGCGACCTATGTATCCGCCTACTTCCCCGTCACCCTGCCCCCACTGCCAGACTCGTCGCAGTTAAGCGAGGAGGAGTGGGCAGCGCTCATGGAAGACTGGCAAGGCTATCTGGCGCAAACGTTAACCCTGCTCGATGAGCAGCCAACAACTGCTTTTACGCCGGATTTGGCGGCGCTGGACGCAGTGATTAACTCGCTTTCAGTGGCAGGGACAACGGCCGTTCCTACCCTGCAACCCATCTGGCCGGAAAACGAGGAGTCGGTAGACAGCCAGCCCGTCTTGCAGTGGGAAGCATTCCCCGGCGCTGTCAGCTATCACGTCGTCGTGTTGGATGATGTGGCCTTCCCGCCGCAAGTTGTTCTTGACCAGACAGTCACTGAACCCCTGCTGGCGGTGGCGCAGCCGTTGGCTCCCGGTCATTACAGTTGGACAGTATTCGCGCAAGATACGGAAACGGCCGTTCTCGCCCAACTTAACAGCACCTTCTTCGTCAAGGACATCCTGGAATCGGTTGCCCCGGCGGACGGCGCTGCTGTCAGTCCGGAACCGATGCTGGAATGGCAAAGTTACCCCGGCGCAGTCCGGTATCAGGTCGTGGTGGTAGACGATGCCGCTTACCCGCCCGTCGTCGTCCTGGATGAAGCGACAACCGAGACTTCGTTGGCCGTGACGCCCGCCCTTAAACCTGGCAGTTACACCTGGACCGTCTGGGCATTTGATGGCGGCGAAAAGCTGTTGGCCGAGTTAAACAGCAGTTTCAACGTGACCGCTGCGCCGTAAGCAATCCTGCCGGCAGAAGCTGTGGGTGCAGAGGCTGTGGGTAGTGTAAATATCTGCACTATAATGTTTGTTGTCGGGCAAAAGTATGTGGAGGTGTGGTGTGTTGCTGACGACCGATTTGGCAAAAGAACGAATGCAGATTGAACCGGGTGTACCGGCTGGCTATGCTTCCTTTGAGCAGTTTGTGCGGTTGCATGAAACGGCCGTTTTCACCTTCTGTTATCGGATGCTGGGAGATATGGCTGTGGTTGACTGCGTGGCGGCGGCGGCTTTCCAGCATGTCTACCACCGCTTTCCCGCCGTTTCTTTGCTGGACGTATTGGCTGCCGCCCGACCCCGCTGTCTGGTGCAGGGGCAGGCCGGCCGGAATTATGAAGGGAAAACGGCCGTGGACGCCGTCCAAACTTTGTTCAACAATCTGCCGCTTCCCGAGCGGGAGGCGCTGGCTTTGCGTTATGGCTGCAAGTTGAATTTTGACGAAATCGCTTACGTACTGAACACTTCTTGTGAAGCGGTTCGCGGCACGCTGCGCCAGGGACGGTGGCGTATCGCCGGGCTGGAGCAAACTCATCTGACCATGTCAAACTAAACAAAGGGGACTTTTTATGACATCTCAACCTATCCCAACATCTATCGATTTACCGGAAAAGAAACGGCGTAACGGCCGTTTCTGGCGCATTCTTTTGATTTTTGCCGGGGTGTGGGCGGCGGTAACGGCCGTTTACCTGCTCTTCCTCTGGCCCTGGATGAAAAACTGGGGCGCAGCCGACGCCGAAATCAAGGCCGCCCTGCCCGGCGACGACATGGTTGCGCAAGCCAACATCCGCTCCACCAAGGGCGTTACCATCCAGGCCAGCCCCGCAGAAATTTATCCCTGGCTGCTGCAACTGGGTGTAGACCGGGGCGGCATGTACAGCTACGACTGGCTGGAAAACCTCTTTGGCCTGAACGTCCATACCACAGATCGCATTGTGCCTGAATACCAGAACGTGCAGATTGGCGACTTCTGGCGCTTTACCCCTAAAGATTATGTTCTCAACCCCGGACCCGGTTTGTACGTAAAGCAATTGATCGAAAATGAGGCGGTTCTGTTGTGCTTTGGCATGGAAGGCAAAGCAGAAGATCCGTGCATCGACACCTGGCAGCTTGTGCTGGTGCCGCAAACAGATGGCTCCACCCGTTTGCTATTACGTTCCAACATGGCAATGAAGCCGGAACTGCCCATCAAGCTTTCCTATTTCGCACAGTTCCTCATGGAGCGCAAGATGCTGCTGACTTTACGAGAACGGGCAGAGCAGACCGTTCAAACAAACTGATTAAAGGAGACCTCACATGACAAGCGATGATCTATTGCTGGCCCCAAAACTGACGCTGGCTGACGTGATGGAAATAACCTGCGCGGAAGGAGACCCCTGGAAGCTTTCTCATGTGCGCCGGGTACTCCAGTTGATTGGATTGATTGGCGAGGGCATGGTTTATGACAAAACGGCCGTTACCATTGCCACTTATTTACACGATTGGGGCGCGTACCCGCGCTTCAAGCAGCCAGGCGTGGAACACGCCTTACGTTCCCGCCAGGTGGTTGAAACGATGATTTTACCGCGCATGGATCTGTCGGAAACGGCCGTTGCCATCATTCTGGAAACCATCGAATACCACGACTACCGTGACTTCCGCCCGGTGCAGTCCACCGAGGCGGTGCTGCTGCGCGAAGCCGATTTTCTCGACTTTCTGGGCATCATCGGTCTGGTGCGAGAATATGGGCGCGGGCCAAAGGATGTGGAATCCGCCTGTCGGGTCGTCCTGAAGCGGCGGGAATTGATACAAGACCGCTTTACTTTGCCCATCGCCCGGCAAATGGCTCAAACCCGGCTGGCGCGACTGGCGCAGTGCCTGGAATGGCTGCAAGAAGAAAGTTTTGATTTTGTGTAGCTTCTACGGCTGTCACGTCCCCACAGCCCATCCCCATCACAAACGGAAACGGCCGTTACCCTCCCCTTCATTTTTCGGCAAATTTGGTACGGAGGAGGGAACGGCCGTTACACCACGAATCTCATAGCAGGCATGATGCGAAACCACCGCGTCATGTTATAATGCAGGTCATCATTTCATGCAGCGCGAGATTTCATGCGATGGACATTACGACAACGCTACGTCAAAATGAATACCTGATTTCCGCCCCTGGCGAGCCGATTGTGAACATTACGGCTTACACGGCCCGCCAGCAAGCCAGCGGTTATGTCGGCAGCCATATCAGCCATATGATGGGCGGCGGCGACCCGGCGCTCATGCTTGCCCAGGGGCGGGTGGTCTGGCGTGTGCCCATTTTGCTCTCTTCGCCGCGCCGGGGAATCTTGGGCCAGGTGGCGCACCTGGATATTGACGCCCGTACCGGCCAACTGCTTTTGCCCCCCGATTTTCACACCCAATTAGAAACTCATGCCCAGGCGCTTCTTAACAGTTCCCCACCAGCCGCAGCGTCTTGAATCTGACTGTCTGGCATCCTGTGCTTTTATGGCACTGGCGGCGATTGAGGTAACAGCGGATTATGATGTTCTCCTTGCTGTGCTGGATACCAGGCCGTGGGGAACGCCACACCGTAACATTCGCCAACTGCAAGATCAAATTCCCGGTATTCAGGTGACGTATCGTCAAGGAATATTGGCTGATGTGTTTCGCGCCCTTGACGCCGATCAGCCAGTTATCTTGTTCGTCTGGACAGTTGTTTTACCTTATTGGGCAATTGAAACGTGGCACGCTGTTGTGGTGGTGGGTTACGATGAAGCGCAATTCTACTTGAATGACCCTGCTCTTTTGACTGCCCCGCAGACTGTTTCTCATGGTAATCTGGAATTAGCCTGGATCGCCCATGACACTTACTACGCTTCGATTGAACTGGCGCCATAAGCCGCTCGCCAGGAGTATGTTGGGTTACGGCCGTAACTTCCCCCCCTTGCTTCTGAGTAAACTACCACATCCCCATCACAAACGCATACGCCATTGCCAATTACAAAAATAAATCCGATCACAGATAACTTGCATTGGATTATAGAGCAAGGATGACAGCCAGCACCTGCTAGAGACTTATTTCTGTTCGCACCAAGTTTCGGAAAGTGGCTAAAGGAACGGCCGTTTCTCCCCCTCCCTAAACATACCCCCCAACATAACTTTGGTTAGGCGACGGCCGTTCTCCCCTCCTGTATGCTCATGCTGTCAGTAAATGGCTGATGTGAGGCTTGAGTATAGGGAGTTTGTGATGAAAATTGTCGTTGGTATTCTGATTGGTTTGGTCATTTTTGCCTTTATTGCCTGGCTGGGACTGCGTATTAAACCGAAACCATTTGCTTCCTATCCGGGACAAACGCCGGAACTACAAACCATCCCCCTGCCGGCCGGTTTGCCCGCGCCGGTAGAGCGTTATTACCGCCAACTTTACGGCGACGAAATCCCTGTCATTACCTCGGCGGTGGTCAGCGGGCGGGCGACGATGAGTCCGTTTGGCTTTGCTTTGCCTGCCCGTTTCCGCTTCATCCATGAAGCCGGACAGGGCTACCGCCACTACATCGAGGCTGCCTGGTTCGGCATCCCCATCATGAAGGTGAACGAATGGTATCTGGACGGAAACGGCCGTTTAGAACTCCCCATTATTGGCACAGCCGAAGGCCCGCATACCAACCAGGGCGCCAACCTGGGGCTGTGGGCCGAATCCACCTACCTGCCCGCCATCTGGCTCACCGACCCGCGTGTGCGCTGGGAAGCGGTTGATGCCGACACGGCGCTGCTGTACGTGCCCTTCGGTGAAGAGGAACAGCAGTTTGTGGTGCGCTTCGACCCGGAAACAGGCGGGCTGGTTGTGATGGAAGCGATGCGCTATCGCGACGAGGCAGGCGGGAAAATATTGTGGCTGGCTGCCTCCGTGCCCGGCGAAAAGATTGAAGCGGGCGGTGCGGCGCTGGACGCCACAGGTGAGGCCACCTGGCTGGATCAGGGCAAACCCTGGGCCGCCTTCACCGCTGAAGAAATCGTCTACAACGTGGATGTACAGGAGTACATTCGCGCCCGTGGGGAATAGAAAAGGAGTTTGACAATGGGAAACCTGGTTTTAGAAGAGGAAAGAAGTGATAAAAGCGAGACACAACGGCCGTTAAGCCTATTGTGGCAGCATCGTTGGTGGAGTCTGGCTATCAGCGTGGGTGTGGCCGCGCTGGTAGGAGTGGTCGTGGCGTTGGCGATGCCGCGCGGTCCGGCAACGGCGGGGCAGGCGCTGGTGGTAATGGCAACGAGTCTGATGGTCGGTTTGCTGGCAGGGATGCTCATGCGCAGTCGCTGGGCGATGCTGCTGGCGCCGATGGTGTATATGGTAGCGGTGGAACTGGCCCGGATGGATGCCGTTGGCCCCACCGTAGACGCCCTCCGCCTGGACAACACCTTTGGCATCCTGGCCTTCATTTTGGGACGCGGGTTTCATGGGCTGGTGGGGCTGCTGCCCATGATTTTGGGCGTGGAAGTGGGTGTATTAGCGGCGCGGCATTTGAGTGGCGCGACCCCTTCCGGCAGTCGTATGAGAACAATAGTCAGGTGGCTACCAACGGCCGTTCTCACCCTCCTCCTCCTGGCCTTAGCCATTCTTATCCTCCAGCCCGCCAGCACCCCACCCATCCTCGGTGCGGATGGGCAGCCATTGCCCGGCAGCATCACCGAACTGACCACCATTGACGTGAACGGCAGCGAGCAGGCGCTCATGATTCGTGGCTACGACAGGGACAAACCCATCCTGCTCTACCTCAGCGGCGGGCCGGGCCAGAGCAGCCTGCCCTGGCCGCGCGTCCTGTTTGAGGAACTGTCGCAAGATTTCATCCTCGTCGGCTGGGATCAACGGGGCACGGGCAAATCCTACGCCGCCCTTGACCCAGATGAAAACCTGACGCTCGATCAGACTATTGCCGACACCATCGCCGTCACCAACTACCTGCGCGAACGCTTCGACGAGGGGAAAATCTACCTGCTCGGCGAATCGTGGGGCACGACGCTGGCCGTGCTGGCCGCGCAGCAGCGCCCCGACCTCTACCACGCCATCATCGGCAGCGGGCAAATGGTCAGCCAAAGCGAAACCGACCGGCGGCTTTACTATGATGTGCTGGATTATGCCGAGCAGACCGGCGACGAGGCTGTCACCAACCAAATGTTGGCCTATGGCGAGCCGCCCTACGCTGATATGTATGCCTATGTCTATGTCATGGCGTTATACGAAAAGCTCTATAAACCGTATACCCCGCCGCAGGCGTACCTGGAAAAAGGACAACAGGCCAATTTGGGGCCGTGGAATGTGTTGGGCAGCGAATACAACTTTGTAGAAAAGGTGAACGTCTTTCGCGGCTTCCTCGACACGGCGTCTATCGTGTATCCGCAGTTGAAAAGCATTGATTTCCGCCAAGATGTGCCCCGGTTGGATGTGCCGCTCTACGTCCTGGATGGGGCGGCCGAACTGGATGCTCGCCGTGATCTGGCGCTGGAGTGGTTTGCCCAGGTGGACGCGCCCATCAAGCGCATTTTCACCTTTGAAAACGCGGCCCACGCCCCCGCCTTTGAGCATTTTGAGGCATTTACCGACATCATGACGGAGACGGTCTTACCGGAGACGTATTCCCAATAAGCAGTCAACATCATGGCGATAACGTTAACTGTTACGCGAAAAAATAATTTGGTTGTTATCGCAGCCTGGGGCTTTATGCTGCTGGGCAGTATTTTGCCGGAGATTATCCTACATGAGGTGCTGCACCGATCTGACCTGGTGGCGTGGCTGACGTCGGGGCGGCTGGTGACGCTGGCGGTGTTAACGGCCGTTTCCTGGTTGTGGCAGCCGCTGCGTCCGTTGTGGAAATACGCCGCCATCCTGCTCGTTTTTGCTGGTGGACAGGAAGTGATGAATAGGGTGCGGGAAACGGCCGTTTGGCAAAACACCCTCAACCAATGGGGCAGCTCCTTCGCCCGTGACTACCTGGCCGTGCAGGTCTGGAAGCTGGGCAGCACCGCCATTGTACTTGTGGGCCTGTTCGCGCTCGGTTTCCGGCGCAAAGACGCCTTTCTCGTGCGCGGGCAGTTGGACGCGCCTATCACGCCGGTCAAATGGCTCGGTTTTCCCAAGCCGGAACCATGGACACACTTTGGCGCGAAGTGGATCGTTTTCTTGAGTATTGGCATGGTCGTGCTGCTGAACATTTTTGGTACGGTTCATTTGGACAGTCTCATGGCCGCTCTAGGCATGATGCCCGTCATCCTCATTCTTTCTGCGCTGAATGCGTTTAACGAAGAAGTGACCTATCGCTCGGCGCAGTTGGCGCCATTGGAACCGGCGGTGGGATCGCGGCAGGCACTGTGGATAACGGCCGTTCTCTTTGCCATCATGCACTATTACTCAGCCATCAACGGCGTGGCAGGCGTCATTTTGACCATTTTCATGGGCTGGATGTTGAGCAAAGCAATGCTGGAAACGCGCGGTTTTTTCTGGTCCTGGCTCATTCATTTTACGCAGGATGTGGTTATTTTCTGGTTCATCGCGGGCAGTTCCACTATTTTAAGTTGAAATCAAAAGGTCTTCGTAGGGCAATAGCGCCCTATTGCCCTACTTCGTGGTTATTTTCAGAGGAATCATTATGAATCATCGTAAACAACTCACAGTATTGCTTGTTCTACTCCTCATTTATGCCTTGTCTGTTTTTGTCACCTACATATTCTTTCTGGATGCTGTGGCCGCAACCATCGGTGTGACCATGACCGACACGGGCATACCGCCTGCCCTGCTAGGTCTCGCCAATGCGGGCATTACGGTCGTCGGGTACGGCTTGCTCGGTCTGGCGGGTTACTGGTTTGCTGTCAAACTCGGGCTGCCCGGCATTTTCCGTGAAGATGGCAACTGGCGGGGCTGGTTTTTCCTGCCGCTCGTTTGGGGACTGATCTGTGGCGTCGGTGTTGTCATTGGCGACATCTTGTTTGCTCCCATTAACGACTTTGGCCGCATGATTGATCTCGGTTTCCCGGTCTCGATTTTGCTCTCGATCAATGCGGGTATCGGTGAGGAAATTATTTTTCGTGGTTTTGTGTTTGGGCTGTGGGCATTCATCCTCAACTGGCTGTTTAAACGCTTTAACGGCCGTACCGCCGCGCTGTGGATTGCTAATGTAATCGCCGCACTGCTCTTTGCCGCCAGCCATTTTGGCACGGTATTTATCATGACAGACACCACATCGCTGGCCGAACTCAGCCCGGTTCTGGTTGCAGAAATTTTTCTGCTCAATGGCGTTGTGGGTCTCGTTGCAGGGCAGCGCACGATGAAGGATGGTTTGGTAGCCGCAGTTGGTCTTCATTTCTGGGCGGATATGGTCTTCCATGTGGCTTGGGGGCTGTCCAGTTAGGCTTTAGGCTGCTGTCGTCACGACAGCAGCCTAAAACGCTTTGGAAATCTCATGAAACAACGACGGATTCTGAACTGGTTCATACCACTGATTGTCATCCTCACGCTGGTGGCTGCCGGTGTAGGGCTTTTCTGGCAGGATGGCGGTGCGCCGACTGCTTTCACCACGATACACGGCCAAAACGTGCAGCTCTACGGGCAGGGCATTTACCGCTACGATTCCTATTTCAAAGCGCCTATCTTTCGCGGGACAGATTTTGTTACCCTCTTTATCTGCCTGCCCCTGCTCATCCTTTCGTTTGTATTGTATCGTCGTGGCTCGCTTAAGGGAGGGATTTTGCTGATTGGAATGCTCAGTTTCTTCTTGTATGACAGCGTATCACTGGCGTTTTCGGCGGCGTTTAACAGCCTGTTTTTGGTGTACACCGCCCTCTTTTCGGCCAGTTTTTTTGCGTTTGTGTATGCAATAACGGCCGTTTCTCCCCATTATCTCGCCGCCCACCTGTCACCTAAAGTGCCGCGCCGGGGAACGGCCGTTTTCCTGTTCGTCGCTGGTTTGGGGGTGCTTTTTATCTGGCTCAGCGAGATCATCGGCCCGCTGCTGCAAGGCGAGATTCCGGTCGAGGCGTTAGGCCCGTATACCACAATGGTTACCCACGCCCTGGACATGGCAATTATCGCCCCTGCCTCTGTGTTGACCGGTGTTTATCTGCTGCGTCGAGAGCCGATTGGCTACCTTTTGGCTGCGCCGCTGCTCATTCTCTGCACGTTGATCGGCGTGGTAGTGATCGCGCAAACCGTTTTCCAAACACTGGCAGGCATCACACTGCCTATGGGAGCCTACATCGGCCTGGTGGGTTCGTGGGTGGTATTGGGCGCGTTTGCCATCTGGCTGACGGCAGCCTTTTTCCGCAGCCTATCAGAATAGGACAGCTTGCCAACTAGCGGACCTTAAAACGGTCTGGTAGCGGCGATTGGGGTGCACTTCTGGACGGATATGGTTTTTCATGTGGCATGGGGATTGCTGGGCTAGGCTTTTGAATGTTAATTGAGAAAACACAATGATGATCATCACCTGTAAACAAGGGATTCTCTCCGAAGCTGCGGCACTGTTTGGGCAAAATTACCGGCGGCAGTGTGAGGCTGTACCTGCTTTACCTGATCGGATGACTGATACGAATCTTGTGGCCAGCAAACTTGCTCAGTTGTTACAAGTTTCTTCAGGATTGGCGGCAGTGGAAAACGGCCGTTTACTCGGTTATCTTTCCTGGTATCTGGTACCCAACTTTCGTGATACGTCACGCCTGGGTGCCTACATTCCTGAGTGGGGTCATGCGGTAGTGGCTGAAAACAAAACGGCCGTTTATCAGGCGTTGTATCGAGCCGCAGCGGCGCAGTGGTCGGCCGCCGGCTGTCAGGTTCATGCCATAACCCTGCTCGCTCAAGATGAGGAAGCGAAACAGGCATGGTTCTGGCAAGGCTTTGGTTTGACCGTTGTAGACGCCGTGCGTCCAGTGCGCCCTCTGAATACATCGCCCCAAACTGCGCTGCCTATTCGCCAGGCCACGCCAGCAGATGCGTCGGCTTTAGCCGCCCTGGATGCTGAACATTGGCAGCATTACACGCAGCCGCCTATCTTAATGACACCGCGCACCGGATTAGATGCAGCCGGTAATGCCGCTTTTGTTTCCCGTCCAAACAACAGTGTCTGGCTGGCATTCGACGGGGATCAACTGGCAGGGTTTATCCGCTGCGATGCTTATGATTTTGACGGCGTCGCCATTGTGGAATCATCACAGACGGTGACAATCACCGGTGCATATGTGCGCCCGGCTTATCGCGGGCAGCGGGTGGCTGCGGCGCTGCTTGATGCCGCTCTTCGCCATTATCAGGCAGGTGGTTTTACCTGTTGCGCTCTGAATTTTGAATCTTTTAACCCTGAGGCGGCTGCTTTTTGGCTGAACTTTTTTGAACCTGTCTGTTATTCTCTGCTGCGAGTTCCGGAGTTTTAGCTGATGGCAAAGACAAAACTGATCCTGGTTGAAGGAGTGCCCGGTTCAGGCAAAACGACAACAGCCGTTTTCATAGCAGAGTGGTTGCAGAAACGTGGGGTGGAAACGGCCGTTTTCCTGGAAGGTAACCTGGATCATCCTGCCGACTTCGAGTCCGTCGCCTGCCTGGACGCGGCCGAGTTGGCTGTGTTAAAAGCGCAGTTCCCCGATTATATAGATTTTCTGGAACGCCAGGTTCTCGTAGACGGCGACGACTACTTTTTCCGCTACCGCGCCTTGCAGCAAACCATCCCCAATCTCCCGGAAGCGCTCATAACGGCGCTCGCTCGTTACGAGATTTATGAACTGCCCGCCAACAAATTCCGCCGTCTCTTGCTCAGGCGCTGGCACCGCTTCGCCGATTCTGCTGCCGCTGGCACTGTCACCTACATCTTTGAATGCTGCTTCTTGCAGAATCCACTCACCATGATGCTCGGACGGTACGATGAACCGGTGGAGGAGGGCCAGGCGTTTGTGCTTGAACTGGCTGCCGCCATTCAGGTATTGCAGCCGCGCTGGTTCTACCTGGAGATCAGCG
>JAWOGU010000399.1:0-13492 GCA_046496595.1 Chloroflexota bacterium
ATGTCTCATCGGTAGCGCCGAATTTTATGTTCATCAGAAAACTCCTTACTATAGTCTAAGTCAAATGAAGTTTTTTGATGATAGTCCAATTTGGTTCTGATTCGCTAGATTTGGCCGATTTTCATGAGTTGAAACATGCCCTGTTTGAATGAAAAAGTTGAAACTTGGTCAGTTTGTACAAAAATAAGGTAATAGTGTCAATCCAGGTAAAAACATGACTATCCAATCACCTGCTAAATCTATTGTTGCCGTAAAAAAAGTAGCTGAAAAACGACCTGACCAATTAAAATACCGGTTGATCTGGAAGTCGAGCCAGCCATACTTTTCTAAATCGCTAAGGCTACAAAAATCATCAGTTGCGTAACGCGTAAAATATCCAATATAGCTAAACCCCAATAGGCAAACCAGAAAGGTAAAAATACCAATGCCCAATAAGTAGAGAAAACTTTTATCTGTTGAACTTTTAGGAGGAATCGTCATCATTTATCCTTGCTGGCATGAAACTGTTACTGTAAGATTTTCATGTGACAAACTTCAAAATGCTCTTCGCAAAACCTTCCTCTTTTCTCCGTTTCTCTCATTTGGGAAAAGAATTTATCTGGATTGCTTTAGGTCAGGCAGTCTCTGTCATTGCCAGTTTGATTGGTCTGCGCCTGCTCACCAATTATCTCTCACCCACTGTATTTGGCGAAATCGCTTTGATTATGACGCTGGCAACGTTAGCAAACCAGCTTTTGTTCGGCCCACTGGCTGGGGCGACACTGCGCTTTTTAGCTCCGGCCCATGAAACCAGGAATACTCGCGCTTATTTAGACGCCACGCGCCGCCTGACCGGGCAGGTGACTCTGCTTGTGGCAGCGCTCACGGCCGTTTTCAGTGTGGGGCTGCTTCTATTTGGACGCATAGATTGGCTGGTTTTTCTGATAACGGCCGTTTTATACGCGCTGTTCACCGGCTACAACCTCATCCTTAATGGCATGCAAAATGCCATGCGGCAACGCAAAGTGGTGGCTTGGCATACCGCCATGGGACAGGGATTGCAAGTCATTTTTGTGCTGGCTGCTGTGGTCTACCTGGGGCCAACCAGTTACGCGGCAATGCTGGGTTATCTGGTGTCCGCCGCTTGTATTCTTCCTTCACAATTTTACTTTTTCCGGCGTAAAATTTTCAGTCTCACACAGGAAGAGGCCATATCGGTAACGCAAACGGAAGACACACACCTCTGGCAAGACAAAATGCGGTCGTATGCGCTGCCATTTGTCGGTTGGGGCGCATTTACCTGGGCGCAAATGTCCTCAGATCGGTGGGCCTTGCAGGTTACAAGCGGCGCCAGCCAGGTGGGCTATTTTGCAATCCTATACCGGCTTGGTTATTATCCCATTTCGTTGATAACCAATCTGGTTGTGCAGCTCCTGACCCCTATTTTGTTTCAAAAAGCGGGCGATGCGTCTGACCAACAGCGCATGAAGGCGACTTATCGAGCCAATCAATGGTTGGTGTTGATATCTTTGGGCATAACGGCCGTTGCCGTTTTAACCACCTATCTCCTGCATGATTTTATTTTCAGCCTGTTTGTAGCCCCTGAATACGGCATCATATCCGGGTTGCTGCCCTGGATGGTGTTGGCAGGCGGGTTATTTTCCACCGGGCAAATTGCCACCATCGGCCTGCTCAGTGAAGCGGAAACCACGATGCTGCTCGCCCCTAAAATTGGCACGGCCGTTTTGGGAACCGTTTTTAATTTTGCGGCTGCCACTTTTTGGGGGCTGTCTGGTGTGGTTTGGGCTGTTTCAATGACAGCGGCCGTTTATGTGGTCTGGGTTATTCTATTAGCCCAACAGCGCCAAAAAGAACGGCAGGTGGTTGCCGCCAGCGTAAATCCTTTGCACACGTACTTAATTGAAGATGAACAAAGAGATCTCAATGAACCGTTTCGTTAGCACGTTATACCGCTGGCTGCGCCCGATAGCAGATCCGCTGCACATGGCGGCCGGAGTGCGCCATTATGGCTGGTACCTGCGCGACTGGCGCCAGTACAGCCGACTGCCCCAGGCGGAACCGTTAGTTTGGGCAAATAGTTACCCGCAGCTTCATGACAAAACGGCCGTTTCCACCATCGATCCCCATTATTTCTACATCAACGCCTGGGCCATGCGCCGGGTGACGGCCAACCAACCGCCCAATCACGTAGACGTCGGTTCGCAAGTGCTGTTCGCCAATCTGCTGGCGGCCGTTGTGCCGGTGCTGTTTGTAGACTATCGACCGCTGCACGTCACTCTGAGCGGTCTCTGTTCAGTGGGCGGCAGCATTCTGTCCCTGCCCTTTGCTGATAACTCGGTAGTGTCGCTCTCCTGCCTGCACGTAGCCGAACATATCGGCCTGGGACGCTACGGCGATCCGCTAGACCCCTTAGGCAGCCAGAAAGCGGTGCGCGAACTGGCCCGTGTACTGGGTCCGGGCGGCAATCTTTATTTTGCTCTGCCGGTGGGCCAGCCCCGGCTGCAATTCAACGCCCACCGCATCCACGACCCCCAAACCATTTGCGCTTATTTTGCCGATCTGGAATTGGTGGAATTTTGCGGGGTAGACGATAACGGCCGTTTTACCGAAGCCATCAACCCGGCAGCGCTGGCGCAAAGCCAATACGCCTGTGGCCTGTTCTGGTTCAGAAAAACCGTCACGTCACGTCACTCAAAAGGATAACCATTTTGCGACATCTTCTGAAATCCCTGATTGAACGCAACCCGGCTCTAGCCATGAGCTTGCGCTCTTATCGCCATTGGTCTGCCTTACAACGACAACTACCGACGCTCACTCCCTATGGCTTTCATCTAATGGGGCACGCAGCTATGCAAAACGGTCAGTTTGAACCGGAAGAAACAGCCATAGTACAAAATTTTCTGGACGAAATCACCGTTTTTATAGACGTAGGCGCCAACGTCGGCTTTTATGCCTGCCTGGCGCGAGCCGCCGGCAAACAAACGGTAGCCATCGAACCACTGACTGCTAACCTGGATTACCTGTACGCCAATCTCCAGGCAAACGGTTGGAACGATGTGGAGGTGATTCCTTGTGGATTGGCGCGGCAGCCAGGCACGGCCGTTTTGTATGACAGCGGAACTGGCGCGTCACTGGTCAGCGGCTGGGCGGGCACACCCGCCACGCTGCGCCACACCATACCCCCTGTCCACACTAGACATCGTATTAGGCGACCGATTTGCCGGACGCAAGCTGCTGATTAAAATTGACGTGGAAGGGGTGGAATACGATCTGCTGCAAAGCGCTGCCAAAGGATTGAACCTGATACCGGCGCCCATTTGGCTGGTTGAAATCGCCTTCCATGAACACCATCCCGACGGCCTGAATCCCCATTTTGCAGCCACGTTTGAGATTTTCTGGCAGCATGGGTATCAGGCAATTACGGCCGATGCTGACCAAAAAACGGTCACTCCCGCCGACGTACAGCGCTGGTTAAGTACCCATACCCGCGATTTTGGCGGACCCAATTACCTGTTTATTCGAAATTAGAAATAGCGTTTGAAAACAGCCGTTAATAGAGACAGAACCGATATGAAACCACATAATCCGGTTCAAACCAAACTTGATGAAAGCAAAAACTATGCCAGACAAAAATGAAAAGCATTCTGCCAGTCGCCGCCTATATCGTTTACTAACCGGCGATAAGGGCATCATCGGCACACACAACCGGCACACCCGCGAGGAATGGCTGGAAAAAACATTACAAGCTGTTCCAGTCGGACAGCGTATTCTGGACGCCGGCGCGGGCGAACTGCGCTACAAAGCATTATGTAGCCATCTCCAATATGTCAGTCAGGACTTTGCCCAATACACCGGAGAAGGCGACGGCCTCGGCCTGCAAACAGGCAGTTGGGATCAAACTCGCCTTGACCTCGTCTGTGACATCACGGACATCCCTGTAGAGGACAACTCTTTCGACGCTGTCATGTGCATCGAAGTTTTGGAACACGTGCCAGACCCAATTAACGCACTGCGGGAACTAACACGTATCATTCGGCCAGGTGGTACTTTAATTGTCACCGCGCCCTTCTCATCCCTTACGCACTTTGCCCCTTATTTTTACCAAACCGGTTATAGCCGTTATTTTTACGAATATTGGCTGGAAAAGTTGGGCTACAGCATCGAAGACTTGCAATGGAATGGTAACTATTTTGAATTTATGGCCCAAGAACTCCGGCGGCTACCTTGGGCAAGTAAGCAGTATGCGGACACAGCCGTACCAGTCCATATCCGTTTCATCCTCGGCTTACTCCTTTCATGGCTGGAAAAACCAGCTAACCACAATGTCGGCGCGGAACAACTTTTGGCATTCGGCCTGCACATTAAGGCGCAAAAACAGTAATTCATGGTCATCACCCGGCTGGCCGGAGGACTCGGCAACCAGATGTTTCAATATGCGGCAGCCAGGCAGTTGGCGCAGCGCCTGCAAACAACGCTCAAGCTAGATATTTCCTACTATGACACGCAGCAGCTTCGTACTTACGCCCTCTCACCATTCAATATCCAGGAATCCTTCGCTTCAGCCGCAGAACTGGCCCAAATCAGAGGGACAGGTCAAAATAAAGTCGCCAAACTCTTCTTCCATGCCCGGCAAATGTTTAAGCTTTTTTACCGTTGGACCGTCCTGCGTGAAAGTAGGGTTATGCCTGTAAACAAACAGTTATGGACAGTAACCGGCGACGTTTATCTGGATGGGTACTGGCAAAGCCAACAATACTTCCTCGACATTGCGTCACTCATCCGGCAGGAATTTACCCTAAAAACCGCGCCGGATCACTACAGCGAGGAATTGACCAAGCATATAACCAATAACCAATCAGTTAGCATTCATATTCGTCGCGGCGATTATGTTGCCAACCTGCATACTAACCAACTGCACGGCACATGCAGCATAGCGTATTACCAGACCAGTGCCGCCCACATCGCCCAAAAAGTGGAACGGCCGTTCTTCTTCATCTTCTCCGACGATCCCGCCTGGGCCAAAGAAAACCTACGGCTGCCCTACCCCGTCACTATCGTCAGTCCAGAAGATGGCAGCCTCAATGATTACATCGAACTTCATCTGATGAGCCTTTGTCGGCATCACATCATCGCCAACAGTTCCTTTAGCTGGTGGGCCGCCTGGTTGAACCCTAATCCAGATAAACTAGTTTTTGCGCCGAAAAAATGGTACCGTGACCCCCGCCGAGACAACGCTGACATCATCCCGGAAACATGGCAAAAAATCTAGAACCCTAAACACTGTGACCTAAAACGCGATTAAGCCGAACTCCATGCAAACACCCACACTATCCGTCCTCATGAGCACTTTCAATGGCGAAGCCTATCTCGAAACGGCCGTTAACAGCATCCTGAGCCAAACCTTCACCAACTTTGAATTTATCATCATCAACGATGGCTCTACCGACGACACGGCCGCCATCCTTCAGCGCTATACAGACCCCCGCCTGCGTATCTTCCACCAAGAGAACATTGGCCTGACACGCTCGCTCAATCGAGGTATTGCCCTGGCTTCAGGCCGTTACATCGCCCGTATGGACAGTGACGACTATGCCTGGCCCAGTCGTTTTGCCGCCCAAATCGCTTACCTGGACAGTCACCCGGAAAGCGTGCTTTTAGGCACTGCTTATCGGCATGTAGACTCACTGCGCCATCGGACTATAGACATCTTTCCCCCCACTCACGACGCCGACATACGCCGCGCTATGTTATCTGGCAACCCGATTTGTCACTCTTCGGCCATGATAAGCCGGGCAGCGTTAACGGCCGTTGGCGGCTACAACGAAGATTTTCGTTACGTACAAGATTACGAACTGTGGTCGCGTCTGGCTGTAATCGGTCAGATAGCCAATCTTCCCGAAATCCTGCAAACTCGCTATTATCATGCTGACAGTCTTTCCAACAACATGAAGAGTGAAATAAAACGGCTAAAACTACATGTACAGGCTAATCGAGCTGCTATTATCCGTTTAGGATATCCCCCTTATTATCAACTCTTCTTGCTTAACGCTTTTCAACTCCTCGCATTCCGGCTTTATTCCACCCTACGCTATTTTATGCATCAACGGCTCTCCTCTAAAGGTAGGAAAAGCTAAATGGCTTCCCCCATTCACATTTTATATCTAGACCACGCCCCCATCTGGGGCGGCGCGGAAGCCGTACTGGTGACGCTGCTGCAAAACCTGGACCGGCAGCAGTTCCAACCGTTCGCGGCGACTGCTCCAGATTCACCGCTGGCGCAAAGGCTGGCGATTGGCGATGTCCCGGTCCTGCCCGTGCCTTTCGCCGCCCTGAATCAGGCAGGTTGGCGGCTGCCGTTCAATTTGATGCGGAGCGTAACGGCCGTTTCCCGCCTCATCCGCCTACACGCCATTGCGCTCATCCACACCAACACCGTGCGCGCCCACATCGTTGGCAGTCTGGCGGGATGGCTCACGCGAACCCCTGTCATCTGGACCCTGCACGACAACACCTTCCCGCCCCGGCTGGCGCGCTGGCTGTCGCCCATCCCCCGGCAAGTCATCACCGTCTCCGGCTGGCTGGCCGAGACCTATGCTCCCTGCGGCCTGGCCGGCAAACTGACGGTCATCCCCAACGGCCTGAATTTAGCGGCGCATTCAGCTAGCGGACCCTCTATCCGCGCCGAATTAGGCATCCCGCCAGACGCGCCGCTGGTGCTGAATGTGGGGCGTCTGGTAGAGGGAAAAGCGCCCCATCTGTTCATTGAAGCCGCCGCAAAGGCAGCCGAGCAGCATCCCGAAGCGTGGTTTGTGCTGGTGGGCGGCGCCGATGAAGGTGAACCGACGCCTCGCGCCGCCGCCTATACGGAACAATTGGCGCAGGTGATGGCGCAAAACAGACTGAACGGCCGTTTACTCTCTGTAGGCGCCCGCCAGGATGTCGGACGGTTTTATCAGGCGGCCGATATCGTGGTGTATAATGCCGTGCAGCCGGAGGGCCTGCCGACTGTTTTGCTAGAGGCGATGGCGTATGCCAGACCTGTGATCGCATCAGCCATTGGCGGCGCTTTGGAAATTGTGCAAAACGGCCGGTCCGGTTTCCTGACGCCAGCCAACAACGCCGCCGCGCTAGTCGACGCGATAAATGCATTACTTTCTAGTCCCGCCGACCAACAAGCGATGGGCCAGGCTGGCCTGAAACGGCTAACGGAATCATTTACAGTGCCACAGCAAGTCCAAAAAACCACGGAGATCTATCTCGCCATTTTGCAAGGAGTCCACTCATGAGTAAGCCCACTCCAGCCAACGACCCTTATCAGGCTGATGAATTAGAAATGCTGTTTGAAGACCCGGCAACGGCCGTTAATACCCATCTAAGCAGCAAAGCCACCAGCTTGAACTACTTGCGTTTCGCCGATGAAGTGAAGCGGTTTGTTCCATCAGGCAGCGTCCTGGACTGGGGGTCCGGTCGCGGCCAAATGAGTTGGCTGCTGAATCGGCGCGGGCTAGACATCACCAGCTACGATGTGGAAGACAAACGCGATCCCCGCTTCATCATGCCCGATGTGCCTTTTGTGCGTGCTGCCCACCCTACCGAGCTGCCCTGGCCCGAAGCGTCATTTGCCGGCCTGCTCTCCTGCGGCGTCCTGGAACACGTACCCGATGACCAGGCGTCATTGGCAGAAATTTTCCGCGTACTCCAACCTGGCGGCTGCCTTTTTATTTATCAACTTCCCCAAGTTTACGCCTATACTGAATTTATCAACCGGGCGCGCGGGCTTTGGTACCATGACCGGCGTTATACGCTGAGTCGTACCCGGCGGATGCTGGAGCAGGCCGGATTCAGCGTGGTTATCGCCCGGCGGCATAACTTTTTCCCCAAAAACCTGACCGGGCTGCCTGTGCGTACCCGTCAATTTTACAATCGCCAGGAACCTGCGTTTACGGCCGTTGAGAATGTTTTGGTCAAAATCCCGATGGTAAACTGGCTGTGCCACTCCTTAGAGTTAGTGGCGCAAAAACGCCAGGCCTGATTGCGACCTATGCCCCACTCCTTATGCCTCGACGCCCGCACCGCCACCGACCACTTCCCCGGCATCGGTCGCACCGTCAGCAGCCTGGCACACGCCCTGGTTCCCCTGCTGCAACCAGACGAGCAGCTCACCCTGCTGCACGATCCCAGCCAACCCTCCCGCTGGCAGCTTCCCGCAGAAAACAAGCAGGTAACATGGCTAGAAACGGCCGTTTCCCCCTTCTCCCTCGCCCAACAAACTCAAATACCCCGGCTGCTCAAAAACAGCACGCTTTATCACAGCCCATACTACCTCATGCCCTATCGTCCTGGTAGGCCCACTATTCTCACCGTCTATGATTTGATTCCCCAACGCTATCCAGCATACGTCGCCCTGCGCGCTCGCCTGCTCTTCCAATTCACCACTCGCCTGGCTCTGCGCGCCGCCGACCACGTCATCGCCATTTCAGAAGCGACCCGACAAGATTTTATAAATGCCTACCATGTGGATCCCGGACGGATAACGGCCGTTCCCCTCGCCCCCGCCCCCCATTTCCAGCCGCAGCCCCCGGCGCACATGCAAACCATCCGCCAAAAATACAACCTGCCAGACCACTACGTCCTCTATCTGGGCATCAACAAACCGCACAAAAACCTACCCCAACTCATCCGCGCCTGGGCTGCCGTTCAGCAACAAATGGACGCCGCGCCCGTCCTGGTCATCGCCGGAGCCTGGGACGAACGCTACCCCGAAGCCAGGCAGCTTACAACCGGCCTGGGTCTTACCGGCCGCGTCGTTTTTCTCGGTCCTGTCAGCGACGAAGATTTACCCGGACTGTACAGCGCCGCCGATCTGTTCGTTTTTCCCAGCCACTACGAGGGATTTGGCTTGCCCGTGATTGAAGCGATGGCCTGCGGAACGGCCGTTGCCTGCGCCCACACCTCCAGCCTGCCCGAAGTCGGGGGAGACGCCGCCGCCTACTTCAACCCCCACGACGTCGGCGACATCGCCCAAACCATCCTCCGCCTCCTGCAAACCAACGACGAGCGCCGCTTCCGCCAACAACAAAGTGTGCAGCAGGCCGCCCAATTCACCTGGAAAAACACCGCCCAGGCTACCCTCGCCCTGTACCGCAGCCTCAGCGCCTCTCACACAAACTCATAAAAAAGACCCGGCAGGCTTGCCAGGTCTTTCGCTCACTAAAAACTGTTTACCTTACACGGTCCACGGTACACTGTTCACTAATTCCGGCGTCATCAATCAACCAGCGACTGTCCCCCTACCGCCTGCCCATGCTGCCGCAGCAAATCCCGCAGCCCTGACACCACCATGTCAATCGCCACCACATTGCGCCCGCCGCGCGGAATGATCACATCTGCATGAACCTTGCTCGGCTCCACAAACTTCATATGCATCGGCCGCACCGTATCCAGATACTGCGCCACCACCGCTTCCAACGAGCGCTCCCGTTCTTCCATATCCCGCTGGAGACGGCGTATGAAGCGGATATCGGCGTCTGTGTCCACGTAAATTTTAATGTCCATCAGCTCTCGCAAGCGCCGCCGGGTAAAAATCAGAATCCCTTCCACCAAAATGATCGGCGCCGGTTCCACCAGAACGGTCTCCTGCTTACGCAGATGGTTGGTGAAATCATACACCGGCACTTCCACCGCCTGCCCGCGGCGCAGCATCTTGATGTGTTTCGCCAGCAGCTTGTTTTCCAGTGAATTGGGATGGTCGTAATTTTGCTGCGCCCGTTCCTCAAAAGACATGTGCGGATTGTCGCGGTAATAGGCGTCGTGCGGCAAATAGGCAATCTGCGACGCCGCCACGGCGTTCAAAATCGTCAGCGCCACCGTCGTCTTTCCCGACGCCGTGCCGCCGGCTACTCCAAATACAATTGGCCTGAAATCGCCCATAACACTCCCCTGAGTTTGTTTTTAACGCAGAGGCGCAAAGGCGCAGAGAAAAAACCTGCCACTCTGCAACTTTGCCACCCTGCAATTTTTAGTCCGTGACTGCAACCACATGCTTCTTCTTTGGCAAATCCATTGGCAGTTTGGTCCGGCGAATCCCGTCAAACTGGTAAAAGGCATTGGCGACGGCGCCCGCCGTGGGCACCAGGCCAATCTCGCCCACCCCTTTGGCCCCATAAGGACCATACGGATCCGGCACTTCCACGCCGATGATTTCCATTTCCGGCGTCTCTTTGGCGCGCAAAATGCCCATCTTTCGCAGCCGGGTGGACTTGGGACGGCCGTTTTCCATTTCAATCTGTTCGCTGATAGCATAACCCAGGCCCATGTGGAGCGAACCTTCCAACTGCCCTTCAAACAGCGTCGGGTTAAAAATCTTGCCCGCGTCGTGAGCGGCCGTAATCTTCTCAATCTTGCCGTTTTCATCCAGCGTCACCAACTGCGTGGCGTAGCTGTATGAATAATGGGTATACACTTTCTCCACCATCGCTCCCGGCTTCGTCGTCCAGTCCACCACCCACTCGCCGCGATAAACATTGCCTACCAGTTCCGCCAGCGTCTGCGTTTGCAAATCCACCTTGAGCTGTTTGCAGGCGTCGATGAGCGCATTGCCCACCAGTGACGTGGCGCGAGAGGCCGTCGTCATGCCCGCTTCCTGCTCCGCCAGGGTGTCGATGCGCACTTCCATCAGCTTCGGATCGAGACCCGTTTCCGTGCAGACCACCTGCACCGCCACCGTGTTCACGCCCTGGCCCATCTCCGTCCAGCCATGGTCGATGATGATTTTGTCCGGCGCGGCAATGGTGATCTGCGCCGACGAGGCGTCGGGCATGCCGTTGCCGATGCCTGTGTTTTTCAAACCGCAGGCCAGACCGGCGTATTTCGCCGCGTAAAAGGCGTCTTTCACGGCCAGCAGCGTGGCCTGCGCGCCGCAGCCTGCCTGGATGATCTGGCCTGTCGCCGTCATATCTCCGTCTTGCAGGGCGTTGTCGTAGCGGAACTGCCAGCGGTCGAAGCCACCCTGTTCGCACAGGTCGTCAATCAGGCTTTCCAGGCCAAACGCCGCCTGGTTGACGCCAAAGCCGCGCATCGCGCCGCAGGGCACGTTGTTGGTGTACACGGCGATGGCTTCCACGTCCGTCACCGGCACGTTGTAAGCGCCGGTGGCGTGGCCTGCCGAGCGTTCCAGCACCTTCATGCCCACGGAGGCATACGCGCCGGTGTCGCCCAGGAATTTCACCTTCACAAAGGTCAGTTTGCCCGCCGCGTCGCAGCCGATTTCATAATCCATCCAGATGGGATGGCGTTTGGGGTGCATCATGATCGATTCGTCGCGGGTGAGGCGCACTTTGACCGGTACGCCCAGCAAATGAGCCAGCAGCGCGGCGTGTCCCTGCACGGTCAGGTCCTCTTTGCCGCCAAAGCCGCCGCCATTGGGCACCATGATCACGCGGATTTTGTCCAACGGCATCCCCAACAGTTTGGCGACCTGGATGCGGTCATCATACACGCCTTGCCCCTGCGACAACATTTCCAGGCCATCCGCCGCCGGATAAGCCACGGCCGATTCGGTCTCCATGAAGCCATGCTCAATCCACTGCGTCTGGAATTCGCCCTGCGCCACATAGGTAGACTTTGCCCTGGCTTCATCGATGCTGCCCCGGCTGGTGTAGCTGCGCGACAGCTTGTTGCCGTTGGCGTGAATCAGGGGCGCGTCCGGTTCCAGCGCTTTGTGCATGTCGATGAGCGGTTCCAAGACCTCATAGTCCACTTTGACGAGCGCCGCCGCCTGCCGGGCTGTGGCTTCCGATTCCGCCGCCACCACCGCCAGCACGTCACCGATGTAGCGGGTGGTTTCGCCGACGGCAATCATCAAGGGCCAATCTTGTTTGATGAGGCCGATGGTGCGCTCGCCGGGCACGTCAACGGCCGTTATCACCCGTATCACCCCCGGCAGTTTCTCCGCTTCGCTGGTATCGATATGCAGCACCTTCGCCCGGGGATGGTCGCTGAAGCGCAGCGCGCCAAACACCATGCCATCCAGGAAAATGTCGTCCACATACTTGTGCCGGCCCAGGACCAAATCTTGGGCATGGTATTTAGGCTGCCGCGTGCCCACCGGTCCTTTGCCGTTGCCGCCCGGTTCCGGGATTTCCTGCTCCTGGCGGATGGCTTCGGCTGCATACTGCACGGCGTCGATTATCTTTTTGTAGCCGGTGCAGCGACATAAATGAGGCGTCAGCGCCTGCGCAATCTCTTCGCGGCTGGGGTCGGGGTTCTTGTTGATGAGCGCGTTAGACTGCATGACGATGCCCGGAATGCAGAAACCGCACTGCACGCCGCCCTTCTCCACAAAGGCGTTGGCAAACACCTGCTGCCGGTATGCGCCCAACCCGTCGGTGGTGGTGACTGAGCCGTCTGCCGCTTTGCTCATCTTGGTGACGCAGGAAAGCACCGCCTTGCCGTTCAAATCGACGGCGCAGCAGCCGCAGGCCGCCTGCGGGGCGCAGCCGTCTTTGGGCGTGGTGATCCCTTCATGTTCACGTAAATAAGTCAGGAGCTGCAGATCGGGGTCGCCATCATATTCTCTTATCTGCCCATTCAGGAAAAATTTCATGATAGTCCTCCATTGATTGAAGGCCCCAGTAGTTGGCTGACAAACGAATGGGTCATGGGGGCGTTTTTCAGTGTACAGTGCAAAGTGTACAGTCTACAGTCTACAGTGTTCAGTCTACAGTGTTCAGTGTTCAGCAGCGCTTACCTGTTCACTGTCCACTGTTTACTGTCCACTGTTTACTGTTCACTGTTTACTGTTCACTGTCCACTGTCCCATTCGCTTCGCCTGGACGCCAGCCTGATTAGTCCACTTGTTCGGCGTGACTATCAAAGTGTGTGCATGTTGGGAATTTATGATAACACAGGGGAAGAGGATAGAAAATGGGAAACGGCCGTTTCCTTCCATGTCGCCAGGCAATGCTTCATCCAATGAGACCCTGGAATCAGTAATTGCGGTAAAATTGGGAAACGGCCGTTGCCTGATCCCATAAACGTAGGAGAAAGTGATAACAATGACTCAAACCAACGAACAGCCCCCATCATCAGACATCCAAACCCCCGCGGCAGAACCCAAGAACAAAGAACTGAAAAGCACCGGTTATGAAATTTTTGTCCTGCTGCTTTCGCTGGTATCCGTTTTTAATCTGGTTGTGGTTTGGATAAATTTCATCTTTCCCATTGCTCCTCTCACCCTGGATGTAATGACGATTATCAACATCTTTTTAACAGCATTTTTCCTGTTCGACTTTTTCTATCGACTCCTGACAACCTCTTCAAAGTCCCATTACTTCTTCAAAAATTGGGGCTGGGCCGATTTGTTGGCCTGCCTTCCCACCTTCCGTATCTTCCGCTTATTCCGCATTTTCCGCGCCGTTCGCCTGCTGCGGATTTTCGGCGTCAAGAACATGATTGATGAGGTCGTTAATAACCGGGCGGGCATTGCACTGTT
>JAWOGU010000455.1:0-7017 GCA_046496595.1 Chloroflexota bacterium
CTTGAAAACATTACAAGGAACCACGAAGAGGGAATGACCCTGCAGGAGGCTGTAATAACCGGGACCGGACAGGTTGGAGGAGCAATCATGGCCGCCACCATTACGACGATAGTTGTTTTTCTAAGGCTGTCGGCCGGGCTGGCCTGCCGGAAGTAGGCGGCCATCAGGTCGCCAGGCACGCTGCCGTTGAGAGCGGCGCGTAAATCGGGCTGGTAGAGCTTCGCCTTGTCCTGTTCGTGCAGGAACATCATCCAGCGGGTGTGCTGCCACGCTTCGGGCAGGGCGGCGCCTTCGACGAAGCGTTTGGTTTTGTTGACCAGGCCTTTTTTGGCCGGTTGCGGTGGTATCAGGTTTAACAGGCCAGGCAAGGTTTGTTGGCGCAGGCGGCGGGGCAAATGGCCATAGAGTCGCTGATCCATTCTCTGGGCCAGATAAGTGTCGTAACCGGCAAAAATCTCGTCGCCGCCGTCGCCGGAGAGGGCGACGGTAACGTAGCGGCGGGCCATCTCTGACACCAGGAAGGTGGGGAAGATGGAGAAGTCACCAAACGGCTCATCGAAATGGCTTACCAGGCGCAGCGCCATCTCGTTGATGTCCGCTTCCAGGAATTCTTCGTGGTGCTGTGTGCCGAACTGCTTGGCCACCAGCCGGGCGTAGGGCAGTTCGTTATATGTTGGGTCACCGAAGCCGATAGAAAAGGTTTTTACCGGCATATCCATGAGTTCGCTCATGAAAGATACGATGGTGCTGGAGTCAATGCCGCCGCTGAGAAAGGCGCCCAGAGGCACGTCGGCCATGAGGCGGATTTTTACAGCGTCGCGGATGAGGTCGGTGAGGGCTTCGATGGCAGCTTCGTCGCTGAGGTAGGTAGGTTGGAAGGTGATGTCCCAGTATGGCTCGATGTATGGGGAACGGGCGTTTTCCAATATCAACCTATACCCCGGCGGCAGCTTCTGGATGTTCTGGAAGATGGAACGGGGGCTGGGGATGTATTCTAGCGTCAGGAATTGGTCCAGTGCGGTGAAATCAATCTCGCGGGGCACATCAGGATGAGCCAGTATCGCCTTTAGCTCGGAGGCGAAGAAGAAGCGCTCTGGGCTGGCGTAGTAGTAGAGCGGTTTAATGCCCACCCGGTCACGGGCGATGAAGAGGCGTTGGCGGGGGATATCCCAGATGGCAAAGGCGAACATGCCGTTGAGGTGGTGGACCACATCATCGCCATACTCCTCATAGCCATGTAGGATAGCTTCGGTGTCTGTTTGGGTGGCGAAGCAGTGGCCTTTGGCTTCGAGCCTCTGCCGCAATTCCCGGTGGTTGTAGATTTCGCCATTGAAGACGATCCAGATGCTTTGGCCTTCGTTAGCGATGGGTTGGTGGCCGGTGGAAAGGTCTATAATGCTGAGACGGCGCATAGCCAGCCCAGCACAATCGTCCAGATAGATGCCGGCGTCGTCCGGGCCGCGATGGCGCAGCCAGTCGTTCATGGTCCGCAGCAGTGGTTCTGATACAGGGGATGTCCCGTTACGGGAGATGACGCCGCAAATGCCACACATAGAGGTTTGTTCCTTGCCAGTTGGAGACTGAAGATTGGGCAAATCTCCAATTTTTACTCTCTAGCATGACCTTTGCATGCCAAACTTTTAACTACATAACTGAAAATTCTTGGCAATTTTTACACTGTTATGTCAATATAATTTTGCAAAACACTTCAGAAATGGTCCTTTTTGTTGACATAACTCTTTCGCGGCAGTAGTTTTTATTGACATAATGGTTGACTTTTTAGATTTAATTTCAGTTATGCAATTATTAGATGCTTGTGCAAACCTCATGCTAGTCTCCAGCGAAATTGCTGAATCTACGCTCTTTTCGGTGCGGAGGGACACTTTTGTCGGGTAGTTTGATGTCGCTGATGTGCTTGCGATGTTTGATGGAAAGGTAGGCGCGTTCTAGCTTATTGAGATAGCTTTCTTTGGAATAGTCGCGTTCGGCGAGGGCACGGGCGTTTTGGCCGATGGTCTGGCGCAGGTCTGGGTCATGCAGCAGGCGCAGCAAACCGTCGGCGAAGGCTTCGGGGATGGGTGGGGTGAGAACGGCCGTTTCCCCAGCCAACACCTGGGTATGCGCCTCAATCTCGGTGGCGACGATGGGGCTGCCCGATTGCAGGTAGGAATAAATTTTCAACGGCACAGACAGCCCGGCCATGCGCGGCGACACCAGGACATCGGCCAGGGCCAGGAAGTGGAGCGATTCTTCGAGCGAGACTGTGCCGGTGAAGATGACCCGGTCTGCCAACCCCAGCCGCGCTGTCTCTTGCTGCCAGTGGGCCACCTGCTCCGGTTTGCCGCCGACCATGACAAACATCGCTTCTGGGGCCTGCCGCACGACTGTCTGGGCGCTGGCGAAGAGCATCTCGAAGCCCTGGTAGCCTTCAAATGTGCCGGTGTAGACGATGGCCTGCTTGCCATCCAGCCCCAGTGAGTGGCGCAGGTGGGCGACGTGGGTGGGGGAAACGGCCGTTTCATTCTGCGCCGCGATATTCTCAATGCGAATGTGGTTGGCCTGTCCGTTCAGCCGCAGCACATACGCCTCCAGGTCCGCGCCAACGGTTAACACCACGTCGCTGGCGCGCAGCGTCCAACGCTCCAATCGCTCCATTAGCCAGACCAGCGGCCCATAATTGCCAAAATTGTAGTTCGCCAACTGCTTCGGCAGGCTGGAGTGCATATCATACAGATGGGGCGTGCGGAACAGCCAGGCCAGCGGCGCGGCGAAGAAAGCCGCCTCCTCGTGGGAATGGATGGCGTCGTAACGCCGGGTGAGCAGCAGCCAGATGGTCAGCAAGAGCAGCATCAGGTCCAGTGGGATTTTCGCCAGCGATGGGCCGATTTTGACCTTATGGATAAAAGGCACACGCGGGGCGCGGATGATCGTCAACCCGGCAATCTCCACATCGCTGCCGATGTGGTAGGTCGCCAGGTCAATCTGGCAGCCCAACTCAGACAAGCCATGAAGCCGCTGATAGACGCTGATCGGCGTCCCGCGCGGCTCAAAAAAGGGTTGTGGGGCGATCATCAGGACTTTCATGATTCCTCCGGGCGGGTGGGAGCAGGGGGGCAGGGGAGCGGGGGAATAAACCTCTATTCCCTACTCTCTATTCCCTTACTCCCTTCTTCCACAATTTCGCGGATCATATAGATGGTTTTGTTTTGTGTCTCGTGGTAAGTGCGGACCACCAATTCGCCCAACAGCCCCATGACGAGCAATTGTACGCCGATAACGATGAGCAAGACGGCCAGCAGCAGGATGGGGCGGTCGCGTAAAGGGATGGCCTGGAAGAGGCGTTGGTAGGAGAGGTAAGCGGCCAGACCGGTGCCGGCGAAGAAACTAAGCAGACCAAGCAAGCCAAAAATTTGCATCGGCCGGGTGGCGTAACTGAGCAAGAATTTGACGGAAAGCAAGTCCAGAACGACGCGGATGATGCGGCTGAGGCCGTATTTGGATTTGCCGAAGCGGCGGGCATGATGGTTCACTGGCACTTCGGCTACTTCTACGCCCATCCAACTGGCTAACGCCGGGATGAAGCGGTGCAGTTCGCCATATAACTTGGTGTTTTCTAGCACTTCGTAGCGGTAGGCCTTGAGGGAGCAGCCGTAATCATGCAGCCGGACGCCGGTAAGGCGGGAGATGAGCCAGTTGGCGGCCTGGGAGGGTATGCGCCGGGTGAGCCATTTGTCTTGCCGCTTTACCCGCCAGCCGCTAACGATGTCGTAACCCTCGTCAATTTTTCCCAGCAGTTTGGGGATGTCGCGCGGGTCGTTTTGCAGGTCGGCGTCCATGGTGATGATGATGTCGCCGCGGGCGTGGTCAAACCCGGCGGAGAAGGCGGCCGATTGGCCGAAGTTGCGCCGCAGCTTGATGGCCCGGACGCGGGGGTCGGCCTGCTGGAGTTGGCGTAGGATGTTGAAGCTGCCATCGGTGCTGCCATCGTCTATGAGTATGGTTTCGCTGCTGCGGTCCAGGTTGTCCATTACCTGGCGTAGTTGCTCGTATAGGTCGGGCAGGGAGCCGGCTTCGTTGAGGAGGGGGATGACGATGGAGACGGCAACGGCCGTTTTCCTTTCTAGTTCCCCATTGTTCAGGGCAGCGGCTGTTGGGCCATTGCTGTTGTAGTCCATATTCTTATGTACTCTACTTTCCGCTAACTGGTACGTGACAAAAAACAGAAATGGTGGCATGGTAATGGTAAAGACCTTTCTTCACAAAGGAGACCAAAAACATGCCACCAGTAATCGAACCAACTATGTTGGCCCTGACATCAATTGTATCTGGCTTGTATGTGGGCACAAATTTAGCCATGCTTCATTTTCTCTGGATGCTCATCAATGGTTCGCTTTTGCCCAATAGAGGCGCTATTTTCCCGGCCTTACAATCAACGGGCATCGGTGAACAGGCTGTTCGCCGGTCCTGGAAAGCCTTTCACAGTGGGATGTGGCAAATTAGCGAACTCATCGTTGCCTGGAACCAATATATGCAGGAACAGCAACAATGGCAGCCGCGTTGTTACGAAGGGTATGGGGCTGTGGCAGTTGACACCACACCTTTTTGGCGACCCAAGCTGAAGGGGCTGAAGTCCAAGTATTACAACAGTGTGGCCGAGAAAGCCTTGCCCGCCATCATTCTAGGACTGGTCGTACGTATCGGCGCCGTAGCTGACAAACGGATTGCTATGCCCCGCTCCATTCTGCGTGTTCACCCCAAAGAGCCTAGCGAAGCAGCTCTCAAAAAAGAACTGCTCACCCAAGTAAGCCAGACGCTCGGAACACTAGAAATCATGCTGGTGGATGCTGGCTTCAAAATCAAAGCCTGCCATGAAGCTCAAGTACCACGCTTTATGCTGCGTTTGGCAAAAAACTTCACCGCCCGGCATAACTATCTACGGTACCCCACGGGCAAGAAAGGCAAAAAGCCCACCAAAGGCGACCGCATTCGTCCCTTACCTCGCAAATATAAGGACAAGGAAATTGCCGCGACAACCGCCGACGCCACCTTTGACTGGAAGTTGGAGACGGGCGAAGCCATCACCGCCTATGCATGGTACAACCTGGTGCGTCCTGATGTGGAACCCAGTCCTACGGCTGACCTGTTTACCGTCTATGCCATCCATGACCCACGTTACGATGACCCCTTACTGGTGGCTACCAATGTCAAAATGAAGGCGCAAACGGCCCATGCGCTTTATACAGACCGCTGGCCTGTTGAACAGCTGCCATTGGCTGGCAAGCAAATGGTCGGGGCACATCGTCAGTTTGTTTTCGCAGAGGAGGCCCGTCACCGCTTGCCCGAATTGGCTATCCTGGCTGGTTCAATCCTCACCGGGCTGGCTGCCCTTCACCCTACCATACCTACTGGCTTTTGGGACCGAAAGCCTGAACCTACCCCGGGCCGCTATCGTCGTGCCTTGGCCGGTCTGCCTTTTCCGCAAAGTTACCCCTTACCAGGGCAATTTCGCCAAAAAGCCTCGGTGACTGACCACTTGCCAAAGGGGATTTTGGCACATCGGCGCTCAAAACAGCCTGCTGCTGCTGTTTCGACCTGAAAAACAGGTTGTCTTCGTCACATTTTTAAGGTTCTTTTTTGGGAGACCAGTACTTCAGTAGTACCGACTGCCAAAACTTTCGTAATTATGTCAATATTTTTAGCGGAAAGTAGAGGATGTAGGCGAGGCTAAGAGAGGGATGTTAGTAGATGCATTTCGCTGGTTTCTTGCCACAGGAGGTCGTTTTCCATAAATGGATTCCTTTGCAGATATAAATCGCTACTGCCAAGCTATACATGATTTTAGATTAGATAGATTGGCTTACATGTGCGCTTACGAAACGGCCGTTTCCTTTAAGATAGCCTGTAAGTCATCTTTTTTATGATATTGAAATGCACTGGCATTCTGATCCACTGACGCAGCAATGCCGTTATGACGCTGAGAATTCCTGTTTTCAAACCTCCAAGGTTTCAAAGACCTCATAGGGTTAAGCGCAACTTAGGGAACACAATCTTGTGAGGGAGAATCAAAAATGAAACATAACAACGAAATCATCTGTCATCATATCACCGCAGCCCAGGCTGCGCGGCGACCTATTCAGGGGCTTATCGCCCTGGCTATGGCCGCATTTCTCCTCCTTGCGGCCTGGCGGTAGGCCAAACCGCCCCGCCCGCCAACGCCCAGATCACCGACGTTCCCGCCGCCTGCCAGGCAGACGCCATTGCCTATTGGAAGCTGGACGAAACCAGCGGCAGCCCCTTCGCCGATTCCGTCGGAACCAGTGACGGAAGCTGTACGGCTCCTGACTGCCCAACGCCAGAAGCTGGTCGAGTAAATGGTGCGCAGACGTTTGATGGTACGAATCGCAGGATCAACGTACCTGCCAGCACAGACTTCAATTGGACTGCCAGCGACAGTTTCTCAATTGCCTTGTGGGTAAATATCCATAATACAGCAACGTGCAGCGGCAATAAAGTTTTTATTGGCCGATATGGGGGTGGAACTGCTGGAAACCAACCAGCCTGGTGGGTTGGTTGTGATGAGAGTACGAATCGTGCAACGGTTTCCTTGCGCGACAACAACAACATTAATCAGCAAGTTACCGCAGGCGACATACCGTTGAACGATGGCGGATGGCATCACATCGTGGCAGTGCGTGAAGGAGGCTCTGTCAATCAGACCCGTATTTACGTGGACGGGTCGTTCAAGAATTATGCAAATGTGATATTTACCGGCGGCTTTGCCAGTTCTAATGGCTTGAGTATTGGTTATTATAATTTGGACTTTTGACAATTTCATTGACATAATTATGAAAATAAAAACATTCCACTCGACTAGACATTCAGTAACAAGATTTTTCGGCTAATTAACTCGGGGTTTGGGTCATTTTAAATTTTTGCTCAAACCCCAAGTTAATTCACACATTTGTTGTAAAAGCTGATGCGCAGTCGAGTAAGAATTTACAGACACGAGCCTTATGT
>JAWOGU010000499.1:0-23104 GCA_046496595.1 Chloroflexota bacterium
CTACACCGGCCGCATCAACAACTACCTGGCCCTGCGCGACCAGCTCCAGGGCAAAACGGCCGTTATCCATCTCGCCGGTTCCGAAGCACGAGGCCGCAACCGGCTGCTCAACCACGTCGACGTCGAAGGCGCCCAGCGCTTGCTGGAAGAATGCCGCCGCGCCAATGTCCAGCACATCATTGTCATCAGCCGTATCGGCGCCGACCCCAACTCGCTCCACAGCCTGCTCGCCGCCAAAGGCAAAATCGAAAAGCTCGTGCAACAAAGCGGCATTCCCGCCACCATCATCCGCTCCGCCGCCGTCTATGGCTACGGCGACCGTTACTTTGAAATCATCCTGGGATTGGCTTACTGGAGTTGGCCCTTTGTCTGGCTGCCCGGCGGCGGCACGCGAGCCTGGCAGCCGCTGTGGGTCGAAGACCTGGCCCGCTGCCTGGTGCAAGCGCTAAACCGCCCGGACCTGGTCAATAAAACCGTCACCATTGCCGGGGAAGAACACCTGCCCTATCACGAAATCGTCAAACGCATTATCACCACCGCCGGGATCCGGCGCTACCCTGTGCGGCTGCCCATGACCTTGCTGCGTCCCATCTCCCGCCTGCTGTTCTGGTGGTGGTTTTGGCCGCCAGCCACCAGCTACTTTGTGGATCGCTTCTTCGTGCCTGAAGCGGTCGCCCACGATTCCGTGCTGCGCACCTTTGGCTTCCGTCCTGCCTCCGTTAACGAAACGATGAGCTATCTGCGCCGCCCCGGTCTGCGCTGGCGCTTTTTCCGGCGTTGAAACCCGTAACCCGTAATCCGTAATCGGTAACCCGTAATCGGTAATCGGTTTTACGCTTTACGGATTACCGATTACGGATAAGACGGCTCCTCATACCGCAGCAGCCGCAGCCCGTTCAGCGATACCAGCACCGTGCTGCCTTCATGCCCAATCACACTCAGCGGCAAAGCGATGCCCACCCCCAAAACGGCCGTTACCAGCACCACAATCACGCCAATGGCAAACACCAGATTCTGCGTCAACGTCTTGCGTGTTCTGTGGCTGAGGCCAATCACGTAAGACACCTTGCTCAGATCGTCGCTCATCAGCACAATGTCGGCCGTTTCCAGGGCGACATCGGTGCCCGCCGCGCCCATGGCAATGCCGATGTCGGCCGTCGCCAGCGCCGGCGCGTCGTTCACGCCGTCGCCAATCATGGCTACCGGACCGTATTGTTTGCTCAATTGGTGCAGCAGCGTCATCTTGTCCTTGGGCAGCAGTTCCGCGTAAACGGCGTCCACGCCGGCCTGTTTGCCAATGGCCTCGGCCACGCGCTTGTTGTCGCCGGTGAGCATGGCGACGTGGGTAATGCCCTGCGCCTTGAGCTTTTGGATGACCTGCGCCACGTCGGGGCGCAGCACGTCGGCGATAGCCAGAATGCCTAGCACATGCGCCGTGCGGGTGTTTTCAGTGACGTCGGCCACCAGAACGGCCGTTTTCCCCGCATCCTGAAACTGTTCAAGCTGAACAATAGCCCGGTCTAGCCCATCCAGCACCCAATTGTCAAAAAAGCGCAAGTTGCCCACCGCAATCTGGCGGTCGTCAACGGTGGCATAAACGCCCATCCCCGTTTCTGAATGAAAATCGGAGGCGCCGTTCAGCGTGAGACCACGTTCCTTAGCGGCCGTTATAATGGCCTGAGCCAAGGGATGTTCCGACTTTGTTTCCACCGCCGCCGCCAGTTGCAGGAGTTGTGCCTCATCGCCGTCCCAGTTTTGGGCGCAAACCACCACGTCCGTTACCCGCGGCTTGCCCACTGTCAGCGTGCCCGTTTTGTCGAAGGCGATGACCTTGATTTCGGCTGCCTTTTCTACGTAAGCGCCGCCTTTGAACAGTACGCCCCGCTTCGCGCCGTTGCCAATGGCCGACAGCACCGTCGCCGGCGTGCTGATGACGATGGCGCAGGGCGAAGCCGCTACCATCAGCGTCATCGCCCGGTAGAAAGTGGTTTCAAACGGCTCGTTGAAAAACGCCACCGGGATAATAATCGCCAATATCGTCATGATGATGACGCCCAGAGCGTAATACTGCTCCCCTTTTTCAATAAAACGCTGCGTGGGCGCTTTTTCGCTTTGCGCCTCTTCCACCAGTTTGATGAGCTTCGCCAGGGTCGTGTCGGCGGCGTAATGGGTGACGGACACGTCCAGGCTGCCCTGCTGGTTGATGCTGCCTGCCAGCACCGTATCGCCCGGACCTTTAGCCACGGGAATCGATTCGCCGGTGATGGCGGCCTGATCCAGACTGCTGCGCCCGTCCAACACCACACCGTCCAGCGCCAGCCGTTCGCCCGGTTTCACCAGCATGTGCTCGCCCACCTCGATTTCTTCGATGGGCAGGGTCACCAGCTCACCGTTGCGGCGCACGGTGGCCTCGGCGGGACGCAGCGCCATGAGCGCCCGGATGGCGTTGCGGGTGCGATCCATGGCATAGGTTTGCAGCACGTTGGACAGCGAGAAGAGGAAGAGCAGCATGGCGCCTTCAAAATAGGCGCCCACCAGCGCCGCGCCCACGGCTGCCAGCACCATCAACAAGTCCACGTCGATGCTAAACTGGCGCAGCGAGGCGATGCCGGCCTTCAGGCCAAAGACGCCGCCGGCGATGTAGGCGATGAGGTAAGCGGAGAGTGTCAGCCACTCCGGGCCGCCGAGCAGTTCGCTGGCGAGACCAATCATCATAGTGATGAAGGTGACGATGGTGGCAATGAGTTCCAGCCGCTGCATCGGAATTTGTTCGCTCAGTCGTTCCCACCAACTACGGTCGGCTTGTTCGGCTGTTTTGGTTTTGGCTAGATTCATAGTTTTTTCTGTCATAGGTTATGTTCTCGTTTTAGATTGGACCAATCTAAAAGATTGGTCCAATCTACGACCTGTTAAGGAATGAAAATTAAATAAGTTGCCCATCTACCCTCCCCCTAACCCCCTCCCAAAGGGAGAGGGACTCTTCTCCCCTCCACCTTTGGGGGAGGGTTAGGGAGGGGGAAATGCGCAGGTTATTAACCTTCTGTTCCTTAAGGAAAAGTCACGCGCAGGCTCTCGAATATTTCTCGATCTTCGGGGTCCAGCCGCGCCAGTAAATCGTCACCCAGTCGGGCATAAATGCGCTGGGTGAACATTTCCATCCACACAAACTGCCGCGCAATGAGGACCAAATCCTGATTGCGGGTGATGGTGGCGGTGGTTTCCTGGCGCGGGTTGGAACCGGCGATGAGCACTTCGCGGTCGTCGGCGTTTACCAGCAGGGTGGCGGTGATGCCTTGCAGCTCGCTTTCCAGCGGCGGGTGGTAGGCCACCTGTCCGCATTCCAGGCTGCCTTCGCCGGTAAGCAGGGTGCGGATGACGACGCCGCGGTCGCAGGCTGTGGTGATGTCGGGACGCAGGGCATCCAGGTCGGCGTCTGTCAGGACAAGGTACAGCTCGGCCTGGCTCTCCTGGATGAGTTTGGCGGCATAGGCGAGAACGGCCGTTTTGCTGCCAATGGTCCATACCCGATTATCTGACGTGGCTGTGTACAGTGCCACCAATCCCAGGCGTAAATCGCTGATAAGCTGTTGATGTTCGGCTTGATGCCGGTCCAACAGCACCTGGGGCGGCAGGGGGCGGTACAGCGTGGAGCGCCCCTCCACCGTTTCCAGGGCCGCGCCGCGATTGTGCAGTCGTTTGAGCGCCTCATACACCATCGAGCGGGGCACGCCTGATTCTTTGCTCAGTTGGTAGCCCGTCGCCGGATGCTCACGCAGCAGCGCCAGGTACACTTTGGCCTCGTATTCGGTAAATCCTATTTGGTGGAGCGCCGGTTGTAAATCGATCATAATTTTCTTTAGTTGTTTGTAAAATGACTAATAGTTATACTATAAACAACTATGAAGATTTGTCAACTCTTAAGAAGCGAGAGCTAGTACCTCAACTTTGTGATTTTGAGGGGTGCTGAGTGTGGTACGCCCTCGTGCCACACGTTCGCACGTGGGCGTGCGAACTCCTCATTTTTAGAAAGTTACGGTACTAGAGTGTAGAGTGTAGAGGCTCTCGCTATTTACAGGAAACAACATGCGCCGAGGCGCACTGCCATCAATGAAAATCCGTAACGCGATTTGTCAAATTGCGCTGCATTTTCAAGGGAGTGTCAACGTGAAAATGACCAATTATGGTAATCAGATTATCTACAAGGTGTGGGCGCCGTTTTATGATGCGCTGGCGGGGCGTTTGTATCGGTCCGGGCGGCGGCTGGCGTGGGCGCAGTTGAATGTGCAGCCAGGGGAAAAGGTGCTGATTGTGGGCGTGGGCACGGGCGCGGATTTGCCGGATATACCCGCCGGCGTGCAGGTGACGGGTGTGGACCTCAGCCCGGCGATGCTGCGCCAGGCTGAGGCCAAACGGCCGTTTTCCCCCGCCGAAATCACCCTCATCCAGGCCGACGCCGCCGACATGCCGTTGGATGACAGCTCGTTTGAAACGGCCGTTCTCAATCTCATTCTGGCGGTCGTGCCGGACCCGGCGGCGGTGTGGCGGGAAAC
This sequence comes from Chloroflexota bacterium, assembly GCA_046496595.1. GTDB lineage: Bacteria > Chloroflexota > Anaerolineae > Promineifilales > Promineifilaceae. The sequence goes on from JAWOGU010000499.1 coordinate 4,551, forward strand.
GCTGCGGGTGCTGAAGCCGGGCGGACGCCTGGTGGTGTTTGACAAGTTTGTGCCGGAAGATGGGAACGTAAACGGCTTGCGCCGCCTGCTAAATCAGATTACCATGCTGCTGGGCACCGACATTACCCGGAAGTTCAGCGATATTGTGGGGGAAACGGCCGTTACCATTCTCCGTGACGAACCGGGCATGTTTGGCGGGCAATACCGGCTGATCGTGGTACAATCTGCGCCACAAATTTCCATTGGGAGACCCGTATGAAACCTGAATTCCGCATTGAAAACATCGCTGATTTCGTGGATCAGCAAGTGACGCTCAAAGGCTGGCTTTACGCCTCCACCCACAAAGGCAAGCTCATTTTCCTGCGCTTACGCGACGGTACCGGTATTTGCCAGGGCGTCGCCTACCAGCCGGACATGGCTGAGGAACTGTTTGACACGCTCAAGAGACTGGGCCAGGAATCCTCGTTAATTGTGACCGGCACTGTGCGCGAAAACGGCCGTGCCCCCGGCATTCCCGGCGGCTACGAAATCGGCATCGAATCCGCCCAGGTGCTGCAAAATGTAGAGGAATATCCCATCACCCCCAAAGACCACGGCGTAGAATTCCTGATGGACAACCGCCACCTCTGGCTGCGCTCCAGCAAACAGTGGGCCATCATGCGTGTGCGCGCCACGATCAAACGCGCCATCATCGACTTCTTCGACAACAACGGCTTCCTCAACATCGACACGCCTATCATCACCCCCGCCGCCGCCGAAGGCACCAGCACCCTCTTCGAGGTAGACTACTTTGAAGAAAAAGCCTACCTGGCCCAAACCGGGCAGCTTTACAACGAAGCCAACATCATGGCCTTTGGCAAGGTCTACTGTTTTGGTCCCACCTTCCGCGCCGAAAAGTCCAAAACCCGCCGCCACCTGGCCGAATTCTGGATGGTGGAGCCGGAAATCGCTTTTTGTGACCTGGATGAGTTGATGGATTTGGAAGAACAGTTTGTCAGCTATGTGGTGCAGACCACGCTGGAGAAACGGCGCAATGAACTGGCCTTCCTGGAGCGCGACCTGAAGGCGCTGGCAAATGTCACGCCGCCCTTCCCGCGTATCAGCTACGATGAGGCTGTTGAGCGCATCCACGCCATCCGCGAAGCCACCGACGATCCGGAACTGAAAGAGCAGCTCAAAATTGAATGGGGCGACGATTTTGGCTCCCCCCACGAAACCGAGCTGACCAAACAATTTGACAAGCCGGTGTTTGTCTACGGCTATCCCACACAGGTGAAGGCGTTTTACATGGAACCCTGGCCCGGCCGGCCGGAAGTATGCAAAAGTGTAGACTTGTTGGCTCCCGAAGGCTATGGCGAGATCATTGGCGGCAGCGAGCGCATGAGTGATCCGGCCCTGCTCATTCAGGCCATTGAGCGCCATGAACTGCCTTTGGAACATTATCAATGGTATGTAGACCTGCGCCAATATGGCAGTGTACCGCACAGTGGTTTTGGTCTTGGTCTGGAGCGCACGGTGGCCTGGATTTGCGGCATTGAACACATCCGCCAGACCAGCCCCTTTCCGCGCACCCTCAACCGTATGAATCCGTAAGCGGTGATCCGTAGCCGGTAATCCGTTTCCGGTAATCCGTAAGCGGTAATCCGTCAATTACATCCTCTGGCGATTGTTTTCTGAAAACGGCATACGGTATACCGTATATGGCATACGGCATATAGACTCCGGGGTACGGATACTGGCAGGCAGCATGAATAAAAAGAGCGGCGCTCGAAAATTAGCTTTTCGAGCGCCGCTCTTTTTTGTGGCGCGATCTGCCGAAGGCGTTACAGGGCGGTAAGCGAAAATTCCATGGGACCAGTAGCCAGGCTGGTAACAGACGGCATCAAAACTTCAATCAGCGAAAACTTATTTTCGTTGTTCATGTTCGGCGCGATGTCGCTCACGATATGAGAGGTGAGTTGTACCATTTCCTGATTCATATTTGTGTCGTCATCTTTGTTTTTATGGCTTAAGCGCCAGGGCATGATCCATTTTTTGACGAGTTGGGCGGCCTGGGGGTGGTGGGCGAGATGAATGACGAAAATGGCATCATGGTTGGCGGTGATGCTTTTAATAGTCAGAGTTTCCTGGCCGCCTTCGTTCAGGCAGCGGGCGGCGACTTTTTGCAAGGTTTCCAATGCTTTTAAGAACGGCCCAAGGCGTTCCAGCAAAATGTCTGGCGTCAGGCTGGCGGCGTTTGGGGAAGTGTCTTGGAGGATGATGGTGCTTTCTGCCGGTATGACGCTGTCTTGATGAAAGCAGATGATCAGCTTGAACTGGCCGAGCCATATTTGATCACCGCTTGATACCGGGCAACTGGTACCGGCCGGCAGCCGCTGTCCATTAATCCAGGAACCGTTGGTGCTGTTAAGGTCTTCAAACACGAATGTGTCATTGACGCGCACAAGCTGCGCATGGCGCCGGGAAACGCCGTAGGCTGCCGCCCCAAAGGGATCCAGATCCAGGAATGGACTTTCTTGTTCTTCGAAGTAACGACCCAGGACCATCTCGTTGACTTCGCGCAGTATGATCGGCTCCTTGTGCTTTTCTACGACAATAGCCGCATCTCCCGGCGAGAGTAGCTCCAGATAATCCTGGCAGGAGGATGTCACATCGAGGCTGCTGATTGTGGGCGTGATGTTCAGGGTGGTGCGCAGACTGGGGTGGTTAAAGGCCAGGGATGCGCCACAATAAATACAGCGTGTTGCATCAATTTTATTTTTTCTTTGACAAACTGGGCAGAATTTAGGTGTTTCCATGAGAGTCTGTTTTGCCTGATGTTGATTGATGATTTGATATATCCTATCCTGAGAATTCCGATACAATGGTATAAATTGGGGGAATTGGTTGAGCCTGTCGAACCAACTCCCTTTGGTCGAACCAACGGCCTTCGGCAAGACTTCGGCGTAAGCTAAGTCGAACGCTCAGGCCTTGTTCTCCCCGAAATTTTGAAAAATTACCTTATGCTTACCAATACTTATAGACAACCTATCAATTTAGAGCGTGGCTACCATTTAGATGATTATACCCTATTAGAGGCAATTGGTCGTGGGGGCGAGGCGGAAATCTGGTCGGCGTGGGATAATCAGCGGAGCAAGGTGGTGGCGGTGAAGGTGGCGGCGCTGCCAGGGGGTATGGGCGCGAATGATCAGGCGCTGGTTGAATTTGAACAGCAGGCGCATTTGATAGCCAGTTTGGAACACCCACATATTCTGCCTTTGTATCGCTTTGGTACGATAGAAGGATATACCTATTTTGCGATGCGCTATAGTTGCATGGGGTCTCTGGCGGATTTGCTGCGGCGCGGCCCGCTTTCTATTGAGGAGACGCTGGACATTGCCGCCCAGATTACGTCGGCGCTGTCTTTTTTGCATACACGGGGAATTGTTCACCGCGATTTAAAGCCGGACAATGTGCTGCTGGACAGCCAGCGGCATGTTTATCTTTCGGATTTTGGGCTGGCGCGGCAGTTGGGGGAAGGGACGAATATTTTCCATACGGGGCGGGGTACGGAAGCGTATGCGTCGTTTGAGCAGCATAATCGTTTGGGGTTGGCGCCGCAGTCTGATATTTACAGCCTGGGCATTTTGATCTATGAGATGTTGATGGGTAAGCTGCCCTGGGAGGGGACGGAGAGCCTGGCTTCGCGCCAGTATCAGGGTGATTTTGACCTGCCGGATCCGCGAGAGGTGAACCCTGAGATTCCGGCGGCTTTTATGGAGGCGTTTCGGCAGTTGACGGCGTTTCATTGGACGGAACGGCCGTCTACAGCATTGGCGGCGTATGATATGGCAGCGAAGGCGCTGGCGCCGAAGGCTAACCCGCCAATGGTTTTGTTTCAGACAGCGGTTAGTCTGGATGAAGATAAAGTGGTTTTGATGGATGCGGAGCATTTACTGCGTCTGTTTTTGAAGGATTGGCAGCCTGAGGAGGAGGAGTTTCCGGCGCGGTTGACGCATCTGGCTTATATTGACAGCGCTTTTACTCTGGAGCAGGGGCAGGTATTATCTCGGCTGCTGAACTGGCAGCAGTTTATGCTGCGTGGGGCGTTGGTATACGATTACCGGCTGTCTCACTGGTGGCAGGCGGCGGATGAGGCGGTACGGCGGGAAGTGTGCTGGCAGACGGCAGTCCTGGAGGGGGAAACGGCCGTTTCCCGCACTATTTCCGTATGGCTGCAAACAGAAAAAACGGCCGTGTCCCTGCCGCCTGGGGTTCTGACCCGTCTCGCCGACCTGGCAGTGATGGCTGAAAGTTGGGCGCTGCGTCAGGACATCCTCACCCTGCTCCTGCAACAAACCCCGCCTGCCGAAAAATGGCAGCCTGTCGGCCTGTCTGAATATGCCGATAAAAAAGTGGGTCATTTGACGCTGCGGGAGAATGGGCAGTCGGGGCAGGCGGTGGCGCTGCTGGCCCATGTTAAAAGTGAAACGGCCGTGCAAACCATCCTGGATAGCGGTGTAGACGAAACCGTTGTGGCGAACGTGCTGAAAGAGGTGTGGCGGCTGTCGGGCAGTTTACCGGCCATTGTACCGTTTTCTTTGCGCGCCAGAATGGGAGCCACGCTTTTTTATGAGCAGCTTTTGCAGGATCGGGAAGGCATTTCCATTGCCCGTACGCTGATTGGGTTGGGCATCGGTCTGTTGATGAGTTTGCTGCTGCTGGCCGGGGTGTTTGCGCCTTTTAATGGGCAGACGCGCGACATGCTGCTGGAACCCTATCCTGTCAGCGGCATCGTGACGATTGTGGCGGTGGATGACGCCGCGCTGGCCGCATATGGCCGTTGGGACAGTTGGCCGCGGTCGCTTCATGCGCAGTTAATTGAGCAGTTGCGGGCGGCTGGCGCCAAAGCGATTGCCTTTGACGTGGTGTTTGCGGCGGAAACGGCGGATGATGATCAGTTGGCGGCGGCGATGCGCGCGGCGGGTAATGTGGTGCAGCCGATTTTGGGTGGTGGTGATGCGATTCATCAGGATGGTGTGATGCTGTATGAGACGCATGTGAGACCCAATGCTCAATTAACTGCCGCAGCGGTGGGTATGGGTCATGCCAATGTGCTGCATGACCCGGATGGGGTGGTGCGGCAGGCGCCGACGGTGGTGGTATTTGAGGGGGATAACGGCCGTTATCCATCCTTAGCGTTAGCGGCGCTGCAAGTTTTTTTGGGGATGGAGATTTCGCTGCCGCCACTGCCGGAGGACGGCAGGTTGTCTGCGGTGGGGCGGACCGTGCCGGTGGGTGACGCCGGCGAAATGTTCATTTCGTTTGCCGGGCCGCCGGCTGCTGCCGAAGAAGCCGTTTTCACGACGGTGAGCTATCAGGACGTGATTGCTGGCAGCGTACCGCCTGAACGGTTCCGGGACAAGTTGGTGCTGGTGGGGATGACGGCCACGGGCATCCCGGACCGTTATCTGACGCCGGTGGGCGGTGGGCGCTACATGTATGGGGTGGAAATTTTGGCAAATGCCATTGAAACCATCTGGTCGGGCAATTTTATCCACAAACCGGATGATATGCTGCGGGTGTTGATTTTGCTGGTTTTGGGGGTGATGACCGGTCTGGTTTGCACGCGGCCCTGGTCTGGGCTGTTTTTGGCCGGGGTCTTGTCGCTGTTTTATTTGCTGTTGGCTTCTGTGGTGTTTGATCTTACCGGCGTTTTGTTGGACATCTTTTTCCCGCTGCTCACCATTGCTTTGAGTTATGCCATGGTAACGGCGTACCGCTATTCTGTAGAGGTGCGGCGGCGGCGGGAAATTATGGGGCTGTTGGCGGCGCGGGTGGCGCCGGAGGTGGCGCAGGCTGCCTTTGAGGGAGTGCAGAAGGGTGAACTGGATCTCAAGAGCCAGATGCAGGAGGTGACTGTGCTGGTTGTTGATTTGCGGGGATACGGCCGTTTTGTGGCACAGTTTGATCCGGAAGAGGTGATGCGCCTGGTGGCCTATTTCCGTGACATGGTGCTGCGGGTGCTGTTACAGGCGGGGGGTCTGGTGGTCAGTGCGGACGGGTATCAGGTAACGGCCGTTTTTAATGCGCCGCTGCCCCAGCCTGACCATCCCTGGCTGGCAGTGGAGGCGGCCTTAAAGCTCCAAAACGAATTGAAAACGTATCACAGTTCCTTTTCGACCCTGGATCATCCTCACCGCGCCATGCATTTTGGCTGTGGTATTGATACCGGGCGGGCGGTAGTGGGCTATGCTCAAGCGGGTGAGCAGCAGGGGTACACGGCGTTGGGGGATGTGGTCGCCATTGCTGCTCAACTGGCGCACATCGCCCTGGCCGATCAGGTATTGATGGGGGAAAACACGCAAGCCCAGGTGTCAGACCGGGTTGAAGCCGTCAAGGAAACGTCGCTCTCCGTCCGCCAGCGGCCGGAACGGGCGCCTGTGTATGCTGTTGACCGGTCAATCAACCGGACCATCAAGCTTTAAGACAAAGCGGTTATAAAATGACGGGTGGCGGGTGGCGAGCAGCGTGTCCGGGATACCGCCACTCGCTACCCGCCACTCAAAACGCCAAGAATTCTCCCAAGAAAAAAGACCTGTTTCATGTTCTAAAACAGGTCTTTTGGGTTTCTGCCTTCTTACTTCTGCCTTTAATTTAGTCGTCTTTTTTCCCACCGCCCTGACCGGGGTTGGATGTTTGTCCAGGCGGTGTACCGCCTTGTCCGGGTGGAGGGGCGCCGCCAGCTGGCGGACTGCCGTCGCCGGGATCGGATGGCGGACTGCCTGGGACCGTCATGCCGTCGTGGGGGTTGCCGCCGTTGTCATCACCAGGATTGGGAACGGGATTGTCGCCGGGATTAGGAATGGGGTTGTCACTGCTGCCTGGAATTGGTAAATCACTAACCGCGCCGGGTATCGTTTCAGGCGGGGCGGTTGGAACGGCATCTAGCATAGGCAGCAAAATGACATCCTGAGCCGATTTTTGTCCTGATTTTTCTTTGGTGGAGGCAGGTTCGGCAGTGGGTTCCGGTTCAGTAGTCGGTGTTGGCGGAATTGCCATGGCCGTGGGCGCCGGTAAAGCGGTGGGGGCCGGCTTAGGCAGCGCACCTGGTTGGTTGTGCTGCTTGACGATAAGGAGTTCACCGAGAACGGCCGTTACCTCAAAGCCAGCCTTCACATCCACAGCCTGATCGCCCATGCTCACCTGCACAATACCCTCGTCCACAGCCACATAGGTGCTGTTTGCTGAGAGAACGTCTACCGTAAACACTGTGCCGCGCACCGAAGCCGTGGAGGAAGGGGTGCGCACCTGGTAGGCGTCGTCTACGCCCAACAGCCGCACAACCCGGTTCAGGGTACGTCCGGCCATCATCGTCAGCGTGACCTGGTACGTTTCTTCTGTTGTGACCAGATGGGTGATTTCCACAGTGGTGTTTTCTGCCAATTCAACGACGCCGCCGTCGGCCAGCCTGAGTTCGGCCACAGCCGTGGCATTGGTGGTGAGAAGATCGCCTGCGCCGACGACGAGGACTTCCCCGGAAACGGCCGTGACGCTTTTATTGGCGGTTAAAGGCCCACCGCTGCGGTTGATAATGACTTCACCGCTTGAAATGATTAGGGTGGCTTCGGAAACGGCCGTTGGCTGCGCCAGGGCAAAGACGCTGATAATCAAAAGCAGCGCCAGCGCGGCGCTCATCGTCCATACGACTCTTCTTGGCATAAATCCTTTCCTGGATGAAAACGATTTTTGAGGCGGACTTTGGGGCTTTGTTTCCGTCGTTTTCTTGGTGGGTGTCAGTTTGCGAGTAGCGGGGACGCCATTTTGCGCTTTTTCATAAAAATAGCTCAACACAATGGGGCTCATCTTAACATAATCTGCAATTTGCCGTGTTTCCTGGTGTGCATTGCCATTGGGCTGGCGGCATAAAGCCAATTTAGCCAACTGCGCCGGATTAATTTGCAGTTCAACAGCGACATCCGCCCAGGTTGTGCCAGTTTGCCGGGTGTATTTTTCGATAAGCCCTGCCATCAGGGAAGAATCTTTGGCTGCTTGTTGGGCCATATTGAGTAACATTTGGCTCATTGTTCATTTTCCTTATAACTGCGCGGTGCATTCTATGTAGCAGTGCCGCACAAACTTGCAAGCAGGACGTTTGTTCACATCCTATTTATAGTTCCGAACCCAAGGCTGTAGTTCGACAAAATTGAGGGGAACTAGCGGCGGATCTGTTCGCCAAAGCGCAGCAGGCGTTTTTGCAGGCGGTCTTTGGCGCGTTTGACCTCTGCCTGCTGCTCGGATTGGGACAGACGGGTGATGCCCATCACTTCCGCATAGCGCTTGGTATCACGCACGCCATCCAGCATGAGCAGGAGGATGTTTTTGTCTGTTTTGTTCAGGTCTTGATCCAATTGTTGGAGCAGGTCGGCGCGGGAGAGACGGGTGTGAGTTTCCAGCCATTCTTCAAGTTCGCCGGTGCTGGTGAGGAGATCCAGGGTAGGGAGCTGCTCCTGGATGGCGGGGTCATCGAGCGGCTGCTGCCGCCGTTCCTGGCGTGTTACCTTGTCGATGAGGTTGAGCATGTCACCGCGAGCAGCCATGCGCAGGTAGGCAAACAGGGAGAGTTTTTCAGGTTTGTACTTATCGGGCAGCGCCTGGTAAGCCATGAGGGTGTCTATGGCGATCATTTCTTGTTGGTGGGAGTCTTGGGTGGAGAATTGTTGCTGAAGAAAATAAACGAGGTGGGGCAAAGCTTGCTCGCTGAGTTCAGCGAAAGCGGTGACGTCGTTTTGCAAGATGCGTACATGACACTGCTGCTGCCATGTACGAGATGGTTCTGGGATGGTCATGATTTTTTGCTCAACATCAGGTATGAGTGCAGTGTAACATAATTATGCGTGTTGTGAATGAATCAACTAGGGTCCGGTGTGAATGTTTGGGGAAAAATGTGAGCAGGGATGTGGGGTTGGCGTAAAGTAGTGGGGAAACGGCCGTTTCCTTCTCCGTCACTTTATGCTGGCGCCATCGCTGATAGATTCCATGGCGGTTCTGTCGCGCAGAATCAAACCAACTGAAATCAAAACGGCAACAAACCCAATATAGTTATCCTGAAAGAACCGCGAGACAAGCCCAAGTCCAAAAACAAAAATTCCCGAAAACAGAAACATCTCACCCACATAATTGTTTCGCCACTGCCGATGAAGTAAGAAAATCAATAGAGGCATTCCAAAAATTAATTGTAATAACATAAATGGAAAATCTGAGTAATGTGACGGAATGACGCCTACCCCAATGAGCAAAGTGCCAACCGTATACCCCAGAATTGGATAATTTACACCAACCTGTCCACCCGGATATAGAAAGACGTCCTCAAAAAAAGCCTGCCAATCCCAGACGGCAAATGGCGCTGTCACAATGAACATGACAACACCCATGATAACAACCATTTTGAGACCACGTTTCCAATCAAGACCGTTTTCCCGATGGATTGCCAATAACAAGTAAAAGGGTGCAATAAACCAGGCAAACTGCTTTAGTGAACAAGCGATCCCAAAGAACAGAGCGGATGCCACCCATTTATTACGTCTGAGGAGGAGTACAGATCCAATAACGAACATTAACACGGCAGCATCATTCATCCCGGTAATAATAGGCTTAACCAGCAAAGGATTTAAGCCTACTGCAATTGTTAAAGCCAGTTTGTAGGAGGGTCTGGTGGTCAGATGGGGTAATAGCAAGATTAGAACAATATAAAACAAAAGATATACCAAACGTTGATCGTAAGGAAGCCCAACAAATGCTGCTAATTTATATGCTGGCCAGGAAAGCCATAAAAAGCCAGGCAGGTATGCCAGATAATCTAAAGCAGGATTCTCGGTGATGGCTTCTCCTACATCCTGAAATCCAAAAAATCGAAGCGGCGTGTTTTCATAAGTTTCCACATAGGGGTTTTTACCCTCATCCAATAAGCGTACAGCTTCAGCAATTTGGATGGCGCCATCATGATATTCACGGTATGCCGGTGTGTAACCATCAAAATCTATTTCCGCACTCCAAAGTTCCAGCACATTATTGAGAGTAGGGATCACGGCTGCGCCGGTAATAATGATGAGCAGTAACATCCATTGTAGAAGAAAAACATACCTTCCCCTGCCTTGAGTTGGAAGGTTCCAATAGCTTGATAAAGGATGCCACATAGCGACACCAAGATACCCGGCTAAAGCATACGCCATCAAGATCATTTCTTGTCGAAATCCCCATAAATAGGCCGGAACTACTGCCAATAACAACAAGACATCAATTGGAAGATTCATAGGATTCTCTGCTGTGCATTACTACTTTTTCATTTCCATAAATAAAATCAAACTTCTGGCCTTTATGCGCTTATTTTTGGAGGCGCGTTAATGGTGATTTTACCTCGATATTTTGCCTGAACCTATGCCCGCTATTAGTACTTTGGTTCCTGGTGATCTCTCGTTACAATAGCCGTTATGCCCAAAATTAATATTGCGGACGATCTACTAACTTGGTGGGACGCCGGACACGCCGCCCTGCCCTGGCGCAGCACCCGCGACCCTTACGCCATATGGGTCTCGGAAATCATGCTCCAGCAGACCCAGATCACCACCGTCATTCCTTATTATGAACGCTGGCTGGAGCGCTTCCCCACGGTGCAGGCCCTGGCGGCCGCTTCCCTGGACGAGGTGTTGAAATTGTGGGAAGGCCTGGGTTATTACAGCCGCGCCCGCAACATGTACGCAGCCGCCCAAACCATTATTGATGAATGGCACGGCCGTTTTCCCACCACCACCGCCCAATTAAAAACCCTCAAAGGCATCGGCCGCTATACGGCCGGCGCTATCGCCTCCATCGCCTTCGACGAGCCAGTCCCCGTCCTCGACGGCAACGTCATCCGCGTCCTCAGCCGCCTCACCGACCTGCCCGATGATGTGACTGCCACGTCCACCCAAAAGCATCTGTGGCAGCTTGCCGCTGATCTCGTTTCCGCGCAGCGCCCTGGCGACTACAATCAAGCGCTCATGGAACTGGGACAAACCGTCTGCCTGCCCCAAAATCCGCGCTGCCTGCTTTGCCCGCTGGCAAAACCATGTCTGGCGCGGCAGCGCGGAACCCAGTTGGAACGCCCCGTCAAACCGCCGCGTAAACACACACCCCATTACGACGTGGCGGCGGGCATCATCTGGCAAAACGGGCAAATGGGACCAGACGCGAAATTTTTGATTGCGCAACGGCCGTTATCCGGCCTGCTTGGTGGTTTATGGGAATTCCCGGGCGGTAAACAAGAGAAGGGCGAAACCTTAGCCGAAGCGCTCAAACGAGAAATCCGGGAAGAACTGGCAATCGACATCCAGGTGGGCGAGTTTCAGACCCGTATCAACCACGCCTACACCCATTTCCGCATCACCCTCCACGCCTTCCACGCCGCGCATCTCAGCGGCGAACCGCAGCACATTGGCGTCCAAGACCACGCCTGGGTCACGCTGTCCGACCTGGACCGCTACGCCTTCGCTGTTACCGACCGCAAAATCATCGCCTCGCTGGAGCAGTCGGTTAGTCAGATAGTCGGTCAGTCAAATAGTCGAATAGTTAAATAATCTTGACTTTGCACCCCTGCTACCTTGCAACCCTGCCACTCTGCACCCCTGCCACTCTGCAACTTTGCCGCTATGCCCCCCTGCCCCTATTCGACAAAATATCGTCGATTTCTATCAGGTGCAGCCCCTCCCAAAGATATACACCCAGGTCGATTTTGAGTTCGTCGCTGACGACCACGCCTTCCTCGCGCAGGAGTTTGGCTTGCACGTTGACGTTATGCTCCTGGCTGACGATGCTGATGCGGCCCTGGCTGTTTACCACCCGCTGCCAGGGGATGTCCTGATAGGCCGGGTCATCCTTTTTGTCGCGCAGGGCGTTGAGAGCATAACCCACCGCCCGCGCCGCCTGGGGCTGGCCCAGCATAGCTGCGATTCGGCCGTAGCTGGACACTTTGCCGCGCGGAATGCGGCGCACGACGGCGTATACTTGCTCATAAAAATTGATCGTCTTGCCCATGTGGTTCTCCATGCAGATGGTACCCATCTTCTGAGATTGGTCCAATCTGAACGCATTCGCTAATTCGACCCAACTTGGATACCATCCAAATTATAGATCATCCTGTTGGGAGAATACTGGTTATGGAAAGATTGCTGCAAACTGTAACGGCCGTTTGGTTGAGCAAATTATTGTTCATCATCCTCTTCTATTTGCTGGCCTGGCTGTTTCATCGTTTAAGCGGACGGCTGGCGCGGCGGTTGGTAGGCATCAGCCGGTTCAGGCGTCAAGAGCCTTTGCTGCGGCAAGAACGTCTGCATACCCTGCATGGCCTGGTAGCCAGCGCTCTGACGTTCCTGGGTTTTGCCGTCGCCACCTTCTTCAGCCTGCTGCTGTTTGTTAATGCCGATACGCTTATCTGGATGATCGGCTTGTTCAGCGCCGCCTTTGGTTTGGGTGCACGGCCGTTTCTCAGCGACTTTCTCACCGGCATTGCCTTCCTCTTTGAAGACACCTTCGACGTGGGCGAAAAAGTGGAATTAGGCGGTACGTCCGGCAGCATCGAAGGCGTGGTTGAAGCTGTCAACATGCGCACCACCGAAATCCGCGCCCCCAGCGGCGAACTGCTCACTGTGCCCAACGGTGAAATCCGTCTGGTGCGCAACTACAGCCGCGGCCGTTTTTCCGTCGCCAACATCAAGTTAAGAATCGCCGCTGAAGATGTGCAAGAAACCATTCAGCTTCTGGACGACATGGCTCTAGAGGCAGTGGCCCTGCTGCCTAATTTACTTGAACCCTGGCAGGTGATCAGCGAATCCGGTGAAATGGGGCAGCATATCGAATTGACAGTGGTCGCCAAAGCCCGCTTTAGCAAAGCCGCCGAAATGCGCCCGCGCCTGTTGTCGTTGATTCAGGAGCGCATGGAAGACGCCAACATTCAACTGGCTGCCTGACTGGCAAGCGCCTGCGCTTTCCGGTACGGCAGCCTGGTGAACAGAAAGAAAATAACCATGCCCAACAGCCGGCCTATGGCGCTCAACCCAAAAATCAACTGGAAACTCACGGCGTCAGCCAGATAACCACCCAACAGCGGCCCGATGACTGCACTGGAGAAAACGGCCGTTTGGTACAATGCTACCGCGCGAGGTCGCTGCACATCCGGCGATAGAATCAGCAGCAAATTAAACGTCGCCAGATTGTAGCCCGCCCATACAAAGCCCCCCAACGCATTGATAAAACCGACCTGCCAGGGCGCCGTAATAAACATCCAGGCAAACGGCAGCACCGGAATCACCAACCCGCACGCCATTTGCACCCAAATTGAGCCGCGCGTGTCCAGCAGGCGGCCAAACACCCGCTGCCCAAACAACGCCGACAGACTGCTCACCCCAATCAGAACGCCAATCGTAGCCGTGCTGGCGTCAAACGCATCTACCAGATACACGTTAAAAAACGGAGCCGCCACTTGCAGCGCCAGATTCCACACAAACGCGCTGGCAACCAGCCCCAAATATCCGGGCGACTGCTTAATTGCCTTGCGTAAATCGCCCCGCTGGTGCTTATGGGAAATCGACTCTGAGGGCGCCGGCTCCTTAATTTTTTGGAAGAGTACCGTGCTTACCATGCCAACGGCAAAAGCCAACAGCAGCACAATCTGATACCCTGCCATTTCCCCGTTAAACCAGTCGCTGCCGGCAGTAATCAGCCGTCCGGCTAAAGGCGAAATAATCAAGGCGGCAATGCCCATCGCCATATTACGGCTGCCAAAATAACGGCCGCGAATCGAACTGGGCACAATGTCTGCCACCATCGAGGTCCAGGCCGGGTTCGCCAGATTGGCGGCAAAAGCGCGAATGCCGTTCAGCGCAATAATCAGCACAATGGCAGCCAGCGGCTCAGCCACAAACAATGGCATCAGCGCCAGCAGCAGCAGCATAAAACGGGCCACACCCCCGCCGCTCCACACCACCACCGGCTTGCGTTTGCCCACCACTTCAATTAACCGCGCGCCTGGGAACAAAGCTAACGCGCCGAGCAGATTGGCAACGGCCGTTAACCAGCCCACCTGTCCATTTGTCGCCCCATACGCCAACGCAAACAGCACCACATAACTGATATAAAAATTCTCGCTGGCCGCCGCAAACAAACCATCCAGCCAAAAATAGCGCAAATTGCGCAGGCCGACGCCGGCAACCGGCTCTTCCGCCTGATGTTCCAAATGCGTGTCCAACGGCCGCACCACCGCCGACCAGTTCCACCGCTGCGGCCGCAGCTGGTCTTCCACACTGGCGCCGCGCCGCTGTATCAACACCGTTCGTCGTCTTTTGTTTGTAGGCATAACCACCGATTATACTCCCCTTCATCGGGTCAGGTAGTCACGTAACTCCCTTCTCTTCACCCCAAATAAGTGACATTTTTCACTTGCTCAAATCCCGCCCAATACGTATCCTCTTTCCCAAGAAAACGAGTACAATCCCATCAACCGCACCCTTCACTTCACACAAAACGCTTTCATGCAGATGGAAATTCATCACGCATCACGCATCACTCATCATTTTCAGATTGGAGGAAACCCCATGAAACAGATCCTCATCATCCATCTTAACGACCAAAACGACAGCGAGATGGTCCATTTTCTCGGCCAGGAAATCCGGGTGCAGCGTAGAGGCTGCGGCGGCGATCCGGACGTGGCCCGCGCCCTCATTGCCGAATACGACGGCAAAGTAGACGCCATTGGCCTGGACGGTCTGCCTGCTGTGCTGGAACTTGGCTCGTTTAGCAAACCCCATGAGTTGGGGCAGGCATTGCGAGAAGTAGGAAAGGAAACGGCCGTTGTCGATGGCAGTGGTATTCGCGCCGGGCTGGAAAGATGGGGCGTCATCCTGGCCGACCGTGCCCAACCCGGCATCTTCGCCCAAAAACACATCCTCATGGTCCCCGGCCTCAACCACCCCGGCCTCACCCAATCCCTCAGCCGCCGCAGCCCCCACGTGCGTTACGCCGACCCCGTCGTTTACTTCGCCCTGCCCCAATTCCCCGGCGTCGGCAGCAAACAAACCTTCAACCGCGCCGCCCCCGGCACCCTGGACCAGCTCGCCGACGCCCCTTTTCGCCGCATCAAACCGCAGCCTGGCGACCCTGGAACAGCCCGCGCCGCCAAACCCTTCCACTGGGCCGACGTTATCGCCGGTGACATCGGCGCCATCCGCCGCTACGCCCCCGCCGACCTCAAACGCAAAACCGTTGTCGTGGAATGCGCCAGCCCCGAAGACGCGGCCGACTTGCGCGAACGCGGCGTTTCCATCCTCGTCACCCTCATGCCCAGCACCGACGGCGACAAGAGCCTGGGCCGCTGGTCCGCCGCCGCCATCGAAGCCATGCTTGTCGCCCTGCGCGCCGACCCGGACGCCCCGCTCAATGAAGATACCTACCTCGACCTCATGGCCGACATCGAGTGGACGCCTGGCATTCGTTACCTCCAACCTGCCGAAGCCGGCATCAACCGCTTCGCCTTCGTCATCCACCCGCTCAACGTGCGCTTCATCCACCAGCACAAAGCCTTCCGCTGGACCCGTTACCTGCCCGACAAATTAGTCGAAGCCACCGCCGCCTACATGTGGCCCATGTATATCTCACGCATCACCGGCGGCCAATCCCCCACCACCGGTCAGAAAATTGAAGGCCACTTGTTCAGTCTAGCCGCCACCCCGCGCCAGATGATGGCTCACGGGGAACGCTTCACCTACAACCGCCTCAACATGGCGGCGCGCATGGCCGAACGGCGCGGCGCGCGCATCATGGGGCTGGGCGCTTTCACCAGTGTGGTGGGCGACGCCGGCATCACCGTCGCCCATGAATCCGACATCGCCATCACCAGCGGCAACAGCCTCACCGTCTCCGCCACCCTGGAGGCCGCCAAACAAGCCGTCATCAAAATGGGCGCTACAGACCTGACCAAAGGCAAGGTGATGATCATTGGCGCGACGGGATCCATCGGTTCCATTTGCTCGCGCCTGCTGGCCCAGGCCATCTTCGACGTGGTCCTGGTCTCTATCGAGCCGGAGCGCCTCATCGACCTGAAGCGCACCATCCAGGAAGAAACGCCGGGCGCCAACGTCACCATCGCCACCAAAGCCGATGGCCTGCTGGGCGACTGCGACCTCGTGGTCACCGCCACCTCTGCCTTCGGCCAGCGCATCGTGGACGTGAGCCAGTGCAAACCCGGCGCCGTCGTCTGCGACGTGGCTCGCCCGCCCGACATCAACAAAGCGGAAGCCGATCTGCGCCCCGACGTGCTGGTTATCGAAAGCGGCGAGGTGCTCATTCCCGGCGACATTGACTTTGGCTACGACATTGGCCTGCCGCCCAAAACCGCCTACGCCTGCCTGGCGGAGACGGCGCTGCTGGCGATGGAAGGGCGCTTTGAGGACTACACCCTGGGGCGCAATATCACCATTGAGCGCGTCAAAGAGATCTACCGCCTGTTCAAGAAACACGAGTTCCAAATCGCCGGTCTGCGCTCCTTCGACGAGTACGTCACCGACGAATTTGTCGCGGAAAAACGGCGCATCGCCGACCAGTACCGCAGCGATCCGGCGCTGTTTGCCCGCGTGCAGACAGAGGCGTCGGCCAAAATCGCGTCCATGCCCGTGATGGCCAAAGGCGTGGCCTCCAGCAGCAGCGACAACACGAAGTTCGCCATCGCCGGGGCCGCCGCCGGGCTGGCGCTGCTGGGGCTGCTGTTGTTGAAACGCAAAAAATAACTGCACAATCGTCGTCGACAATCGGCTTAAAATATTTACCAGACGCAACTTTGCCACTTTTCTCGGAGGCGCCCATGAAATTCGACGTCACCTTACTGACCTATGACCTGAGCGACATCCCCGCTGCCGCCCAGGCCGCCGAATCGCTAGGCTTTGACGGCTTCTGGCTGGCCGAAACCCAGGCCGACCCCTTCCTGGGGCTGGTGTTAGCGGCGGAGCATACGCGGAAAATCGATCTGGGAACCGGCATCGCCGTCGCTTTTCCGCGCAGCCCTACCGTCACGGCGATGATGGCCTGGAATATTGCGAAGATGGGAAACGGCCGTTTCCATCTCGGTCTCGGTTCGCAAGTCAAAGCCCACAACGTGCTGCGTTACGGTGTGGCCTGGGAAAAGCCCATCAAAAAGATGCGCGAAACCATCCAGGCCATCCGCGCCCTCTGGCGCTGCTGGCAAACCGGCGAACCGCTCGACTACGTGGGCGAATTCTTCAAACTTCAGCTCATGACGCCCTTTTTCAATCCCGGTCCTATCGCCAACCCCCGCATCCCTATCACCATTTCGGCCGTCAACGAGCAAATGCTGCGCCTGGCGGGTGAAGAATGCGATGGTGTGCTGCTCCACGCCCTGCACAGCGTGCCCTACATCCAGGAATACGCCCTGCCCCATGTCGAGACCGGCCTGGCAAAACGGGGATTGGCGCTGGAGGAATTTGAGGTGATAACGGCCGTTTTCGCCATCCCTACCGACGACCCCGACTACGCCGCCTGGGCGGCCAACTTTGTCCGGCAGCAAATCGCCTTCTACCTCAGCACGCCCGCCTACCGCATCGTCGCCGAGATGCACGGCTGGCAGGCCGCTGCCCGCGAACTCAGCCAACTCGCCCGCGCCAACCAATGGTCTGCCATGCCCACCCTCATCACCGACGACATGCTCGACGTCATCGCCGTCACCGGCGCCTGGGCCGAACTGCCCGCCATCATCCACCAAAAATACGGCGGGCTGCTCGACCGCGTCAGCTACTACCTGCCCTTCATCCCCGGCCAAAATGAAGCAGGCTGGCAAGCGACTATTAACGGTTTCAAGTAAAAAATTTGGGAGATTAGAGATTGGAGATTAACGGCACGCAATCTCCAATCTTTAATCTCCAATCTCAAAGGAGATCGCATGTCCTCCCTCTACTTTTCTGACGAACACGAAGCCTTCCGCCAAATGGTACGCAAATTTGTCGAAACCGAAATCAACCCCCACATCGAAGAATGGGAAGCGGCCGGGCAGTTCCCCGCCCATGACCTGTTCAAAAAGATGGGAAATTTAGGACTGCTGGGCCTCACCTATCCTGAGGAATACGGCGGCGGCGGGGTGGATTACTGGTATCAAGCCGTGCTTATGGAGGAAGTCGGCCGGGCCGATGCTTCCGGTCCGCCGCTGGGAATTGCCGTGCAAACCGATATGGCGACCCCCGCCCTGGCTGAAAACGGTTCCGAGGAACTTAAGCAGCAGTACCTCGTCCCTGCCATTGCCGGCGATTTGGTGGCGGCTATCGCCATCAGCGAACCGGGCGCCGGTTCCGACGTGGCCGCCATCCAAACCTGGGCGCGGCGCAGCGGCGACGATTACCTGATCAACGGCTCCAAAATGTGGATCACCAACGGCACTCAGGCCGATTTCCTCTGCCTGCTGGCCCGCACCAGCGACGAAAAGGGCTTTCGCGGCATGACACTGTTTGTCGTGCCCACCAATCTGCCCGGCTTCAGCGTCA
>JAWOGU010000492.1:0-3928 GCA_046496595.1 Chloroflexota bacterium
TGGGCATTATTCTGGGGGGCGTTTTATGGGAGGATCCTGCCGCCGGACCCACGTTGGGTAAGGCGATGGGCTTTGCGGTGGGCACAGTGATCGGCGCGGCCGGCCATTTGCTGATTCAACTGCCCGGACTGTACCAGAAGCAGGCAAAGTATACGGCCGTTCTGACGATAAGGGATCAGGGCGTTATCAAGGTGTTAAAGCTGATGGCGCCGCGGGTGTTGGGCCTTTCATTCAGCCAGATCAATTTGTTTGTCATTTTGGCGTTTACGGGAACGGCCGTTTTTGCTTTAGGCAGTCTGCCCGCCATCAATGTGGCCTTCCGTATCATCAATTTGCCGTTGGGCATCATTGGCATTGCCCTGGGCATTGCCGCTTTCCCTACCCTGTCCACGCTGGCCGCCCAAAATGCCCTGGGTCAGATGCGCGAGATTGTGACCGACTCTTTGCGTCTTTTGTTGTTTTTAGGGCTGCCCATCACCATTCTTCTCGTTTTCCTGGCAGAACCAGTTGTCTCGGTTTTGTTTGAACGCGGCTTGTTTGATGCGGAATCAACCAGTTATGCCGCTGCCGCGCTGACTTATTTTTCGTTGGGGCTGATTGCCTTAATGATGCTGGAAGTGATTTCCCGCACCTTTTACTCGTTGAGCGACACCTGGACGCCGGTTTTGGCTGGCGGTTTCCAAATTGTGGTGATGGCTTTGTTAAGCCTGTGGTTCAGTTTTGTGCTGTTTCCGCAGTGGGGCGGACTGCCGTTGGCGGGGCTGGCGCTTGGTTTCAGTATTTCCAACTATGTAGAGGTTTTGCTGTTGCTCTGGCTGCTGCGGCGCAAAATAGGGCGGTTAAACGGCCGTTCTCTATTAAACAGTTCCTGGCGCTTACTAGGGGCGGGCGGCGCTATGACGGCCGTTTTGTGGCTGTTTCTTGCCCTGCTGCCTGCCAGTTCAAACTGGATCCTCCTTATGATTGGCGGCGCGTTGGGCGGTGTCACTTATTTGCTGGTTTGTTTGCTGCTGCGCGTACCCGAACTGCAAAGTTTTATCAGCTACGGCCGGCGGCGGCTGAGGTAAGTCTGGGAATCCGTGGCGTTTTTCGTTGCACGTGGGCGAGTGGCAGGTGCAGCGAGAATACCTGCGTGAAAACACTTCCGGGAGCTGTTCCCGGCCGAAACAAAAAATCCCGGCGAGACCGGGACCTTAAACAGAAGTGTTGTGTTTTGAGCGGATTTACCGACCGGCGGCTGTAGCGGCGGCGGTGTTGATAACCATTTCAGATCTTGTGAGCAGTTCGCCATTGACCCATACGTCTAGAGAGTACTCGCCATTTTGGAAGCCTTCATCTGGATTCAAATAAATATAACCAGGACCATCTTCCCCGTAATTCCAGATTTCATTGCCGCCTTCTACCACCTCACCATCACGACGCCAAACCCAGGCCCATGCCATGCCGTCTGCCATCGCCTTATACTCAAAGGTTGCGTAAATGGTATAGAAACCTTCGGCGAATATATTGGTGGGATCTACCGGTTCATAACGGTCGGTGACATCCGTGGAAAAAATAAGCGACCCTAATTCCGTATCCGGATTTAAATCGGCTGTTGACGTGTATTGATTAAACAATTCTGGCAGAGTAGGTCTGGTTGAGACGGCGACGTTGTTGGTCTGTTCTGCAGCCAGCCCCTCTACTAGATCTAAAGATTGAACAGTTTCAGGTGAACCTTGAACAAGTTTGACAACGTCTTCTGTGGGGGGTTTGCCATTCATGAGAACGGCCATGCGGATTGTGTTATCAGAGGGAGCGCGCCAGGCATAGGCAGCGACTGCCACGGTGAGAAATAACAAGACCAAGCTGGTTGACATGTAGGTTTGCAACCGCTTTTCGGCTTGTTGGCGCATGAAGAAGTACGGAGACCGCTTCATGTCACGCCATGATTTCACTGCCACGACAAAGGTCACTATAACCAGTATCAGCAGTGTCCCTAGTATCCAGGGAATGATGGTTTCAGTGAAGACTACAGACAAATTATTTTCTAATCCTCTTCCCGATATCAGCAAAATTATAAAGAATGCGTTGGGTTTTCGCAACTCTCCGTAGGTTTAACGTATAAATTCAGGCCTGAATGCCACCTGATTGTCTCCGATTTGTCCCTTTTCACTTGTTTTGTTTATAGCCTATAGCTGAGTGAAATCGAAACAGTTTTGCCTAAATATAGGTGAAGATATGAAACATTTACCTGAATGTGCCTGAAATCGCCGCTTTTTGCATTTCTCAACATCTTAGGTAAAGTGGCAATGATGAGCAATGGGTGAATTTTGCCGGATTTCATCACTGGATGTTTATGAAAAATGATTAAACTGCAAGGTTTGGTTAAACAATATGGCATGAATGTGGTACTCCGCGGCGTGGATTTGCATGTGAAAGCGGGCGAGTTTGTGACACTGGTGGGGTCTAACGGCGCAGGCAAATCTACATTGATGCGGATTGTGGCGACGCTGCTGCGCCCGACTGGCGGTGAGGTGCAAATTGGCGGCTGGGCGCTGCCTGAACATGCGGGACGCGTGCGGCGCCATATTGGCCTGGTTTCGCATAACTCGTTGTTGTACGGCGATTT
Organism: Chloroflexota bacterium; assembly: GCA_046496595.1. GTDB lineage: Bacteria > Chloroflexota > Anaerolineae > Promineifilales > Promineifilaceae. The sequence goes on from JAWOGU010000492.1 coordinate 2,609, forward strand.
GACGGCGGCTGAGAATCTGGCGTTTTTTGCCCGGTTATACCGCCTGGATAATCAGGAGGAGCGGGTGATGGCGGCGCTGCGGAAGGTTGGCTTGTATGCCCGGCAGCGTGATCCGGTGAGTACGTTTTCTCGGGGGATGACGCAGCGGTTGACGATTGCCAGGGCAACACTGCATGAGCCGGATATTTTGCTTTTGGATGAGCCGTATACGGGCTTAGACCAGGATGCCACTCATTTGTTGGATGATTTGTTACAGCAGGAACATGAAAACGGCCGTTCTATTCTGATGATCACCCATGATTTAGCGCATGGTCTGAACTTGTGTGACCGGGTTGCTATTTTGAACCGGGGTAAAATCGTGTCTGAGGTAAACAGCCGCGAGGTGACGCCGGCGGCGTTTTTGGATTTCTATACCTCACAGACTTCATCTAAAAAGAAAGCGAACCATGAAAAATGAGCAGCCTCCCGTAAAAAAAACCTCAGAGACCATGGAGTTTGTAACGGCCGTTTGGGCCATTATCTGGAAAGACCTGCGCATAGAACAACATACCCGGCAAACTATCAGCGTCATGGTCATGTTTTCTGTGGTCACGGTGATCATGTTTAACTTTGCCCTGGAAGCGAATCTGGATGCCGCCCGAAACGTCTCCACCGGTCTGCTGTGGGCTACCATTCTCCTGGCGGGCACGTTAGGGCTGAACCGTTCACTTGCCCTGGAGCGTGAAAACCAGACGATTGACGCCTTGCTCATCGCCCCTGTGCCGCGTAACGCCATCTATCTGGGGAAAGTTATCAGCATTACCCTGTTCACATTGGCTCTGGAAGCCATTCTGGTATTGCTGTTTATGGTCTTTTTCAATAAACCATTGTGGCGACCGGTTGTGCTGCTTGTTTTGTTTTTGGGTACGGTGGGCTACGTGGCGGCCGGCGTCATCGTCACCTCCATGACGATTCAGACCCGCTCTCGAGAGGTGCTGCTGCCGGTGCTGCTGCTGCCCCTCTCCCTTCCTTTAGTGCTGCCCGCTTCCATGGCGGTAGCTGCCTACATGTTTCCGCAGCCGCCCGTCTGGGGTGAAGTGCAGAGCGCCGTCTATATTGTGATTATTTATGACATACTCATGCTGACAGCCGGTTTTCTGACCTATCATTATGTTGTAGAATCTTGATAGCTAGAGCTAGAGCTAGAGTGTAGAGATAGAGCGAGGTTGGAGCTTTGCATGAAGCAGAAGTACCATCAAGTTTTCACAACGCTGTACAAAGAGTGGCGCTCACTGAAAACTGTACACTGATTACTGCAAACTGGTCCTGGCTGTTTTCAAA
>JAWOGU010000054.1:0-2509 GCA_046496595.1 Chloroflexota bacterium
TCGCCTGAACTGACCACATGCGGCATCACCCCCCTTTCAAGATTATTAACGCTGGTATGCGGCGCATCCGGCGTAGGATCGCCGGTATAAACAGCGCGGGTAGGCAGTCGCATTTCGGGCATAATAGGCGTCGGCGGGATGTCGGCGGAAGCCGGAGGCGCTTCACCGGCCGCCGCTTCCCCAATAATCGCCTCGTTTTCACCGTTCACATCAATCACTGAAACTTGCGGATCCGGCCGTTCACACCCCGAAAACAGCAGCGCCAGCAGTCCAAAAACGAGAACCCGTTTTAAAAATACCCTCTCCCCAGCCCTCTCCCGCTGGGAGAGGGAGCCAGTTCTCTCTCCCTTCGGGGGAGGGTTAGGGAAGGGGCGCTGCGTTAATTTCCAAATCCGCGGTTGCCTACCCATTATTCATAAAATCCTGTGCTTGCAGATAATTGAGAACCGTTTGGGCAAATTCACGGTGCGAATCGCGGGTATATTTGAGCGCCGTATACACTTGCGCCAGATTCTCCACCCCGGAACCTTCAATCAGCCGGCGCAGTTCCGGGAAAGACATATACCGTTCCCACCCCTTCGTCTCCCGTTCCCGATAAATGGCGCGAATGTCCTCGTCGCTGTGATCCTGATACGTTTCCTGGTGGACCAGGCCGGACAGGGGCAGCCGGTCACGCGGCGCCGGGTCTTCATCGGGATAACCCACAGAAAAGCCAACTACCGGTACCACATTCGGCGGCAGCTTCAGCAGCCGGCCGATCTGATCACAGTTCGCCAGCGTGCTGCCCATGTAGCAAATGCCCAGCCCCTTTGCTTCAGCCGCCAGCGCCACATTTTCCGAAACCAGCGTGGCGTCAACGGCGGCAATCATGAAGCTCATAAAATTGTCAAAGTTATCAGGCGCCTGGCTGAGACGCAGCCAGTGGCGCATCCGGTGGAAGTCCGCGCAGAAGGTAAGCAAAACGGGCGCATCCAGGACCATGTTCTGCGCCATATGCGGTTCGTAAAGCTGCCGCCGCAGCGCCAGATCCCGGGTGACGATGATGGAATACGTCTGCATATTGCCGGACGAGGAAGCGCGGATGCCTGCTTCCAGGATTTCAGTCAACACCGCCTCCGGCACCGGATCAGCTTTATATTGACGGATGGAACGATGGCTGTTGATAACGTCGAACAGGTTCATAGATTCTCCTATGTAGAGGTGATGGGGTGTGGAGGTGAGGGGTGGTAAAACCTTGCCACTTTGCCACCCTGCCACTTTGCCACCTTGCCACTCTGCCCCTTTCCTTCAAGAATATTAGTGCATTTTTGTCCATCTGAAAATGTTGGTGGACAATGGGGGCATGAATGCAAACTACGCACAACGATTACGATTGACTTTTCGCAAGGAAGGCGCGACGCGCTATATCGGCCATTTGGATCTGGCGCGGACGTTGGAACGGTCGCTCAACCGGGCGCAGATTCCTATGGCCTACACCCAGGGCTTCAATAAACGGCCGCGGATGCAGTTGGCGGCGGCGCTGCCTTTAGGTTATCTCAGCGAATGCGAGATGGCGGATATTTACCTGACGGAACGGATGGAGCCGGAAGCGGCGCGGGAACAGATGATGCGGCGCATGGCCCCCGGCATTGAGATATGGCGGGTGGAAGAGGTGGATTTGCAAGCGCCGGCGTTGCAGACGTTAACGGCCGTTACCACCTTCACCGCCCTCCTCCTGGATCCGGCCGAACCGGCTGCCCTCCAGCAGCGCATCGACGACTTGCTGGCGGCCGAAACCCTCATCCGCCAACGGCGCGACAAAACCTATGACCTGCGCCCGCTGATCGAAAACGTCTCCCTGACAGCTGCCGACGATGGCAGCACCCAAATCGTTATGCGCCTGATGATGATGCCTGCCAAAACAGGCCGCCCCGACGAAGTGCTGACCGCGCTGGACCTGGACCCCATGGCGGCGCGGATTACACGCACAGAAATTACGCTGGCTGATGAAGCGTAACCACTTTTTTAAGGCAGCGGCGTATCTTCTCAATATTCAGGAAAAACGAGGTCTGAGCCTGTCGAAGACCGTTGGTTTCGACAGGCTCAACCAACTCTGCCGCGCTTTTTTGAGAAGATACCAAAAACGTAGAGGAGTTCGGCTGGGTAGGTTCTGGGGTCTATGGCTTGGTTTGTGGGTATTGGCCGGCTGTCAAACGGCCGTTTCCCCACCGCCGCCCACACCCATTCTGCCCGCACTCGCCGCTTCAACGATAACGGGAACGGCCGTTCCCAGCCACACGCCCCCACCTGCTAACGAACCCGCAGGTATCCTGCCCACCATCGAACCTACCGCCACCCTCAATCCCGACACCGGCTGGCAGGAAGTGCAGCCCGGTCTGGAACGCCGCCACCTTTTTGTGTTCAACGCCCAAAATCAATTCTTGGACCGCCTGGCGATTTTGCGCCTGGACCCGGCGCTGTTTGCCGTGCGCGTCGCCTATCGTCCCGGCGAAGCCCAAAGTCTGGAAGC
>JAWOGU010000072.1:0-5459 GCA_046496595.1 Chloroflexota bacterium
GTGAAACCCAGAACTTACATGAACCGTTCAGGTCAGGCCGCCCGCGAGATCGCGGTGGCGGAGGACTTGACACCGGAGCAGATTCTGGTGGTGTGCGATGACACCAGCATTCCATTCTCGCAGTTGCGGGTGCGCAGCCGTGGCAGCCATGGCGGGCATAACGGGATGTTAGCGGCTCTTGGCGAGTTGCATAGTGATAGATTTGAATGGGCGTGGGCGGCAACCAACTAATCCCCCACAAAACGTGGTTATACTCGACCCTGAACATAATTGCACAGTTAGCCCAAATAACCCAATTCTTAATCGGCTCTCATGGAATATGACAGATATTTGACAGAATGACTGGTTCAAAGTAAAGTACATAGAAGCAAGATGTTGTACGTTCTGACTGAGTTACCATGAAACGCTGTCCAGGTACATAAATCTAGACAGCGTTTTTTTCGTCTCATTTGTTGGAAACGAAAGACTACTTCTTGTAAAATTTTTTTTATGAAAACAAAGGAGTTTTCAACAATGAGTGAAATTAAAACAGGTACAGTGAAATGGTTTAACGACCAAAAAGGTTATGGCTTCCTGGCTACAGCAGAAGGTGCGGACGTATTCGTGCATCATTCCGCTATTCAGACAGAAGGTTTCCGCAGCCTGGCAGAAGGCGACCGCGTTGAGTTTACGATTGAAGCCGGCCCCAAAGGCCCAGCTGCCGCCAACGTGCGCAAGCTGTAATCTAAACCCAAAATAAGCTTTACCAAAAAGGCCAGCATCACGCTGGCCTTTTTTTATTTCCCAGCTTTCGGCCAATCAGCGCCATCGTAGTAGCGGGTGCCGCGATGCCCCTGGCGTGGAATGGGGTTGCCCAGCTTTTCTCCGGGACAGGCAACCATGATGAGGGTGCGCGGTTTTCCCGAATCGGGGTTTACGGCGCCGCCGATTAAGGCTTTGATGGGCAAACGGCCGATTAGTTGATCTTGAAAAATGGTGTAGACGTAGTCGCCTACCTTGAGTTTGCTGGGTTGGCCGGCCATGTGAAACTCAAATTCATCAAGACTGCCATCGTACAGCATAGCGGCGGCTTGCGCGCCTTCTTTAGCCGGGATGGTTTTGGTGATGCCAAAGCTCATAGACGTTTCTCCTCGAAAAAAGCAGCGTTTACCAAATCGCGCTGCGGATTTTCATTTATGGCACGGTGATTGATTCTAGCAGCGCCGCATCGGTCGTTTTACCGTTTGCGCTTTGCACTTGCAGCCGACGGCCGTTTTCCGCCAGATACAACCCCACCTCCAAGCCGTACTCGCCTGGCTCTGTGCCCTCAGGGATTACAATTTGATACGAATCGACCACCACTTCACCCGGCAGCCAGCGAGATGTGGGGTGGGTATTTTGCCTGGGCATGACGTCTTGCTGCCAGACGCAGCACGTGCCGTCGGGATTTAAAAGGTGTACAAAAACAGTGTAATCGGCGGAGGGCGTGGTTTCGACCTGCCAGATAAGGTCCAGCACATAACCATCGGCATTGGGCGACAGGTTGTAGCCTAACAAGGTGATTTCGCTGCCGAATGTACTGCCAACGGGCTGCTCGAACTCCGGCGGCGTAAACAGGCGTTCCGTTTGTCTGACTGTAATCCAGCCTAAATCGCGCTTGTAGACGGAATTGTCCGCGCCGTCAAAGAGATGCAGCTGCACACGATATTCGCCATCCGCCACGTTGTCCGGCAAGGGCATAGACACGTTGTCGATGAGAAACTGCGGCGTTTCCCAGCTTTCAAAGGGATAGGCGCCATGGTTGGGTTTGGTGGTTCCCAGAATTCGACCCGTATTGTCCCGTTTATACAGTTCCAAGCGGGTTGTCAGCGGGCGCTGCTGTGCTGTCGCCAGCCACCAGAGCGAAACTGCCACATTTTCGCCGGTTGTCAGATTGGTATTGCCCCATTGGTAGCCAAGAAGTTCCAGTCCGGGCTGCACCTCATCGCCCAGCGTAATGGGCGGTTGGGGCAGCGGATCGGGAGGCGCGCCCACTTGTACCGGCGCGTTTTCAATGAGGAAGCTGTTACCGGCGTAACGGCCGTTCTCATCCACCACCGGCAGCCTGTCTCCCGAATCCGGGTTAAAAAAACCGACCCGCACATTGTAAGCGCCAGGGGGAGCGCCTGCCGTTACCGGCAGCTCGACGCGCTGCGCGATAACTTCTCCTGGCGTCCACTGCGCCACCGGGTAGGCGAAACCATCCGCCTGGCTCCAGCGTAAGCCCCACCTGTCTTCTAAATGGATGAAAGGCGTGTATTCGGCCGTCGGTATCCCGTCGATGCGCCAGTACAGCGTAACCGGCATCTTCCCGCCGGCGGGCGTGGCCTCTACTTCATAACCCAGCAGGGTGATGGCGTTGCCAAAATTGACCGACGCGGCCTGGGGCGGTGTGATTGCAGGCGGTGCGTTGAGCCGGTAGGCGGTGAATGAGTTGTTGTTTGCCACCACTGTGGCGGTTGCCAACAGCGGTTCGGCCCACGCGGGCAGGGGACTGTTGTGGCTATAAACGTACAGCGCCGAACCGGCGGCGGGCAGCGCCAGCGCTTTGCTTTCCGGCAGCCACTTTATGATGTCGTAGGCGCTGCTCAAGGCGGCGATGGTGGGCGGCTGGTAATATTTTGCGGCGACGTAGACGCTTTGGTCAGCCAGGGGTTGTTCATTGAGAAAGGCGGCAACGGCCGTTAAGTCCCCGTCTGTCTCATAAAATAATGCCGGATCGGTACCCCACTCCAGAAAATAAGCCTGGGCGGTGAAAACGCCTTCCACCAACAGCACAATAAAAGCCACCGATAGAAAGCCGCGCACCGCCAGTTGGGGTCGTTGATACCGCTGCGCCATCTCAAGCAGAAGCCGCTCCAGACCAATCGCCGGCAGGTAAAAAAGGAATGGCAGCAGGCCGATGGCGCGTAAATTGCTGGGCAAAATCTCGTTGGTAGCCAGGGCTGTGGGCAAGATCATGATGAACGGCGCCAGCAGCAGCAGAAGCGCCGCAGACCGCTGCCAATCTGTTTGCAGCCGTTTCCATGAGGTCCAGGTGACCAGCCAGCCGCCGACCAGCAGGGCGCCCCACAATAGCGTGAATAACGGCCGTTCCGGTATGTTGAAGCGAATATAAGGGTCGCCGCGCAGGAAAAACATTTGCAGAGCGCGCAGATAACCCGCCAGCGGCGTGATACCGGCGGTGTCTGTCCCCACCTGACCGATACGCACCCAAAAAGCGTCGGGGTGAGTGCTGAAGTAAAAAAGAAGAGGGGAGAGAACGAAAAGGGCAATAACGGCCGTTAGCCCTAACTGCGCCCAGCGTAACTGCCACTGCTTGCGGTTTAGCAGCAGCGGCAGCAGCGCCAACAGCAAAAGAACGGGAAACAGCCGCACTGCCAGATAGGTGTAGCCCGTCAGTCCCAAAAACACACCGGCGGCAGTCAGCCAGCGCCACTGTCCACGCCGTACGCCCCGCAGCAGAGCGGCTGCCGTCAGGGCTTGCAGCAGCGGCTGCGAGATAGCCCGAAAACCGAGGCGGCTAAACAATACGTGCCAAAAACTCACCGCCAGCAAGATTGCCGCCATGAGCGCTACTTGCCGCGACAGGCCCATTTCACGACCCAGCCAATACGTCACCGCCACTGTGAGGATGCCCACAAAGGCCGCCGCCAGCCGCAGAGTAAACACCGATTCGCCCACCAGCCGCATTAAAGCGGCTGCCCAATAAAAGAACAGCACTTCTTTGCCGGTGTAACTTTCAATGAAAATGGGCAGGCTCTTGCCCTGGCTGATTTCGGCCGTGAGGATAACATTAGCTGCCTCATCGTAGTGCAGGCCGGGGGGCATCTCTGGCAGAATGTGAAAGCGCAGACCTGCTGCCAGCAGCAGGCAGAGCAGCATAAAAGCCAGCACATGATTTCGGGTGATCTGTTTCATCGGCGGAATTTTAGCGCCGGTTGGCTGGTTAGTCGATTCTGGTGTTGTCCGGTGGCTTGGGATCCCGCCGTGAGAAGCAGAAAGTGCCTTTGAGCGCGGCGGGCAGACAGCCTGTTTTTCCTTGTCGCATAGTACCAGAGTCCTGCTTGGTCTCGTTACTCGTGAAATATATCACAAGCGTAGGTTTTGCGTATAGAACACGTAGGACCGGCGTACAGACCGGCGTATGCTTTATGTCTTAGAATAGTAGGCGAAGGGTAAAATCTCTTCTTCTTCTCCTCCTTTTAACGAGAGTCAGGTTTCGGCGTTCCTGACTCTCCAAAAAATTCCGGGCTGGTCAATTCATTGACCAGCCCGTTTTCTTTTTCACCGGGGCAAACTCCTGGTAAGCGGTGCAGGTTGCGGCATAAACGGCCGTTCTGCGTATAATTCACCCCCATGTCAGAAACAGAGGTTGAAACAACAGACAACAGCCGCAGCCTGGTTTTGCGGGCAGCCGGACTGGTAGGCATATTGGTTTTGGCAGGCCGTATTGTCGGTCTGGTGCGCGAGATGGTGATGCTCAACTATCTGGGCACAAACACCCTGGAAGCCACTGCTTTTGCCGTTGCCAGCCGTTTTCCTGAAGCTATCTTTTACATTGTGGCAGGGGGCGCCATCGGCTCGGCATTTATCCCCACGTTTTCTGCTTATTTTGTGCGCCATGATGAAGGGGGTGGCTGGCGGCTCTTTTCGGCCGTCATCAACTTGATTACGCTGGTGGTCGCCGTGATTGCGCTGTTGGCGATGTGGTTTGCGCCGCAGATTGTGACGCTGTTTTATGGGGAAAAAGTTGTGGCCGAACCGGACCTTTTGCCATTAACTGTCTCATTAATGCGGGTGATGCTGCTCTCCACGGTTATTTTTGCCGCCAGCGGGGTGATCATGGGAGCGTTGAATGCCCGGCAGCACTTTTTTCTGCCGGCATTAGCGCCGTTGATTTATAACCTGGGCATTATTCTGGGGGGCGTTTTATGGGAGGATCCTGCCGCCGGACCCACGTTGGGTAAGGCGATGGGCTTTGCGGTGGGCACAGTGATCGGCGCGGCCGGCCATTTGCTGATTCAACTGCCCGGACTGTACCAGAAGCAGGCAAAGTATACGGCCGTTCTAACGGTACGGGATCCTGGTGTTGTCAAAGTATTAAAGTTGATGGCGCCGCGAGTGTTGGGCCTTTCATTCAGCCAGATCAATTTGTTTGTAATTTTGGCGTTTACGGGAACGGCCGTTTTTGCTTTAGGCAGTCTGCCCGCCATCAATGTGGCCTTCCGTATCATCAATTTGCCGTTGGGCATCATTGGCATTGCCCTGGGCATTGCCGCTTTCCCTACCCTGTCCACGCTGGCCGCCCAAAATGCCCTGAGTCAGATGCGCGAGATTGTGACCGACTCTTTGCGTCTTTTGTTGTTTTTAGGGCTGCCCATCACCATTCTTCTCGTTTTCCTGGCGGAACCAGTTGTCTCGGTTTTGTTTGAACGTGG
>JAWOGU010000690.1:0-7533 GCA_046496595.1 Chloroflexota bacterium
ACGGAGAAAAGCAAGCTACCGATACTGGCTCTCTCCCGATGATGATTTGAATTGGAATATGGGGGTTTGCTTAATAGGTTCAGGTGTAGCTGCTATTATGGTCTCAACCATTTACTTTTTTGAGGATTCGGTTCTCGTTTTTTTACCGTTAGGTGGCCTCGTTCTTTTTGCCTTCTCGTTATATAAAATGAAGCGGACTGAAAAAGAAATAAGAAAAATAAAAGATGGCGGAAAATAACATGAGCACAAACCTAAATCAAGAATTTGGGCGAATACTACGTGCCTCCACCGCAGGTTTCGCTGTTGGTTGCCGGGTGGGGGAATTAAAAACGCCCGCCTTCGGCAGCCTCGTCAAAGCACAGCCCGTAGACGAGCGTGAAGCTATCTACGGCCTCATCTATGACATGCACATCGACGATGATCCGCTGGTGCGGCGGCTGGTGCTAGCGGAAAACCCGCCGGAATCCGTCATCAACGACCAGCGGGACAACCGCCTGCTGCCCATTGAGATGAGCGTCCTGGCGGTGGGTTACACGCAGAACGGCGCTATCCGCCACAGCCTGCCGCCCCGCCCCCCGCTCAATCTTGACCCTGTCGAACTCTGCCTGGAGCGCGAGGAAATCATGCGCTTCACCGACAACCTGGGCTACCTGCGCCTCATCCTGCGCGCCCAAGGCGGCAGCGTGCCTGTAGACCAACTGCTCGTGGCCCACATCAGCCAGGTCCACGCCCTGCGCGGCGGCGACAATACCTGGGCCATGCGCGTCATTAGCGAGCTTATCGAGCTGCTCCGCGCCAACTACGACGTGCTGATTCCCACGCTGGAAGCGGTCAGCGAAGCGCTGCCGGATATGCCATTAACGATTAACGATTGACGATTGGGGATTGGGGATTCTCTAGAGCCAGTGTTTTCGTTTTAGATACCACAGAACAAGCACCGTAATTAAAACGGCCGTGGCATTGATCGCATAAAACGGAATGGGGTGTGAACCATATGGCAGCGCCACGTTCATGCCAAAGACGGTGGCAATGACGGTAATCGGCACGCTGATCAGCGTCACTAACGTCAACAGGCGCACGACTTCATCAATGCGGTGCGACGCCAGGGTGTCTATCGTCTCAGATAAACCGGCGATTACTTCTCGTTGTTCATCCAGCATCGACCCGATCTGCGCCAGATGATCGCCAATGTCGCCCCAATAGATATTCAGGTCATCGTGGATAAAATGCCAGTCTCCTTTTTCTAATTCATAAACCACTTTAATTTGTGGCACAAGGATGTGGCGCAAGGAGATAACATCCCGCCGGGCCAGCGCTACCTCCTGTAAAATGTGCGACGTATCAGCGCTAAAGAGATCGTGCTCAATGTGACGGATTTTTTGGTTCACTTTGTGCAGGATGGGATAACAATATTGAGTCAACACATTGAGGATTTCATACAACACCGGGCTGGCGCCGTGTTCCATCAACTTTTCAGAAGCAACCGGATCTGCTTGAATGGTGTCAAACAAATCGTTGAGCGGTTTTAGCGTTCCTTGATGGGAGGTGACGAGAACGCCTTTGGTGATGAAAATATCGACTTCTGCCGGCTGACAGATGAGTGAAGAGGGATCCCATCGCGGAAACTGGGTAACGAGGAATACATAATCATCATGATGGTCCAGTTTGGGAAATTCTGACTCAGTCAGGCAGTCTTTGAGATTGAGTGGATGAAACTGCGGATAGCGTTCCCGAAGTTGGTCCATATCTGCCTGAGTTGGTTTGACAATATTCGTCCAGGTAACGTGCTCGGTGTTGATGATGGTGGTTGACATGCGCCTGATCATAGGAAAGAACCGGGGACTTGTCGAGGGGTCATTTGGGGGATACAGCGCCGTCTCTGGACGAGGCCACTTGGCGACCGATGCGTAATTACTTTATAATAACATTTGATGTTTTTTCAATAACTATTCCGGAGGTGAAATATGCCCCAGTTGATTAAAATTGGTAATTCGCGAGGGATTCGCATTCCTAAAACACTCATTGAGCAGGCAGGGTTGGAGTCACAAGAACTGGAGTTTGCTCTTGTGGAAGATGGCTTGTTGATCAAGCCGGTACATTATCATGCACGTCAGGGTTGGGAAAAACGTATCCGGGAAGCTGTGCAAGCCTATGGTGAAGCGGAATTTGAGAGCGACTGGTTGGATGCCCCATTAACAGATGACGACACATGGGAGTGGTAGCATGAAACGGTTTGAGGTTTGGCTGGTACAGCTTGATCCGACAGTGGGTAGTGAAATCAACAAAACCCGACCTTGTGTTATTATTTCGCCTGATGAAATGGCGGTTCTGGCTACCGTGATTGTGGCTCCGTTAACCAGCAAAGGGTTTTCGTTTCCCGGCCGTATTGCCACTCAATTTGAAGGGAAGCGCGGTCTGATTTTGCTGGATCAAATGCGCACAGTAGACAAACGTCGACTTTTCCGCAAGATGGGGATAATCGACGAAACAACAAAAAATGATTTGTGCCAGACGCTGCAAGAGATGTTTGTTTGTGGATAATGAAGAGGAATTATGAGTGACTCAATTGGTTACATTGTCGGTGGTGGTTTAAAGGAAGGGTTTCGCATCCGGTTGACGGTGCCGGCCGATACCGTGCAGGAAGGCAGCTTTTTGGTGTGCGACAACGGCCGTTTCCGCTATTATGGCCTCGTCACAGATCTGCAACTGGGCGCCACCGACCCCCGTTTCGCCGACGAAAAAACCGACCGGATGCACCCCGCCATCCAGCAGGCGCTCCTGGGCAAAACCCTCTACACCACCCTGGAAATGTATCCCACCCTGCTCATGGATCGCGGCCCGGAATTGACCGATCCGGAACGTGGTAAGTGGGAAGAAATGAAGGAACGGGGTGAGATTCAGCCCGGTCCCAAACCGGTCAAAACCGTGCCCGCCCATCACGCTGAGGTGCGCCCCGCCGACGAGTCCGACGTGGCCCAAATCTTTGGCGAAGAAGGCCCCGGCGTTTTCCACATCGGCAATACCATTGAGCAGGGCTACAAGGTTTGCCTGGACCTCAACAAATTCGTCAAGCGCAGCAGCGGCATCTTCGGCGCGACCGGCACCGGCAAGAGCTTCCTGACGCGCATGGTGCTGGCCGGATTGATGAAGGAAGATGTGGCCGCCGCCCTGGTCTTCGACATGCACAACGAATATGCCTTCGACGATTTGGATTCTGACAAAGACACCGCCGTGCGCGGACTGAAATCGTTGTTTGGGCAGAAGGTGCAGGTGGCGGCGCTGGGTGCGGGCGCGCAGGTGCGCGGGCATACGCCGGATTTTACCCTGGAAATTGCCCTCAGCGATTTCCAAACGAGCGACATAAACTTGCTGGCCGAGGCGCTAAATCTAACAGATACGGCCGCCGTCACCCTGAACGCTCTGGAACGCAGCTTTGAGAAAAATTGGTTTGCGCACTTTATGAAGCTGGAACCGGGCGCCACGGAAACCTATACGACTGAATCGGGCAAAACGGTGACGGAACCGGCCGCCAATTCCGTGGCCGCCTGGGCGCGAAACAACAATGTTCACGAGAAAGCGGCCGAGGCGCTGCACCGCAAGCTCAACCTCATTTATACCAAACCCTACGTGGTAGAGACCCCGGCCGGCGACCCGGTGAAAGCGATTATTGATAAACTGGAAAACGGCCGTCATGTCATCCTGGGTTTTGGTGAATACGACAATGACCTGGACTACCTGCTCGTCTCCAACATCCTCACCCGCCGCATCCGCCAACATTGGATCAAAAAAACGGAAAACCACAAAACAATGGGCGACGCCGCTCCCCGTCCGCTGCTCATTGCCATTGAAGAAGCCCATAAGCTGCTCAACCCGCAGCTCGCCGGCCAGACCGCTTTTGGCACGATTGCCCGCGAACTGCGGAAGTATTTTGTGACGCTGCTGGTGGTGGATCAACGGCCGTCGGGCATCGACGACGAAATTATGTCCCAACTGGGCACGCGCATCACCGGCTGGCTGGGCGACGAAGACGACATTCGCGCTGTACTCACCGGGCTGGCCGGCCGTGACCAGCTTCGTGGCATGTTGGCCCGGCTGCAAGAAAAAGAGGAAGTGCTGCTTCTCGGTTGGGGCGTCAAAATGCCTATCCCCGTCAAATCCCGCCGCTACGACGAACGCTTCTACGACGCCATCAAAGGACGAGACAGCGGTAAATCCAGCCCGCTCAGTCACAAATCCCTGGACGACCTCAACGATGACCTGTTTGGCTAGGCGCCCGTCTAAAATGACGGGGCGCAGATTGGACCAATCTCCAAGATTGGTCCAATCTAAAAACGAGACGCTTTATTCGCGCAGTTGAGCGACGGCGCGGCTGAGGGCTTTTTTGCGCGCGCGTTTGGCCTCTTTGGCTAGCATTTTGGTGGGCGGCGCTACGCGCACATGGCATTCTTCGGCGGTCAGGGGGCAGCGTTCGCAGGTTTCATTGATGATCGCATGGGGAATCGCCGGATCGTCCACGAATTTTACCGTGCGGTTCAGGTCTGGTGTCATGCGGAAGCCCACGGTCACACTGCTGCTGACGCCCGGCGACAAAAGCAGCGAGCGGGCATAACCAAACGCCAGGTACCGCTCTTCCGATTCCAGGTAACGGGAAATATGTACATCGGGGGGTGGGAATTTGTTCTCCGTGCCCAATGCCTGCCGGTCTGCCATTTCTTGCAGAAGGCGCACCGATAACCAGCGCCGGCAATAATGTTCTTGCAGACCAATGCCGCCCGGCACCAGCAGTTGATTCATGTTCAGGTGCTTGATCAGGCGGTAGGTGGAATTTTCTTGATGGAAGCGCAGAAAGTGAATTTGGATGTCAAAATGTTGGGGAATCAGCTCGCTGAAGCGGTAGAACAACATTTCCGGCGTTACGTCATATTTAGCCAGCATGTCATCCAGCGGCTGCGGGTTCCAGGTGGGCAGGGCGAAAAACTCCTTCAGATCGGCCAGAATGGCTTTGCGCGGCATGAGCAGTACGCCGCTAAAATAAGCCGCCCGAAAATCGTTGAGCAACTGCTGGAAGGACTTCACTTCGTCGGGGGTGGACGTTTGGGAGCGCTCCTGTAAGTTCAGATATTTGTAGCCCAGTTCTCGCGCCAGCAAGAATTTGACCTGCCGCTGGTATAGTTTGCCATTCACCAGCAGGCGCGGCGGTTTGCCCGGCACAAACACGGCGCGAAAGGTGGCAAGTTCCTCAAATTGACCGATGGTTTCATAGTCCAACTGATAGCCAAATTCCTGGGTGAGCAGTTCCTCTAAAATTTCTCGGGAGACCGGTTCATCATCCTTGATGCCATAGGTTTTGCCAAATTCTGCCAGGAAGGCAAGCACGGCTTCTTCTATGTCCGGGAAATAATTTTCGTTAATTTCCTGGTAGGAACGAAGGGCAGCCCGCAAAAAATCCTCTTCGCTGACATCGAAACGGCGGATCATGTCCAGGATGGCATGGAGCAGGGCGCTGGCTTTTTCCGGCTCCCGCGTGAGCAGGTTGACCAGGTCGCCGGCTTCCAGGCCAAACTCGGCAAAGGGAAAGCGCTGCAACATATTAGAAGAAAGAGTGGACTCGAGATAGGTCAGGGAGGGCGCCAGTTTGATGGAGACCAGATCGTCGTATTCTTTACCCAGCGCTTCGGCGATTTTCATGATTTTGTCGGCGCGGGGGTATTTGCGACCTTTCTCGATTTCTGTGACGTAGGAAGGGGAAAGGTCGCACTGGGAGGCAAATTCAGAGAGCGTCAATCCCTCTTCCAGGCGCGCCTGCCGCACTTTCATGCCAAATATAACGTTTACCAGATTGGGACCCATGAGATTTTCCTTTTTATGACGCAGTGCGCCAGGATGTGACATTTGTCATGCGGGAAGGGGAAGATTGGGACTGTACAACGGCCGTTTCCCTCGATTACTATTCATCCTATCAACACCTTCATCGGAGCCGCCGCCGAAGCCACACCCTTTTGTTAAAAGGACACTGCCTATGACTTGAAGTCACGCCCTTGGCGAATTTTCGCTGTTGGCAAAATTCTACCATTTCGGGCTTGACAAGGGAAATTTCCTGTTTATACTTGATTTCACGTTTAGCGAATTTTCGCTAAAAGAGATTATACACTAAAATTGGTTTTTTGCTAGAGGGATTGATGGCGGGGATGAAGGGATTTCAGGATTAAGAAAAAATCCCTTCATCACATAATCCCCGCAAAATTAAGAAGGAGAATCATATGCAGAAAGAAATAACTGTCAGCGACCTGACTATAACCGGTGACATCACACCCGACTTTGCAGAAATTCTCACCCCGGAAGCGCTGGCTTTCGTCGCCAGGTTGGAGACAGCCTTCGGCCAGCGCCGCCGCGACCTGCTCCAGCGCCGCGAGGAAGGTCAGAGTGAAATCGACGCCGGGAATTTCCCCGACTTTTTGCCGGAAACGGCCCACATCCGCAGCAGCGAATGGACCGTGGCCCCCATTCCCGATGACCTGCAAGACCGCCGCGTGGAAATCACTGGGCCGGTGGACCGCAAAATGATCATCAACGCCCTCAACTCCGGCGCCAACGTTTTTATGGCCGACTTCGAGGATTCTCATTCGCCCACCTGGCAGGCCACTCTGGAAGGGCAGATTAATTTGCGTGACGCCGTGCGCCGCCAGATTACCTACACCGACCCCCACAGCGGCAAGTTTTACCAGTTGAAAGAGAAAACGGCCGTTCTCATGGTTCGTCCCCGCGGCTGGCATCTGCAAGAAAAACATGTACTCCTGGCCGGCCAGCCCCTATCCGCTTCCCTGTTCGACTTTGGCCTCTACTTCTTCCATAATGCCGCTGAACTGCTGGCGCGGGGCACAGGTCCTTACTTCTACCTGCCCAAGCTGGAAAGCCACCTGGAAGCCCGCCTCTGGAACGACGTGTTTAACCTGGCCCAAGATGAATTGGGCATCCCGCGCGGCTCCATCCGCGCCACCGTGCTCATCGAAAATATCATGGTTACGTTTGAAATGGACGAGATTTTGTGGGAGCTGAAAGACCATTCCGCCGGCCTCAACTGCGGGCGCTGGGACTACATCTTCAGCATCATCCGCAAGTTCCGCAACTATCCCGCCTTTGTCATGCCCAACCGGGCGCAGGTGACCATGACCACCCACATGATGCATTCCTACTCCCTGCTCACCATCAAAACCTGCCACCGGCGCGGCATCCACGCCATGGGCGGCATGGCGGCCCAAATTCCTATCAAGTCTGACCCCGCAGCCAACGAAAAAGCGCTGGCGAAAGTGCGCGCCGACAAGGAACGGGAAGCCAAAGACGGCCATGACGGCACCTGGGTAGCCCATCCCGGCCTCGTCGCCATCGCCAAAGAAGAATTCGACAAATACATGCCCACGCCCAATCAGATTTTCCGCAAGCGGGAAGACGTCAACGTCACCACCGCCGATTTACTGACGGTTCCCGAAGGCGACATTACCGAAGACGGGCTGCGCGTCAACATTGACGTAGGCA
>JAWOGU010000715.1:0-3389 GCA_046496595.1 Chloroflexota bacterium
AATTGATAGTGGATGGACTGGTAGATTATTTTTCTACGCTTGATTACGAACTTATTGTGGCTCACAATGGCGTGGAAGCCCTGGAGAAGGCCGTTCAGTTTACGCCGAACCTGGTTCTTATGGATATCCACATGCCGGATATGGACGGCTTGGAAGCAATCAAACGTATTCGCAGTAATGGCGTCCAAACCGCTGGTATTCCTATTGTCGCCCTGACGGCTTTAGCCATGCCGGGTGACAGTGAGCGCTGCCTGGCAGCCGGCGCCACGGCCTATCTGCCTAAACCATTTTCACTGGCCAAGCTAAAAGCCATGATCGACAACTTGCTCGAAAAACAGAGGGAAATCTCCGCTCTTCTTGCATGAGGCAGTTTTGGCTGGTCCGCTTTCTAAGGGCGAATAAATTCGCGGCCACAGTTACAAAGTCCACCTTCGTGGACTTAAACGTAGGACGGTTTTGCCAATCGCCCAGAGAACGATTTGCAAAATCGTTCTACATATAAATCAATTGTAGAGAAACAGATGTTGACAACCAGTAAAATTTTGATTGTAGATGATACGCCAGCCGCGTTGGAAGTGCTGGAGGATTTGTTGGCGCCGCAAGGGTACACGCTGCTTTTTGCTCAAGATGGGGTATTGGCGCTGGAAACGGCCGTTTCCCATACCCCAGACCTGATCTTGCTAGATGTCATGATGCCAGATGTCGACGGCTATCAAGTATGCCGCCAGCTCAGGGCCAACCCGGTAACGGCCGCCATCCCCGTGATCATGATTACAGCGCTCAGTGATTCGGCTTCCCGCTTAAGCGGAATAGAAGCTGGCGCCGATGATTTTTTAACCAAACCCATCAACACGCATGAATTACGGCTGCGGGTTAAAACCATTACCCGCTTAAATCGTTATCGCCGTCTGGTGGCCGAACGCACCAAGTTTGAGTATGTCATTAACCATGCCTCCACCGGTCATCTAATCGTGAATCAGCAAAACCAAATCATATTTGCGAATCCGCAAGCGCAGCGATTTCTGAACAAAGTGATGGATGATGATGCCCTTGCTGCTGCGCAGTATGATTTTTTCGCCGTCGTTCAAGAAACATTCCGCATGGAACCGGAATACGCCTGGCGAAACTGGCCTGAAGAAGCGCCCGCTGAGACGCTTCGTTATCTGGTGCGGCCTGAAACAAAATGGCTAAAAGGGCAATGGCTAAAGGTGCAGGTTTTCAGTTACGAAGCGGATAACGAAATCAATTGGTTGATCAACCTGGAAGATGTCACTCAGCAAATCAGCGATATTCGTGATATGCGCAGCTTCAACGATCCTACAACTTAATACCCCCTTCAAGAAGCCGATAGAAGAAAAATTAACGGAAATCAAGGTCACCGACCCCACCCATCCGCTTTTTGGCCATCGTTTTGACCTACAGCCCATTAGCAGCCGTCCCCGCGTCAGTGCGGAGCATGTTTTTGTCAGTTATGGCGAATTCATGACCTTGCGCATTCCTATTGCCGCCACTAACCTCGCACCACCTCGGCCCACCTCGGCAACGAAGCTGACCTTAGAAGCCATCACCGAGCTTATCTCTCTGGCCGAGCAAAGTGAGGTGTTATGTCTGTGCAAGCAAGCGACATCTGGGGCCAGCTCTCCGCCGAGCTGCAAGCCCAAATCAGGGCGGAAATCTGTCTAATTCTGCAGGAGGTTATTCATGAGTACAACCGAACTTATCACGCCAACGCATCTGGCCCGCAAAGCCATCATTTACATCCGGCAATCGACACCGCAGCAGGTACTGACCAATCAGGAAAGCACCCGACTACAGTATGGTCTCAGACAACGGGCGCTGGAGTTGGGCTGGTCGAGTGAGGACACGGAGGTCATTGATGCCGACTTGGGCCTAGGAGGCACTTCGGCGGCCCATCGAGAAGGCTTCCAAGAACTGGTCACGAAGGTTACTCTGGGACAGGTGGGGCTGATTCTCTCCTTTGATGTCACCCGCCTGGCTCGCAATTGCTCTGATTGGTATCCCTTGTTGGATGTCTGTGGCTATCGCCACTGTCTCATCGCTGACCACAACAACCTTTACGACCCAGCCACCCTGGATGGTCGGATGCTCTTGGGACTCAAAGGGCAAATGTCTGAGTTAGAGTTGTATACCATTCGTGCCCGCATGACGGCCGGCTTGCTCAACAAGGCGCAACGGGGCGAATTGGCCCTGTACTTACCGGTCGGTTTGGTGCGTAACAGCCTGGGACAAGTGGCCAAGAATCCCAACCTGGAAGTCCAGCAGCGCCTGGAACTCGTTTTTGATACCTTTCTTCGCTTGAAAACAGCCAGCAAAGTGGTGCGCCATTTCAATGAGCAGTCGTTGCCTATTCCACGCCGTGACCGTTTTGGCGACGCGATCTAGAAAAAGCCGACCGTCGCTGCTATTCTTGATATTCTCAAGAATCCCGCCTGTGCTGGCGCCTTCGTTTACGGCCGTACCCGTACTGTTCGGGATGCAGGCGATAAGGCGAGACAGAAACGGCTGCCCATAGAGCAGTGGCGGATTAGAGTCAATGACAAATACCCAGCCTACATCAGCTGGGAAACCTACGAGAAGATTCAGGCTATGATTAAAGACAATTACGCTGAATACGACCGTAACAAATCGCGTGGTATCCCCAGGCCGGGCGCCGCCTTGCTCCACGGCCTGGTTTACTGTGGGCAATGCGGTCACAAGATGTTGGTTCAGTACAAAGGTGGCAACCAGTACTTGTGCAACGCCCTCCGTCAACAGTACCAGGTGCCCGTCTGCCAACGAGTTCCCGCAGACCCTATTGATGCCCAAGTTGTTGACGCTTTTTTCCAGGCCCTTTCGCCTTTGGAACTAGACCTGTACGAGCGGGCTTTAGCGACGCAGCAGACCGCCGACGAGCAGGTCGACCGGGCCCACCAACAACAACTGGCGCGGCTGCGTTACCAGGCGGCCTTAGCTGAACGGCAATTCAACCTGGTCGACCCCGATAATCGCCTGGTTGCCGCCGAGCTGGAAAAGCGCTGGGAAGCGGCTTTGCGTGAACTCAAACAGGCGGAAGAGATTTACGCGCGAGAACAGCACAAACAGGTAACCCCCATTGTCTTACCCCCTGAATTGAAAGAGGCTTTCACGGCTATTGGTCAGAAATTAACCCAAATATGGCGCCAAGATGTGTTGACCCGAGAGCAGAAGAAGGCACTGCTGCGCTGCCTGATTGATAAAGTGGTTGTCCATCGCGTTACTGCTGATCGTGTCCAGACACGCATCGTGTGGCGTGGGGGTGATACGACGACATTGCTGGTGCCTGTTTCCGTTGGTGCGTTTGCAGACCTATCCGCTGCGGCCGAAATGGAGCAAATCATCCTTGATCTTAG
>JAWOGU010000742.1:0-26036 GCA_046496595.1 Chloroflexota bacterium
GCCGCCGGCCGTAAACGACGCAAAGCGCGCCCAAGGGTTCTGCATATTGGCGGTCTAGCAGGTTGAGTTCAAATGTGCGCCCGATGAAAGTCAGCTTTTCCGTCACCCAGACCTCCGTTGACCATCTGTCTTTAAGTGAATTTGTATTAGCTTAATTGAGATTAAGATTATAACCAGTTTGCTTGTTAAGACAATGGTAAGGATACCGGTCAGATAGAAGCCTATGCTCGCCCTCTTCGGGGACGCGCCAGCGTCACCAACCCACGCTGCCCTCAATGACCAGACCACAGATAACGAACTATTTCTATCAGTCGTCATGAATTCCCTGACTCCCATTATTCCTGACGCCGCATGGTGTACCCAAGACACCACCCCAGATGTATATGCACGCCAGGTTTAATCAGCATACTGGGTGATTACACCGTCTGACGGACAACGACAATTAGAAATGCCCACGCATTGGCTCAAAAAGAATCTTACTTTGCGTATCTCGTAGGATGGGTTTAGTTTCTTCCCAACACGCTTTTGGCTAGATGCAACGAGGGTATTAACGAATTCCGATTCCGGATTCATGAAGGTCAGGAAACCACCCAATTCCGTTCCCTAATCTTCGGGTCAACAAGGGCCATAACGAGAACAGGAGGGCTGAAAACGGCCGTTTTCAGCCCCATCGCTTTCTTGATCCATTCACTCGTATTAAACAGCCGTTCTCCACACTCCTCTTTTCCCACCTGAAACGCCCATACGGCCCCGCCTGGCTGCTTGCCACCAACCGCCGACGGCCGTTTTACCCCCGCTTATGCTCATGGACAAAGGTGGACAATTCCCACACCCAAAGAGCCGGTTGGACGGCCGTTATCACGTCCCCGTAAAAATCTATGCCTCGCTGGTCCACCGGAACCAATGCTTTGTCATCCTCATGTTTCCCCTGCCACTCTACTCGTTTCTGCTTCGGACAGCCCAGGATGATAGAACGAGATGCTGGCCCCTACCACTGCCCAGAGAGCCGGAAAACTGCCGTTAAAATCCAAGATAACAGCCGACACCGAAGGCACATGGTAAATAACGGCGCCCCCTACCCAATCGGCAATGGGATGGGGATAGGTAAACACGACCACCATGTCATCGGCGAGGCGCTGTTTATGGTCGGACGGCCACTCATCAAAGTGGCGCTGCACGTCTGACGAGGTATGCACACCTGCCAGCGGGAAGGACGGAGCTGGGGTGGGTATGGCTTCAGCCGCGTTGTTGTTTTGGGTGGGAACGGCCGTTTCCTCCAGCGGTTCAAATTGTAAAATATCGCCCGGATCCGTATACAGGAATAGCTTTCCGTCCGCCAAATTGGTAGTTCGTCGCTTCGCTGAGGGCGGTGGTGAAGTTGCCTTCCTGGATGAGAACCGTTTCTGCTTGATTGCAGTTTGATTCGGCCATGCTCAACATGGGAAAGTGAATATCGTCATCGGCGGCGGTATAACGGCCGTTGTAATGTCGGCAGCCCGCAAAACCGCTTATGGTTTCGGCATCGTCAAAGATGAGGGTGATTTCGGTGTCAGGCAGCAGTTCTTGGCTGTCCCAAGCTGACAACTGCCAGGCTGTGCCTACCAAATCAACCGGGTTCATATCGAACTGTGCTTTTGGCTCAAAAACAAGCGTTGTTTCTCCAGCGGCATTGTGAATTGCCAATTGATCCCCTTGAAACCGGTAGCCAGCCGCCATCCAGAGCGCTTCCTGAAAGGCTGTCTCTTGCGCCAGGACGCCTTCTATCTCGGGACAGTCGCGGGCAGTGCTGGCGACTTCGGGAATGGTGAGGCTGCCTTGCGCGGTAGCTGTGTAAGCGCCGCCATACCAGTTGCAGCCAGAGTAGCCCGTCACCTCGCCTCCGCTAAATAAAAGGGTGAGGCGGCTTTCAGGGAGTGGGGAACGGCCGTTTAACGAAACCACTGACCATTCTGTGCCGTCGAGAGTATGGGGAAGGGAAACGGCCGTGGGTTGTTCAGAAGAGGCGGCTGAAGTGCACGCTGCCAGCAACCCCAGCCATAACATGGCGGTTAAGAAACAGCAGGTTTTTTTATAGTTCATATCGCCCAATCACCTCGTCTAGCTGTGGTTTTTCCGTCAAACGATGTCATTCAGACGACACCACATCTAAAACCAGGGTAAACGGCCGTTCCAGTGCCAGCGCCGCCAGTAAATACAAAGCAACGGGTTCGCCCGGCGGGACATCAACGGTGTAGGTCAGTTCATCCTCAAACTCAAAGTTGGGGCAGGTACGCTCGTCCAGAGCGCTGGTTTCCAGATAGAGACAGTAAAGACGAATATCGTCGGGGCTGGCATCGGTGACGGTGAGGCGCAGGCGAGCCAAGCCATCGTCCCCTCCGTTGGGCGACGTTTCCAGCCATTCAACCTGCTGGATTCTTGCTCCGGCATAGCCAATTTCCAGGGGCACATCCACATCCCACACATCCCCAACCTGATGGCTGTCCCACGCCAGCGGCACGTTTATTTGGCGGGTGAGGTTGAGCAGTTCAATGGTCAGGGTGGCGGTAACGACATCGGCATCGGCGGCAAGGGGTCTCCACCGATTATGCATCAACTGCCGAAAGGCGCTGGTACTCGAATCGTAGACGGCTGGTTCGCCTTCTCGACTTGTGGGTGCGGTGCTGCGCCCCTGATCGTCAATGAGCGAATCGGGCATGGTGACGTTGGGGAGCGCCAGCTGGGGCGGGTTAGCGGTGGGATTCATTTGCCACAGGGGATCTACCAGGATTAAGGTGTCGATGGTGGTGGATTCAGGAGAGAAATCGGCGGTAACGGCCGTGATCGTGATCCCATTTTGCGCATCTATGGCCAACGGTGGTTCATCCACAAGCAGCCCTGGTACCAGCGGCGAAAACTGGACGGAAATCACATCTTCGATGGCATGGATACCATATTGGTCAAGGGCACGCTTGCTCCACAATTCCAGCGAATGTTCCAAATTAAGCCGCCCGTCTAATTCCCACTCATCGCCAGAACAGGGATCAATGAATCGCTGCCCGGACTTATTCCAGATGTAGCGGCACTCCTCTACCTCAATTTCTTCAGCATAGGGAGGCGACACGGGGGCAAAAGCAAATAGCTGCCCTTCTGGCGTGTGGACGAGCCAGAAATCACCTTCTTCAATCCAATAGGGCATGGATTTTGGCGGATAGTCGGCTGGGGTCAGGATGAGCGATTGCAGGGGCGGATACGCCACATCGCCTAAATCAAGGGCTGTTTCTGTGCCAGCGGGGATGGCATAGTCGAGGCGTTGGGCGTAAAGTCTGAAAACGGTGAGGGGCGCGTTTTGGATGGTAAAACGGCCGTTCCCATCTGTTTGCGCCACCGGTTGGCCGTCTGGCTCCAAGCGCAGCAGCACACCGGGTATTGGTTGGGTTTCATCCTCGGCGGCGACTAAACGGCCGTTTATGGTGCGTCCTGCTTCACCCGCTTCGTCAGTCTGCGGAATCTCCAAATCAAAGCAGGCCACACCGCGCTGATGGATGAGTTGGCCTTTGAACGTATATCCTTCAACCGACGGCCAGCTTCTGAAATCGAAACGATACGACATACGGCCGTTTTTCTCTACCGCGATTTCATATTGCGTGTCCTTCTGCCAACTGTCCACTTGCGCTTCTCCAGTGAGTAACAGCGTTGGTTTCTCGCTGAGTTGTAAACCTGTCACCTCAATCGTGCCGTGCAGGTCGCTTTCATATTGGATATCTAGGGTCATGTCAGCGGGCAGTGGGGTGCAAACGGCCGTTGTGGGGGTCGGCTCCGGGGTGACAATCTTCACCACCACTTCGGTGCCGGCCTGGTTGGTGGGCGACGATACCAGAGGAACGCCCAAAGGCATCTGCGTCACTTCTGCCGGTCTTATGGCAATTTCACAGGCGGTCAGGAAAACGGCCGTTAGCATGAGGATCAAAATAAACAGCTTAGCCGGTTGTACGAATAGTTTCATAGGACACTTCCCATACTCTTCCAGAATTAGGTTTTCTAAACCTCGCCCGGTTGGACAATGAAGAAGGCGGCGGCGCCCAGCACTGGTACGCCAACAATGAGCGCCGCCCAAACAGCCTGGGCCACGTCAGATAACGGCCGTTTCCGCAGTTGACGCAGCGCTGCCAACGCCAGTAAGAACCAAATGACAATGAATATGAGGGGCAGTCCACACTGCACCAGTAAATAGCCTACATTAATACCTATCGCTTCCATTATTGTCCTCCAAATATGTTTTAGCTAACTAAATTTTACCTATACGCATGACAGAAAATTCTGGATTCTTTCACGGGGTGATCGCATAAAGCGTAACGGTCGTTCTCTGCGAATTGGCCGCCACATAGCCGTTGACACAATGTGCAACTCTACGTAGGCGGGCATCACATCCCACACTCCGCTGCCGTCGGTGCGAGCCGCCAGCAAATGTATGCTTTCCCGATAGTCATTAGCGGCAAAAAGAACCGTCTCCTCATCGACCCAACACGCCTGGCTTAAGCTGACGGGATTCTCAGCATGGCTGCCCAAAAAGCCGGAGCCAGCACGTACCAGCAAGTGTGTTTCGCCACTGACGGTGTCCCACAGCCACAATTCTTGCTGGTCAGGCAAGGTAGTCCTGTTGTGCGTGGTGAAGAGCAGCTGCTGCCCATCATCCCGCCAGGCCAAACCCGACCCCCAGCCCAAATCGCTGACTTCCCAGCCAATGGTCTGCTGCTCGCCGCTGGACACATCCTTGACCCACAAACGGTTATCCAAATCGGCGTAGGCGAGGTGCTCCCCATTGGGCGACACCCGAAAATGTTGACCGTGAAACTCATGTGACGGCACTTGTGCGAGGGCGCGGCGTTCACCGCTGCGCAGATCGTGAAGATAGACAGTGCTATTGTGACTGTAAGCGATTTGATCATCACCTAACCCATGATGGGTCATCCAGTCAACGCTGGTGATGATATCTTCCTCTCCATTCGCCTCCCGCACTACCAAATTGCGTACCATCAAATAACGGCCAGTCGGCGACCAACTCATTTCTTCTGCCATATGCTCAATGGCAAAGCCAGGGCGGGTAGCAATTGCTGTGGCCTCTCCGTTGTTGGCATCGACCAGCCAATACGTATCAGTTATTTCAGAATAGTCGTTTTCGTCCCGTTTCCCCAAGGCGGTGGTAATGGTGGCGATGGTGCTGCCATCAGGCGACCAATGCGCATACAAATCCCACAAGTCTGGATGGCTAAAAAGGGGTCGTGGCTTTGCGCCCTCGGCCATAGACAGGGTGTAGAGCGTATCCCCGTCAACATAGGTAATCTGATCACCGGAGGGACTCCAGGTAAACGCTTTGGCGCGCGGCAGCAGTTGGCGCACGGCTTCGGTTTGCAGATTAACAAACCACAGCCCGACATTTTCGGCATCTGCGGGAGCGCCAGAGCCAGGGCCACTGTAACCACCGACGCCAGGCAGCAGCAGATAACGGCCGTTTGGCGAAAGCTGCGGCTCAAAGTTGAAAGAGGTATATTGACGGACATCTTCCATGCAGGCGACTGACCCATAAAAAGTATCAAACACCGTCTCAGTAAAGGCCAGGCTGTCGGGATACGCCTTGAGCGCCCAGTTGCCATCTTGCATCTCCGTATAAAGAATGAGGGTGGCATCTTGGCTGATGTCGAACAACAAATCTGCGGATGCAGCTTGGGGTGAGGGTGTGAGCATTGCTGGGGGAGAAGTGGGCGGGACTGGTGTTTGGGTTGGCTCCGAGGTAATTGTCGTGGCCGGTGAGGCAGATGGCGTGGCCTGAACTATTTCGGTCACGCGAGGCGCAGCTTGACTATCTGGCTCCCGACAACCAGCAACGAATAGGCAAATGAGCAAGAACAAGATGAAACAGTGAATGGTTTTAGTACCTATTGTCACCCTGCCAATTATAGGAGAACTGCCGTTTGCTGCTTGACGATTGGCCGATACTCGGAAAACGGCCGTTCACGATTAGTATCGGTGTATTCCTTCACTAAAATCCAAACGGAAAATGTTCTAATTGATGAATCCGCATACCGTCGGCGGCTCGGTGAAGGCCAAGGGGATGATGAAGGCCCATGCGCCCATAACAGCGGGTAATCCACGCCAAATAACAGGCATAATAGAATGACGCCGGCGCCGGTGATCAGGTTCAGGCGGGTGCGGATGCCGATGTAGCGGATGGCGGTGACCACCAGGGAAGGCAGTGTTTTAAAGACGATACGATCTTGGGAAACGGCCGTTGCCAGCCCCATAAACCGGTCAAATTCCAGCAGCAAGAAAGCCGTCAGCACGGCCGCGAATAGAAAATTACCGGCGACCTGCACCGTGACGGCCAGCACGCTCACCAGCAGCGAAAAAAGAAAACTGCTGATAGCGGCAGCCACGTCCGGGTCGCTTGTTAAGGTTTCTACCAGGGCTGCCGTTTTTTCCGCCAACCGGCCGTCATAGGATGACAGGGAGGTTGGCAACCCTTGCACCGAAAACGAGCGCCAGCCAGAAAATGGCCGCACCGACGCTCAAAATGCCGGTAATGAACAGGATTAAAGCCAGCCTTTTTGCAAGCCTTTGCCCATCAACCAGCGGTACAGCGGCGACAGAATGGCCGTGAGGGACATGGCAAAAAAGATGACCACTTGCAGGGGTGGCCACAAGAGCCGCCCCTGCAAGTGGTATTGATTTCCTTAAAAACTAGTTCAGATTAATCTCCCAACGTCGCCACCATGATGGCCTTGATCGTGTGCATCCGGTTTTCAGCCTGAGCGAACACAATCGACATTTCCGATTCAAATACCTCTTCCGTCACTTCCAGGCTTTCCAGGCCGGTCTTCTGGTAGATGTCTTCACCTACCTTGGTTTCGCGGTTGTGGAAGGCGGGCAGACAGTGCATGAATTTCACGTCAGGATTGCCTGTCTTTTTCACCGCTTCCATGTTGATCTGGTACGGCTTGAGCATCCCAATCCGCTCATCCCATACCTCTTTGGGTTCGCCCATGGAAACCCAGACGTCGGTGTAGAGGTAGTCCACGCCCTTGACGCCTTCGTCCACGCTTTCGGTCAGGGTGAGGCGCGCGCCGGTCTGGGCCGCGATTTGGCGGCAGGTGGCTACCAATTCATCTTCCGGCCAGAGGGACTTGGGCGCGCACAAGCGCACATCCATGCCCAGTTTACAGCCAGTGACCATCAGCGAGTTGCCCATGTTGTTGCGCGCGTCGCCCAGGTAGCAGTAGGCAATCTCGTTCAGGTGCTTGGGACTGTGTTCCATCATTGTCAGGATGTCGCAGATCATTTGGGTGGGATGGAATTGATCGGTGAGGCCGTTCCACACTGGTACGCCCGCATATTCGGCCAGAATTTCCACCAATTCCTGCCCAAAACCGCGATATTCGATGCCATCGTACATCCGTCCCAGCACACGGGCGGTGTCTTTCATGGATTCTTTGTGGCCGATTTGGGAACCGGACGGTCCCAGGTAGGTGACGTGTGCGCCCTGGTCGTAGGCAGCCACTTCAAAAGCGCAGCGGGTGCGAGTAGAGGATTTTTCAAAAATGAGGGCAATGTTTTTACCCTTGAGCCGTTGTTGTTCATAGCCGCCATACTTGGCGGCCTTGAGGTCGGCCGACAGCTTGAGCAGAAATTTGAGCTCCTCGGGGGTGAAGTCCATCTCTTTGACAAAACTGCGATTGCGTAAATTAAAAGCCATTTGTATATCTCCTTAACTAAAAATATTTGTAAAGACGTTTTAGCCAGGCGGCCGCTTTGTATGGCCGTGCGCCAGGCATTTCCCACTAAAATATCATACTGTTGGGGAAGAAGACGCTAAAAGTTAAAACGACAGCGTATAGCACGAAATAATGATCAAAACGGGTAGAAAAAATGGAGCGGCCATTGCTTCGCATAACCACCAAGCGCAGTGATAATTTATTAATCCCTGTAATGAGTCCAAGTCCTTTCCAGGAACAACCACAAAAAAAATCATCGGATCCATTGCTGCCACAACGAAAAACGGCCGTTTCCTGCCCCATAGCGCTGCCAATAAAGCTCACATTGAGGGTTACGTCCGTGGGTCTTAGCAGCCAGCTTGCCATTCGGGTAGTAGCGTTTCTCCAGCTTTTGCGACGCAGCCACGCCCTCAACGTTGCCCGGCATCCCTTTCATAACCAGGTCATTGAGTTCACGATTGATACGCCGCTGCCGGCCTTTCGGCCGATGCTGGAACTGCCCTTTGTAACTGTTAGGCAGCTGCCAGGCCAGATAGGTCTTTCCCTTCTTGCCTTGTTGTCCCTGATAATCCGTCAGCTTAAATACTGCCTGTCCTTGCGACCAGGCATGTTTTTCATAGTTCTCCTGCGAGGCGTATTGGCCGACAGCAATATTTGTCTGCACCTGTAGACCAGCCTTTGTCTCATAGGTTCTCTGGCTTGACCGCCCTACCCCGCTTATGTCAGCCAGCGTATCTCGCGCGATAGGCTTCGCTTGATACCCAGCAGACGTGTGCTTCATTCGACCGCTGTGGAAAGCCGCGTACAAATGAGCGCGAAACGTACCAATTCCAGCCAGCATCACTTTCACTGGGAAGGCAATGGGTTGACCGGAAAGCCGGTTTACACCCAGAGCGTATGCCACTTTAGCTGCTGAACGCAGCCAAATCCGTTCCTCATCACGCTGCCAAAATATTCCTTCGCCTTGCCGCAACAAATTCCTAAGCTGCCGCCAGCCACAAAGGCGCATGGGAGTTTTGGGTGTTGTGAGGATAGTCTTTATATTGGCTACACGAAAAAATCCGCACCCCTCCTCATCCAGATGGCGCAGCAGCAGCCAAAGCCGACCAGCAGCCGTTTGCTCTTGGCGCAGAATGCCCAACGCAATGTCTGGGTATACCTTGACTGCGTCTTCCGGATTTGACGGCGAAAACGGCCGTTTCCCCAGCTCAGGCAATAAATTGGATTCATTATAATGTAGAGAAACTGCTTCTAAAGCGGCTGGCGCGTCCGGGCGAGCCTGTGCCCTGCGCAGGGCAGCGGAGAGCGGTGCACTCCCCCACCCCAAATGCGACGGCAGCAAAGCAGCAGGTTCAAACAACGAACGGGAAACCTCATGCTGGCAAGAATCTGCTTGCCCACCGGCCCTGTCCCACGGCCGTTCATCAGCATGAGACAACAACAAATCTCGTTTTGATGCTGGACAATCAGCCTGTTGGCTGGCTCTCAATTGAAGAAGCCGCTTATTGGCGTCCAACAAGGCGGCGGAAGACACGGATTGAGAAGACATCTTGGACACAGGCAGCATGAAACAGCCATACGTCTTGAACGTATGATCGATTGACACGGGGATCTGCCTGTGCTATTCTCCTTAAGACTAAATAAGGTAAAGTTACAGGGACAAAAAACCCCCTACCCCAGGGCAGAGGCCAAAAACTGATAGTTGCAACCTATCAGAGAACCGTAACTTTTCCAGCAACCAAGAAAGGCTAAGTGCTGCAAACACTGGCCTTTTTTGCTTTTAAACGACAATTTAATAGTTGGGATTAGGGAAAACTATCCTGGCGACCGGCTTGACGTCAAGATCTCCCGCGTGGTAAGCTATAGGCGATCCGGTTGGTCAGCCAACCTATTTATTTAACCAGGCCCTTGTGTCCATGTTCCACATAAATCACAAGGGTCTTCTTTTTTGCCCGATCCCGCATTACGACAAATGGTTCTTCAGCTTAATGGACGCCTCCTTTCTCTATTTAAAGTTAGCCGCCGTTTGAATCAACCGATTTGTTAAATCGACCACTGAGTCAAATCAGCATCAACAGCCGGTAAATCCAACAAACGAATGCCAAACGAACGCCAGCGCCGGCGACCACGATTAGAGCCAGCCAGGACAATATTACGCGCCTGCTCTTGAGCCTCATCCGTCCAACCCGATGAGGCAAACATAGTCACATAAACCTGCCATACCTCATCATCTTTCGGCAAAATTACGTTAATGTTCTGCACCAGTTCGGAAATTACGTCAGGACCCATGGGGGCATCTCGCCAAAAACAATCACCCAAAACCATGCTCTTTTCCGTCTCGCTGATACCGGCTACATCAATATCAAAATTGTTTGTCCATTCACCGCCCACTTCTTCAATCGGGACGGGGATCAGGCCATTGGCGCTGGCTCTCAACAGCCACTCCCGGCACAACTCCTGCCAGGTATTGGCTTCAATAAAAGCAGGTAAACTCTCTTCTATTAAATCCAACGCGGGGCCATACTGTCCTAAGGCCAGCTTAGATTGGTAAGCAGAGATATACCTGTAGAAAAAACGCAAATAAGGATCCGTCACTCGATAACGGCCGCGGCGAGAATCAGTACCTAACTGGGTAACGGGAATTTCACGAGCCACAAACCCAGTGTCGCGTAAAACGCTAAGATAAAAACTGACCTTGCTGCTGGGTAAGCCCGTGCGCTTGGAAATGTAGCTCATTGCCTGCTGCCCATCGGCAATGGCGCGCATGACGCCTACGTAATGGTGCAAATCGGTGATGAAATCCTGCAAAAGAATACGAGATTCATCCACCATCCAGGCATTTCCCGGCAAAATAATCTGGCGCAAGTTCTCCATGACGGCCTGGGTTGGTTCCAGCCGTTCCCAATAAGCGGGCACACCGCCCCACATGGCAAAGACAGACACACGCTCTTCCGCCGAATAATCGGGGAAATATTCCCCCATGGTGCCATAAGGCAGCGCCGGTAGTTCCACAGTTGCCGTAGCTCGGCCATAAAGCGGCGCATCATAATCTAGTAAATGCTTACGCATCATGCCCATCTGCGAGCCGGCCATAGCCAGCATAATGTTGGCATCGCTCAACCAACGATCCCACACCTTTTGCAGTAAACCCACAAACTTGGCGTCTGAATCAATCAGATAGGTAATCTCATCAATAAAGACAGCTACCCGCCTGTTTTGAGCAAATGTGGACACCTGACGAAAAGCCAATTCCCAGGATGCAAAGGTAAAGTCAGGCGGAATCTCCACCTCCGGATCCATGAAGGACATCAATGCCTGCGAAAAGGAACGCAACTGTGACAAAGGAGACGCCGGTTCCGCCACCCAATAGAAGCCATCCTCGGCATGGGCCTCTAACCATTGCGCCAGCAGCCGGGTCTTGCCCACGCGCCGCCGACCGTACAGAATCAGAAGCGCCGCCCGTTCTGAGGCCCACAACCTGTCCAGGGTTTCTAATTCTCTGCTACGTCCTACAAAAGCTGTCCGAAACACCGATTAACTCCATTAGTATAGTTCAAACTAGGCTAGTTCTGACTATACTATTCACCCTTCTCGCTCATTATCTCTAAGTTTTGTTGTATAATCTCAACGTATCAAACAAAAAATGCGCTTTGTATAGTTGAAACTATTATATCCACAAATATACTAGATCGTAAAGTGGATTGTCAAGCAATTTTATAGATCAATTGTGTCATATTGTTGTAGCATCTCAACGAAACGCCTCTAAAATTCGTGTAGTATAGTTCAAACTACTATAGTTCAATCTATATTCTTTTCATTTTGCTGATACTAATTCAATAAGCATTGAGATTGTCACCGTCATCACATGTTTGCGTGATGAATGTGATTGTCACACTCAGCGAAAAAGGCGAAACGGCGCGGAGAAGATGCCATCCGCTGCGGTAACACTTGATCACGCTATCCCACACCTGCCATGATTGGAATTGCTGCTGGCGTTAAAATTTTGGTGGGGTAACGGTCGTTTCTTGACAAACATTTGCACCTCCCCTATGCTTCAACTGCAATTGAATTATTAGCCCGAAAGACGAGATGGAGTGATGCGCATGTTACCTGAAAACGAAACAGAAATTGCTGAATTAACGGCCGTTCTCAAAGCCTTATCCGATCCCAACCGCCTGCGCATTTTCGCCGAACTGATGGGCGGCGACTCCTGCAACTGCGAACTGCAAGAGACCCTGGGATTAGCCCCCAACCTGCTCTCTCACCATTTACGCACTCTGGAAAAAACGGGGCTGGTACACTCGCGGCGAGATCGGGTAGACGGCCGTTGGATTTATTACAGCGTAGACGAGGGGGCCGTCATTCGCTGGCAGGCCTGGTTTACGCAGTTTCTCGATCCCTCACGCATTCAAGAACGCCAGGTCTGCGGTCCAGAAGGACAGCTTATCACGGTGGAGAAGGTAAAGCGCACCCTCACCTGATGGGCAGCGTAAAGGTGAACCGGCTGCCCTGCCCCACCCCGTCACTTTCTGTCCAAATATGTCCCCCATGCGCTTCTACCAGATGGCGGGCAATCGTCAGCCCGATGCCGCTGCCGCCGCTGGCCCGCGCCCGCGATTTGTCTACGCGGTAGAAGCGGGTGAACAGATGAGGCAGATGTTCGGCGGGGATGCCTTCCCCCGTGTCGGCGATGGTGATGCAGACGGTGGGCTGTTGGCGAACGGCCGTTACCACCACTTCTCCCAGCGCCGGCGTATATTGCAGCGCATTGCCGATCAGGTTAATCAATACCTGAGCAATCCGGTCGCTGTCCGCCTCGACCATGAGCAAGCCGGGCGGGAGCTGCACGCCCAGGCGCACCCCTTTGTCGTCAAACTGGCGGCGCAAACCGGCGCTTACGTCGGTGATCAGGGCGCCCAGGTCCAACGGACGGCGATGCAAATCGTAGCTGCCTGCTTCCACCCGGCTCAGTTCTTGCAAATCGGCCACCAACCGCTGCAAACGGGCGGCTTCTTGCTGAATTTGCTGGAAGGTGGCGGCGTCCGGGGGCAGTACCCCGTCAATCAGCCCTTCCATGGAGCCTTTGATGATGGTCAGCGGCGTGCTCAACTCGTGGCTGACGTCGCCGATGAGTTGGCGGCGCAGGGCGTCGGACTCGGCCAACTGCCCGGCCATCTGGTTGAAGCTGTGGGCCAACTGCCCCATCTCGTCCAGGTCGGTCAGGGGACGGTCGGGCAGCGGCACTGTACGGCTGTAATCTCCCTGGGCGATGTCGCGGCTGGCTTCCATAATCTGGTGCACGGGGCGCACAATGCGGCGGCTCATCAGGGCGCTGAAGGCCAGGGCGACGAGACTGGCGGCGGTCAGGGCGATAAGGGTGGCTTCGGTAACGGCCGTTCTGAAGTTAATCACCAAATCGTCTGCCAGATGCCCATCGCCCATCATCTCATGGTTGCCGCTGGACAAAAGGGCCATCTCCATCGCTTCCAGGTGGCGCGTGAAGGCGCGCGGCAGCGTAAACTCCATCGCCGCTATCAACACAGCCGCTCCCAGCAGCACTACTGCCAGATACGAGAGAAACAATTTCCAACCCAAACGATGACGTAATTGCTTGATCATGTTAGATGTGGTCCGGCCTTCGCTGTAACCTATCAATCGTTGCCCGAGCTTGTCGGTTGCCCGAGCTTGTCGAGGGCAAGACGGGCTTCGACAGGCTCAGCCTTCGGCAGGCTCAGCCTTCGGATTACGGCCTTCGGGTTACGGCTCAAAGCGGTATCCGACGCCGCGCACCGTAACGATGGCATGATGCGGCCCTAGCTTTTGGCGCACGTGCCCCAGGTGAACGTCTACCACCCGGATTTCGCCGAAGAAATTTTGCCCCCATACTTTTTCCAAAAGCTGTTCCCGGCTGATGACCAGACCGCGATGTTCGGCCAAGACTTTGAGCAGGTCGAATTCGGTGCCGGTCAGCTCAACTTCTTGCCCATCGGCCCAGACGCGGCGGGCGGCAATATCCAGGCGCAGGTGTGCAAACTGCATTACCTGGCTTTCCGGGACGCCGCCGCCGCTTTGCATACGGCGCAGGGCGGCCTTGATGCGGGCCACCAATTCGCGCGGGCTGAATGGCTTGGTCAGGTAATCATCCGCACCGACAGCCAGCCCCACCAGCTTATCGGTCTCTTCGTTTTTAGCGGTGAGCAGGATAACGTACACATCGGATTCGCGGCGCAGTTGGGCCAGCAGTTCCAGCCCATCCATGCCGGGCAGCATGATGTCGAGTACCACCAGATCGGGCTGGAAGCTGCGGAAGAGTGGGAGGGCAGAACGGCCGTTAACGGCCGTTTCCACCTCATACCCCTCTGGTCGCAAATAGGCCGTCACCAGATTGAGAATGCTTTGTTCATCGTCAACAATCAATATTTTTGCGGGCATCGTCCCTCGGAAGATAGCGTGTAGAGATAGAGTGTAGAGATAGAGTACAGAGCTAGAGTTTGCAATTATACCTGTCTCTACACTCTACACTCTATCTATCGTTCAACGTCCGCAAAAAGGCCAGCAGTTGCTCCAATTCGATGGAGGATAGGTTGAGGGGTTCCAATTCGCTGTGACCGGCGGGGGCGGCCGGGGCGGTGTTGTAGTGCGCCAGCGTTTCTTCCAGGGTGGCAAACTGACCGGCGTGCATATAGGGCGGCCGTTGGGCTGCGCCGCGCAGACTGGGCGGCTTGTAGGCGCGCATCAACTGCTCCCCTTCACTGAGCATAAAGCGCAGTTCGGCGCACTGTTCCGGCGCGGCGTCGCTGTAGGGGCTGAGGCAGTTGAACTCGTCGGCCAACACCTGCATGGCGCCGGCGGCGCGGCCTGTGTCTTCCGGCAGATTGGGGATGGCAGGAACGGCCGTGTTGTGAAAATCATTGTCGGTCAGGAAGGGACCGTTGTGGCAGCGGATGCAGTTGGCCTCGCCCATGAACAGGCGCAGTCCAGCCGCTTCGTCATCCGTGAAGGCAGCGTTCATCGACTGGGTATCTCCGGCCAACACCGCCGCCACATAGTCGTCAAAGCGAGTGGGGGTGGGCATCAACGTGCGCTCGTAGGCGGCAATGGCTTTGCCCACGTTGACAAAGATGCGGGTGATGGTCTCCCGGTCGGCGGAGGACAGCGCTTCCCAGGTGGCGCGGGCAGACGGTTCGTCCACCGGTCCGGCAGTGGTGGGCAGTCCGCTTAGATCGGGCAGCGGGCCAAACAGCGCTTCGTATTCGGCGCGGTAATGGGCGGCGATGAGGTGGGCGTATTGCGCCCGCGTGCCGCC
Source organism: Chloroflexota bacterium (assembly GCA_046496595.1). Taxonomy (GTDB): domain Bacteria; phylum Chloroflexota; class Anaerolineae; order Promineifilales; family Promineifilaceae. Next base: position 15,052 of record JAWOGU010000742.1, read on the forward strand.
ATGTTCCACCGGATTTTCCAGCGGACCCAGTGCCTGCGCCCACAGGCTGTCTTTCCGGCCGTCCCAAAACAACCACGGGCTGTAGGCGGTACCGGCGAGGGGCATGGTGCGCCGGTTGGCTGTACCCACTCCCTGCGCCAGCGGCAGCCCATCCTGAAAACCCAACTGCGGCAGGTGACACTCGCCGCAGGAGACCTGCCCGTTGCTGCTGAAACGCACATCAAAAAACAGGCTTTCGCCCAGAGCGGCGGCAGCCGGATCGTCGGCGAATTGGTTGGAGGGATCGGGGGGCAGCGGCGGTAGGCTGCCGATCCACAAGGTGCGCAGCGTGGCAGTTTCGGCCTCTGTCCAGCGGTCAGCACGCGGCCAAAAAGCGTAGAGCGCCGCGCCTATACCCATCACGATAAGGATGGCAAGCAGAATAAGTGTTAATTTGGATCGGAGCATTAGGGTTTACCGGTAGTTACCAGGTCTGGCGTGGCAAAGATTGGACCAATCTCCAAGATTGGTCCAATCTAGAAAAGGGTATGTTGTTCTTACGACGATTGTTTATTGTCCATAACTGGCATATACCTCGGTATTGCCGTTTTGGTCGAAGGTGAACACATCATACGGCTGCACTTCACCGCCGGGAACTTCCATGCCGGGTGAACCAATCGGCATTCCGGGCACAGCCAGGCCAGCCACATCGGGTCGTTCAGCCAGTAAGCGGTTAATTTCAGCGGCGGGAACATGTCCTTCTATCACGTAGCCATCGACGATGGCGGTGTGGCAGGAATAGAGTGTCGTTGGAACCTGGTGTTGTTCTTTAATGGTGTTGGCGTCTTGCACCGGAATTTCTTCTACATTAAAGCCATTTTCCAACATGTACGCTATCCAATCGCCACAGCAGCCTCAGGTGGGTGGGTGGTAAACCTGTACCACCGGCCCATCCGGGTTGCTGACGGGTTGCGGTTGGTCACCGGCACAGGCGGCTAACAGCGGCAGCGCCAGCAGCAGAAAAGCGAATAAACGGAGCAATTGTTTCATATGTTTTTCCTTGTGGGTTATTCCAAAATAATTTATGGGGTCTTTGAGATTTCATGGGGTTGGCGTGAAGCGTGATGCGTGAGTTCTCTCTTCACGCATCACGCTTCACCTACCGGAATTTCCAAGGAACCCAATTTATCCTGTCAGCGCCAGGTTGAAGGTGATGGCGTCGTTTTGTTCAGCGGCGGTGATGTCGAACTTGACTTCCCACCAGCCTCCCATTTGAAAACGCAATCCTTCGACGCGATAACGGCCGTTTCCCAAATACTCCGTCACTTGCGGCTGCGTAGGCAGGCCGTGACCGTGTTGGGGCATACCGCCGTCTACCAGGATGACGGCGTCTGCCACCGGCTGTCCGTCGGGCGTGGTCACCAGCAGCGTCCAACTGTGCATCTGGTTGAGGGCGATGGGGTCGAGGTCGCTGCTGTAGGAGACGTTGAACAGGCCATTGTCGGTGAGGCGCTCGGCAGCGGTGTCCAGTTCAGCCGGCGCGGCGCTGTTCATCATATGGGCAGCCATGCCGGCTGGCAAAGCCGCTGGCATATTTTCATGCATATTTCCGGCCATCAGGGGGTATATGAAGCGCGGGCCAAGGGTTGGCATGAGGAAGATAAAGAGGATGAAGAGGAGAACGGCCGTTACGGCCGCAGTGACAAAAATGGTGAGGGCTGATTTTTTCATGGAAGAAGTATACGCCCTCTGTTTAAAGAAAATGGCAAGCGTTCTTAAAGGTTGTGTAAAGAATCGGACCGGTTTCTCTAAAAAGATCCTGCGCCTACTGGTAGACTTTAGCCAAAATTCCTTCACCGGCCAAAATCATGCCTGTCATGGCTCCCGGCAGTTGAAGCAACTCAACGATCTAGGCGACCGATTTGTCTTTACACAATGATCGCTTTTGGCTGTGACTTTGTTTAAATTAGTGCACTATACGAAATAAATCTTCTCCAAACTACTTTTCCGAGAGCTGCCCCACCTATTTCGCTGTCTGGCATACGGTGACACACAAAAACGGCCTTTATTATTAGGAAGAAGTAGTTCAATGCAATGGCCTTATAGCTGCGAGAAAGTTGGCTTTCATGACTTGGCGCTTTATGAGCCAACTGTGCTGAATTTGTTGCCAGTCCAAAACCTCAAAGGTATACATCTGTACACTTCAGCACACAGGCACATACCTAAGGGGTGATTTGACGCCGCCCAGGCTGAGTCGGTATGATAAGTTGACCTTGATACACCTGATCCAGGGCAGAGCCGAGTAAATAGCGAACCAACTCGTTGATGCCTACCCGCTCCTGCACCGCTAAAGACTCAATCTCTTCCACCATTCCAGCATACAGCAGATACGTTTTGCGTTTGAGTTTATTGGCCGGTTCCGGTTCCGCTTCCATCTCTATAAACCCCGGACGACGTACAGCCGGTTGTTCAGGCTGCAATCCGCCAGTGATCGTATCACGCCAACCAGGACGAGCATCGCCCGGACCAGAGATTTTGCCGGCCAAATCTTGCTTACGACGCGCCATTAGAAATTACCTCCACGGCCAACGCCTTATAGGCCCTGGCGCCACTGCATGATGGCTCATATTCGCCTACACTAATCCCATCTAAGGTAGCTTCAGCGATACGGACATTGATTGGAATCACCGTGTCAAATACCAGATCGGGAAAACGCTGACGAGCTGCATCTTCTATAGCGGATGTCAATGAATTCCGCTGATCATACATCGTCATCACGATACCGCTTAAACTCAGGGATGGGTTGATTTCAACTACCTGCTCGACGATGCCCATTAACTGGTCTAGCGCCTTGTAAGCATACGGATGCACTTGCAAGGGAATCAGGATTTCCGTGGCGGCTGCCAGAGCATTTACCGTAAAGAAGCCCAGGCTGGGCGGGCCGTCAATCAAAATGACATCAAAATGATGGGCAATCGGGGCTAGTGCTTTGCGCAGCTTGGTATTACGGTCAATCGCATTGATAAAAGCCAATTCAGCGCCGGCCAAATCCAGGTTGGCCGGCATGAGATAAAGATTAGGGCGTAATTCCAGCACAGTTTTTGTAGACTGCTGCGCATCTGTCATGGCGTCATAAATGGTCAACCGCTCTTCATACGGATCGAGTCCCCAGCCCGTCGTTAAGTTGCTTTGTGGATCTAGATCTACTAATAATGTCAACTGCCCCTGAGCCGCCAGTTCGGCGCCCAGATTTTGCACCAGTGATGTTTTGCCCACTCCACCCTTTTGGCTAACAATTGCCATGATACGCGTCATAATATCTCCTAAATTTCGTCGTGGTTTGTTCAGGGCGGTTGGTCAACGACCACCTTTATCCCCTACCCTACTCACCCAGGAATTCAATGACTCATCGAAAAACACAACCCGAGCATGTGGACAGTAGTGTACAATAATCCGTAGAGGTACGCAATAGTACGGTCACACATACATAAGAACACATTTGCACACCAATGTACACATATGTAAACATTATCTGATATTGACAAATTTTTGAAACGACCTGGGATAGGGTAGGGGGGATCCATGGGGCTAGCATCGGCAGAACGTGCCCATAAATCGGTCTTCTGAAATTTTGGCTTTGACGAATTACGCGCCACAAGCACCGATTAAATTCACACATAACAACCCAAAAGGGCTTTGCTGCCCGAATTTTGCGGCAATCAGCCAAACCCCAATTCCAAATATCAATGGATTATTTCAGGATGACCAAAATACAGGCATTATTATGCGGCAACGACGTTTTGGCCAACGCCCGCATTTTCACAAAATCCAGGCCCAGCATATTTTCGCGGCGGCAATAAATAATTGATGGATGGAGGGCGGTGTGTATATGTACACCTATGTACACTTATATATACACAAGGCCACATCTGGATACATGTACACCTCTGTACACTATTTTTAAAATCAGCAGTGAAATGGGGGAGGGGGGATATGCTCCGCTGACTAAAAGGCCTCTGGCCTTATAATTTGCCAGCACAACGCGAGGGGGGCAATTTGAGGCAAGGAAAAGGAAACGGCCGTTTCCTATAAATATCTGAAAGGAAATTGAAGTAGGGAAGGGGGAAGATGGGAAAAAGGTGTACAGCCCTTAGAAGGGCCAATCATCATCGGATACAGAGACAAACCACTCACTCAGCCACTTCATAACATCCTTAAACTTCGTTCGTGGTACTTGTTTATAACTGGTCACGCCAAATTTTCTATATAATTCGCCATAGGTCGCGCCGAACTCGTTGCGACCGTTCCGTTTACCTTCGGCGATGGCCACGGCCTTCACGGCCTGGCTAATCTGCATCGCCTCATCGGAGGTAACGACCGCCACGTCTGAAGCAATGGCGCCTTCCAGTTCTTCAATACGCTGGTCATGGGCGGAGACAATAATAGTCGTTTCGCGTACCAGTTCGCCTTGCTGTTTCAACTGGCGATCAAAAGCAATTTGTTCCTCCGCCAGTTGGGTAATAGCCATGCCAAGATTACGTACCGCCAGGAGAGTTGGCGAGGTTGGTTCCTGCTGCAAGAAATAGCGAGACAACACCCGATAACATTCTCGCTGATACATGAGTACCTTATCCCGAATTTCGTCTTTGACACGAACGGCGTTGATGCCAAACAAAAAACCATTCAAATAGTCCAGTGGAATCGCCGTCATTTCACTTGTATGGGGTCGGCGGTTGTCCGCACTTATGTCTGTGGTCGTAATGACCACAGACATGCTAACCTCATTAAGAATGAGGTCTCGCTTCAATCGTTTGACCTGTGACGACCAGTCTAGTCCTAACTGATCACAGATTGGTCTGAGCGGTACATAAACAGTGTCGTTGATAGTCACAGTAGGAACTTGATCATCGTAGAACTGGACAGTTTCTTGTTTAATAGGGATTAAATCTTTATTCATATGCAGATCCTTAGGTCAATAAATGATAATCTCATTATGACAAAAGACAAAAATCATCAAACTCTATGATGCATAGACGCCGTTGCTCTATAATTCTCAAGTTCAATCATGTCTTAAGTTGCCGGGATTGTGCAGGCAGCGAATAACAGGAATTCACCCTAAACCATTATGAGGAGACGTTCTATGAGTTACGAAGCAGCTTATACAAAATGGCAAAGTGATCCACAGGGATTTTGGGCCGAGGCGGCGGCGGCAATCAAGTGGGACAAACCGTGGGAGCAGGTACTAGACGATAGCAATCCTCCCTTTTACCGCTGGTTTGCCGGCGGCATGTTGAACAGTTGCTATAATGCGTTGGATCGTCACGTGGAAAACGGCCTTTCCGACCAATTTGCCCTCATCTTCGACAGCCCCATGACGAACACCGTGCAAACCTTTACCTATGCCCAACTGCGCGACGAAGTGGCGCAATTAGCCGGCGCCCTACACCAACTGGGCGTGGCAAAAGGCGACCGCGTCATCATCTACATGCCCATGGTTCCCGAAGCCGTCATGGCAATGCTGGCCTGCGCCCGCATTGGCGCTATTCATTCGGTCGTTTTTGGGGGGTTTGCCGCCAACGAACTGGCAGCGCGCATCAACGACGCCAAACCCAAAGTCGTGCTGTCCGCTTCCTGCGGCCTTGAGCCAAACCGCATAATCCCCTACAAACCATTACTGGACAAAGCAATTGAGATGGTAGCCTTTGAGCCAAAACACTGCCTCATTTTGCAACGGCCCCAGCTAACAGCTGAATTGATTACCGGCCGCGATCACGATTGGCAAGAGTACGTAGCGGGAGCTGAACCTGCCGCTTGTGTGCCCGTAGCCGCCACTGACCCACTCTACATTTTATATACCTCCGGCACAACCGGCATTCCCAAAGGCGTGGTGCGCGACAATGGCGGTCATGCAGTCGCCCTCAAATGGAGTATGGAAAACATTTACAATGTCAAACCGGGCGACGTCTACTGGGCCGCTTCCGACGTAGGCTGGGTAGTCGGCCATTCCTATATTGTGTATGGGCCGCTGCTGCACGGCTGCACTACAATTTTGTACGAGGGCAAACCGGTGGGCACGCCTGATCCGGGCGCGTTTTGGCGAGTAGTGGCCCAACATAAGGTCAACGTACTCTTCACCGCGCCTACCGCTTTTCGCGCCATCAAGCGCGAGGATTCCAATGCGGCTTACTTAAAGCAGCATGATATATCTAGCTTGCAGGCATTATTTCTGGCAGGCGAACGGTGCGATCCGGACACTCTGTTGTGGGCGGAGAATATTCTGGGCGTGCCGGTAGTAGATCATTGGTGGCAAACGGAAACGGGCTGGCCCATTGTTGCCAATCCGCTAGGGTTGACGCGCTTACCGGTAAAACCGGGATCGGCCAGTAAGCCTATGCCCGGTTTTGACGTGCGCGTGCTGGATCTGGACGGATCTGAACTGCCGTCCAATAAGATTGGAGATATCGTGGTGAAACTACCTCTGCCGCCTGGCACGCTGCCGACACTATGGCGCAACGACGACGGGTACCAGCATTCTTATCTTTACGCCTATAAGGGATATTACTTAACGTCTGACGCCGGTTACAAGGATGAGGATGGCTATATATTTATTATGAGCCGCACGGACGATATCATCAACGTAGCCGGACACCGCCTTTCAACCGGGGCGATTGAGGGCGTCATTGCCGGGCATCCTGACGTAGCGGAGTGCGCCGTGATTGGGGCTAATGACCAGTTGAAGGGGCAAGTACCTGTTGGTTTTTTGGTGCTGAAGACAGGCATCCAGCGAAATGAAACGGAAATTATTCGGGAAGTGGTGCAGATGGTGCGCGATCAGATTGGCCCGGTGGCCTCGTTTAAGGTAGCGACGGTGGTGGAACGGCTGCCGAAGACGCGGTCGGGCAAGGTGCTGCGCGGCACAATGAAGAAGATTGCCGACCACGAAGCGTTTAAGATGCCGGCGACGATTGACGATCCTGCTATCTTAGATGAAATTGCGGAGGCAATCGATGCCATTGGATGGCGTGGCTAACGCCGAACCCCCTGTAACTGGCAGCCTATCCTCAAAGTCAACCCAACAGCCGAGAGCTGATTGGTTATATGGTGCCACCCAACACAGCCGACGCCACTACGCAAACGTGCCCCAAACCCACAATGACAGATAGTGAAGCCATAACGATTTCTCTGGTCATTGAAACGTTTTTCAACGGGGGCGATAAAGCTTACAACGATACGGAACTGGAAGACCGTTTGTGGCGTAAGCGGCGCATTCATTTGATACCTTTACGTAAAAGCAACCAAATGAAACAATGGTCAGACGATGTTCGTCGCGCGATGGGCAGAGTTATCCATTTAACAGAAACGGTTTCAGCGTGTTAGCAACAGTTTTTAATGTACAACGTCCGCGAGGACGAAATTTAGCTGGTCATGTGGTTCGAATTGCCACATGCATCTTGGCGCCTGCCATGAGCTTTCTCAATGCTCAAAATCCTATCGGGTACACATAGATTGAGTATAGTGTGTGATTTTCGCCAATTGTTGCAGAGCGGCAGAGTTGCAAAGTAATTTGCCTCCTTGCCACTTTGCGACTTTGCCAATAACAAGCATAAAAATCGTTTGAGGCCCAAATTTGTTGACGCCTTTCAAGCCAATTGTTAGAATGCGCCTGGTCACAGCTTTTTGTTCGCCCTTAATCAGCAAAATCATTCCCGTTATCTCCGTTTAGGATGCCGCGACAGTGTCCTGACCTGAAGGTAAGATGCCCTAAACCAAACAAGTCGTTCCGGCCGACGCGCTTTGGCTGGCGCTTTTTTGGGGTATGCGGTTTTACCTGTTACTCTTTTTGAAACGATGCCACCTCTTGACGAATTTCAGGTTCCCATCAGCTTCGACTACCTGGCGATCTTTTTGTGGGCGCTGAGCGGCGCTGTCGTGGGGATGCACAAGCGGTACGATATTACCGGCGTTTTTGTTATTGCCCTGGTTTCTTCCACGGGGGGCAGTTTGCTGCGCGATGGTCTCTTTTTGCACACCGCGCCCCCGGTATTGACCAACCCCACTTACATCCCGCTTATTTTGTCGGCTACCATCCTGGTTAGTTTCTTTCGCCAGCGCATTGCCCAAATGGCGTTTGTGGATCGGATTATAAATATCATAGACGCTATCGGCATCCCCGCTTTTGCCGTGATTGGGATGCAGCTTTCTTTGAACGCGGGCATTCCGCTGCCCGGCGTGGTGTTAGTGGGCGTGGTGAATGGCACAGGCGGCGGCTTACTGCGTGATATGCTGGTGGGCGATACGCCGACTATCCTGAAACCAGGCCAATATCTGGTGTCGGCTTTGATTCTGGTGTGCATTCTATTCCTTATTGCCTACCATGTACTGGACATCTATCGCCTGTATGCGGCCTGGGGCGCTATTGTGCTTTTCTTCATCATTCGGATGTTGAGCATTCGCTATGATTGGCAGACGTACCCGGTCTGGAAAGAGCCGCCGGATTAGCTGTTGGGTGGCTGGCAACGGCCGAACCCACTCTCCTCCCCGTTTATTGATACTCTGTATTTTCTTTGACTAATCATTCTACCTTGTTAAAATCGTGATTGTTCAGTGGGTTTAGTGTATTTTCCCTTTCCACAAAACATCTCATTGTTTTATAGTTGCGCATTCAAATAGATTCTCTTACATAGAATGCGTCTGATAAAAGTTGGAGAAAACTGCCAATGAACTATACGAGTAATTCGGCGCGCCAATATTCCCGCGCCAATGCCGAAAGATTTCGTCAAGAGTTACACGATTTGCTGCGTATCCCAAGCGTCAGCACCGACCCAACCCACGCCCCCGACATGCAACACGCCGCCGAATGGCTGGTAGACCACATGCGCCGCCTGGGGCTAGACAATGCCCAGGTGATGCCCACCGCCGGTTATCCCGTTGCCTATGGCGAATGGTTGGGCGCCGGGCCAGGCAAGCCGACTGTTTTGGTCTACGGCCATTACGACGTCGTTCCGGCGGAAATGGCCGATGGCTGGCATACGCCACCCTTCGATCCGATAGAAAAAGATGGCAAAATCTACGCCCGCGGCGCGACCGACGACAAAGGGCAGTTGTTCATCCACGTCAAGGCGCTGGAGTCTTATCTGCAAACGGCCGGTCATGCCCCGGTCAACGTTAAATTCCTCATCGAAGGGGAAGAAGAGGTTTCCTCGCCCAATCTGGTTCCCTTCCTCAAGGAGCATCTAGAATTGCTGCGCGCCGATGTATGCATCATCAGCGATACCTCCATGCGCACCATCGAAGAGCCGGCCATCTTGCACAGCCTGCGCGGCATGACCTACCTGGAAGTGGAAGTGCAAGGGCCAACAGATGATTTGCACAGTGGGTTGTGGGGCGGCGCGGTACACAACCCGGCGCTGGCGCTGGTGGAAATTTTGGGCAAGCTCTACAACCCGGATAACACCATTGCCGTGCCCGGCTTTTATGACGACGTGGTTCCGTTAACGGCCGAGGAACGGGCGATGATCGCCAAGACGGATCTGAGCGAGGCGCAGTACAAAGGGTCTACGGGGGTAACGGCCGTTTGGGGTGACGCCAACTACACCATCCGCGAACGCATCTCCGCCCGGCCCACCCTGGACATCAACGGTCTGTGGAGCGGTTGGACCGGCCCCGGTCCCAAAACCATCGTCCCGGCCAAAGCCGGCGTTAAACTCAGCTCCCGGCTGGTAGGCAACCAGGACCCGCATAAAATTTTCGCGCAGATCAAAAGCTACATCGAAACCATCGCCCCGCCAACCGTCAAGGTAAACGTGAAACTCATCACCACTGGCAAAGCCGCCCTTTTCCCCTTCGACAGCCCAGAAATGAATGCCGCGGCCGTCGCCTATGAAAAAGGGTGGGGGGCAACGCCAGTCTTTACCCGTGGCGGCGGCAGTATCCCGGTCGTGGCCGAAATCGCCGACCTGATGGACATCCCGGTTGTAATGATGGGTTATGGCCTGGATGATGACGGTTTGCACTCGCCCAACGAACGGTTCAGTATTGAGATGTTCCATCGCGGCATCGAAACCGCCATTGTCTATCTAGAGGAATTAGCACAGCTTAGAGAGAGGAGAACCAACGATGAGTGACGCATTCGTGAATGAGTTGGAAGAACGCTTCCTGCGCTACGTCAAGATCGACACCACGGCCGACCCGACCTCAACGACATCGCCCAGTACTGCCATCCAGTTCGATCTGCTCAACCTGCTGGTGGATGAACTAAAACAGATTGGCGTGCAAGACGTGAGCCTGACCGACTATGGCGCCCTTTTGGCGACCATCCCGGCGACGGCGCCGGCAGATGCGCCCACCATCGCCCTGTTGGCCCATGTGGACACGGCCCCCCAGTTTTCCGGCGCGAACGTCAAGCCCATCGTCCACCGCAGCTACAACGGCCAGGAGATCGTCTTGCCCGATGATCCCAGCCAGGTATTGTCGCCCAAAGATCTGCCTTACCTGGCGGAAAAAGCAGGCGACGACATCGTGACCGCCTCTGGTACAACGCTGCTGGGCGCAGACGACAAGGCGGGCATCGCCATCATCATGGCTGCGGCGCGCCACCTGCTGCAAAACCCAGACCTGCCGCACGGCCCAATCCGCATTGGCTTCACGCCCGATGAGGAGATCGGCCGCGGCGTACACGCCAACCTGCCGGCCGACCTGCAAGCCGACTTCGCCTACACGCTAGACGGCGCGCACCGGGGGGAGATCGTCTATGAGACTTTCTCGGCCGACGCCGCCAAAGTCACCGTCAAGGGTGTGTCCATCCACCCCGGCTGGGCCAAAGATAAGCTGGTCAACGCCGCGCATCTCGCCGCCAAGATCGTGGATACCCTGCCCCAGGCCACGCTCACCCCGGAGACAACCTCCGGGCGGCAGGGCTTTCTGCACATCGTTGGCATGAACGGGTCTGCGGCCGAGATGAGCATCGACATCATCCTGCGCGACTTCGAGCGCGACCTGCTGACCGC
>JAWOGU010000750.1:0-4641 GCA_046496595.1 Chloroflexota bacterium
GCTTGCCGAATAGATGTCGATATTTTCGGTCTGGTTGACATAATTGGAACGAAGATCCGGTGTGTTGGCATAATCCGAATAGAATCCGGGGGCTGGCTGCCGTCGCGGTCCGGAGCGGCGAGACGCAGTTTTTGGGTAATGCGCACCACTTCCTGCACAAACGGCTCGTAGATGGATTGGTGCACGTAACAGCGTTCCACGGCGGTGCAGGCTTGCCCGGCGTTGGTGAAAGCGGCCCAGGCGATGCCGTTGGCGGTGGTTTCGATGTTAACGTCTTCAAAGACGATGGCGGGGTCTTTGCCGCCCAGTTCCAGCTCTACGGGGATGAGATGCGGAGCGGCGGCGGCCATGATCTGCTTTCCGGCGCGGGTGCTGCCGGTGAAGTGGATTTTGTCCGGCCGGTGTTCGATGAGGCGCGCGCCCACGTCTTTGCCGCCGTAGACAAGCTGGATGGCGTCGGGCATGAAGCCGGAGCCTGCCAGGATTTCTTCGTATAGGCCTTGAAGGGGCGTCACTTCCGAAGGTTTGAAGACGACGGCGTTGCCTGCCAGGAAGGCTTGCAGCGCTGGCGTGAAGCACTGCACCAGAGGGTAGTTCCAGGGGGCGATGATCAGGATTGTGCCCAGGGGTTCAAAGATGATTCTGGATTTTTTGCCCATGAGCAGCAGGGGGGTCGGCGCTTTTCGGTCGCGCAGGATTTTAGGCGCGGCGTCACGGTAGTAGTCGATGCCGCCGCAGACTTCGAGCAGTTCGTTGCTGAGGGCTTCAAAGCGGGTTTTGCCGGTTTCGCTGACGAGGCGGTCGATGATGTGTTCGCGGTGGTGGATGAGATAGTCGCTGATTTTGACGATTTCCTGGGCGCGTTGTTTCACTGTCATGGCGGCGATTTGGGATTGAACGGACCGGGCGCGCTGGAAAACGGCCGTTATCTTCCCTTCATCCGCTGCTGTGACTTCATATAATAATTGTCCGTTGTTGGGATTTCTAACCTGGATGCTGTTCATAGGCTCTTCCTCCGTGGGGCTGTATGCCAATAATTAATTGTTGAACTGTGTAATTGTTGAATTGTTAATGGGGTTGACGGCAAGCGCCATACCAAACCAACAGTTCGATTTTATTTTATCAGCAAAATGGTGTTTTGTATTTCCGCTGTTAAAGGGTCGAACGCAGGTTGACGTACTGCAAGATTCTGGTTTATGATGTACGTACGTCTGCACAAGAAAGAAACGTACTTTAGGAGATGTGATGAAAACTGTCACCGCCACAGAATTGCGTGCAAATATCTATCATTTGCTGGAAGAAGTGTTGGACACGGGTGTGCCTTTGGAGATCAAAAAAGGCGACAGGCGCTTGCGCGTCGTGCCGGTTGAAGAGGTGGATAAGTTCCGCAATCTTGTATTCAGACCGCATGTCATCCAGGGGGACCCGGAGGAACTGACGACGATTAACTGGGAAAGCGAGGTCAACCTTGATCTACCTTGATACGCATGTGGCTGTCTGGTTGTATGCCGGGTTGGTGGAAAAATTTAATCAGCCTGTCAGGGAACTGCTTAATGCCCACGACCTGTATATTTCTCCGATTGTAGCGTTGGAGCTGCAATATTTATTTGAGATTGAACGCCTCACGGTCGAACCGGACTCTGTCATCATGGATTTGGCGCACCGGATTGGGTTGGCAGTGTGCGAAAAACCTTTTCACGCCGTTGTAAGAATGGCCCAAACGTGTTCGTGGACACGGGATCCTTTTGACCGTTTGCTTGTGGCAAATGCCGGGCTGAATGATAATATTTTGATTTCCAAAGACCAAAAGATTCTTGACCATTATCCTTATGCTGTCTGGTGACAACACAGAAATGAGACCCGCCTTTTGGGTGCGCGACATGCCCGTTTACGGCGACACCATCCTCTCGCCGATGGCCCGTTATTCCGACGTGCCGTTTCGAGCGGTGTGCCGGGCGCATGGCTCTGCCATGAACTACACGGAATTCGTGCCGGCTGGCGCGCTGCTGCGTGAACCAAACCCAATGTGGCGGCGGCTGGACGTGCATCCGGGCGGCGAAAAGCCGATGGTTTTCCAGATCTTTGGCTTTGACGCGCGGGAGATGCTGGCGGCGGCGCGGCGCATTGAAGCATGGGGAGCAGACATCATTGACGTGAACATGGGCTGCGCCGCGCCGCAGGTGAGCGAGCAGGGAGCAGGCGTGGGCATGATGCGCCGGCCGGAACTGGTGGCGGAAACGTTTCGGCTGCTGACTAAACATCTGCGTGTGCCGGTGACGGGTAAGATTCGCCTGGGCTGGGATGCCTCGTCGAGAAACTACTTGGAGATTGGCCGCATCATGGAGGAGAATGGGGCGGTGCTGGTGGCGGTGCATGGCCGCACTCAGGATCAAAAGTACAGGGGAGGGGCGGATTGGGATGCGATTGCCCACTTAAAGCAGGCGCTGAGTATTCCGGTGATTGGCAATGGGGATGTGAAAACGGCCGTTGACGTGGATCGTCTCAAAACCCACACCAACTGCGACGCGGTGATGATTGGCCGGGCGGCGGTGGGTAATCCCTGGATTTTCGCCCGCCGGGAACGCATTGACGTGACCTTTGCCGAAGTGATGGCGGCGCTGCGGCTGCATCTGGCGGAGGCGTTGGCTTATGAGGGCTGTCCGGACGGCGTGATTGCTTTCCGGCGGCACTTGCGGCGGTATTTGGGCGGATTGGCGCTTAAACCGTATCTGCACCGTCTGTTGGAGATAGAAGACCCGGACCTGTTTGAAGCGGAGTTGGTAGTGATGGAAACGGCCGTTCCCGCCCATGAGCCCCTCGCCAAACTGGAGAAAATCCGTACTTTCCCCCCGCCTGCCACCTATTATCTCATGCCTTGACGCAGTTTTTCTCTGCGCCTCGGCGTTAAATTTTCCCGACGGAAATTTCTTATTCTGAGGCGCACCAATGCACATAAAAAGCGGGGATGATGGGATTTGGAGATTTTTCTCATATCCCTTAATCCTCTAATCCCCGCTAAATTGACAGGAGGAATCATGTCACAAAATTTTGATGTCATCATTATCGGCGGCGGCATTATGGGCTGCGCCACGGCCTTTCAACTGGCGGGGCGCGGTCTGAAAGTGGCCTTGTTGGAGAAGAAAAGCATTGGCGATGGACCAACCGGCAAATCTTCGGCCATTATCCGGCAGCATTATTCCAACGAACTAACGGCTCGTATGGCCTACCACAGCCTGCACGTTTTTCAGAACTTTGACGAGATGGTGGGCGGCGAATGTGGTTTTAACCGCTGCGGATTTTTGCTGGTGGCGGCCGGCGCGGATAAAGCCGGGTTGACTGCCAATGTGGCAATGCAGCAGGGGGTGGGGATCGAGACGGCATTGGTCTCAACGGACGACATTCATGAGCTGGCGCCCGGGCTTAAAATTGAGCATGATTTGGCCGCCGCCTACGAGCCGCAAAGCGGTTACGCCGACCCGTATCTTACGGTCACATCGTACGCTCAGGCTGCTCGCCGCCTGGGCGCGAAAATTTACCAGGACACGCAGGTGACGGCCGTTCACATGGCGCAGGGTAAGGTGCAAGGGGTGGAAACGAACAACGGCCGTTTCTCCGCACCCATTGTCTTAAACTGCACCGGCGCCTGGGGGGCGCAGGTAGCCCAGTTGGCAGGCGTGGAACTGCCGATTGATCCCTGCCGGGTGCAGGTCTCGCTGTTCCGGCGGCCTGCCGGACATGAAGCCGCGCATCCGGTAGTGGCGGATTTTGAAAACGCCATCTATTTCCGGCCGGAAACGGGCGGCCTGACGCTGGTGGGGTTGATTGATCCCCAAGAAGCGTATGCCATCGTCGATCCCGACCATTTTTCAGAAAACGTCAGCGACGCCTTTGTGCTGGATTCTGGGGAACGGTTGGTGAACCGCTACCCGGCGATGGCTGAAAGCCAGAGCGTAGGTGGTTATGCTTCCCTGTACGCTATCACCCCGGACTGGCATCCCATTGTGGATGAGTGTCTGGCGGGCAGCGGCTTTTACGTGTGCAGCGGGTTCAGTGGGCATGGCTTCAAGCTGGGGCCGGCGGTGGGCCGGATGATGGCGGACCTGGTGCTGGGGGTGGAGCAACCGTTATTCGCGGCGGATATGTTTAGAAACGGCCGTTTTGCCGCCAATGAACCGGTGCGCGGTCAGTATGAATACAGCATCGTGGGTTAAAATTTTTGACCGCGGAGAACGCGGAGAGGCGGAGATTTTGTTCACTGTAGGGGCGGTTCGCGAACCGCCCTTATTTTTTTCCATCCAGTCAGGCTTAACTGTACCGCGCCAGAGCGCGCTGCAAAAGCGGCTCAATCTGGCGCTGGATGGCCGCGTTGGCATAACCTACCCAACTCACGTCCGCCTCCACCGTCAGCGGGGCAGAGAGGGGAGCGCCGCGCTCATCGGTCACGATAATACCCAGTTCGCGGGCAATCAGTTCCGTGCAGACATCGTAGGGATGGCAGCAAATGCCCAGCGCCAGCCCGCGCCGCGCCAATACCTGCTCCATCACCGGGCGGATGTCGGCGATAAAACGGTCGTGGCCGGACATGAGTTCGTATAGCTGCCCGCCTGTGCAGATGTATTGGTCTTCAAAGCAGTGGGTTTT
>JAWOGU010000041.1:0-14242 GCA_046496595.1 Chloroflexota bacterium
ACCGGTTCGGCCAGCACCGTGGTGGCGGTAATCGACACCGGCATTTTGAATCACACCGACCTGGTGGGCAAGACAGTACCCGGTTACGATTTTATTTCTGATATATTTACCGCCAATGACGGAAACGGCCGTGACAACAACCCGGCCGATCCCGGCGATTGGGTGACTGCCAATGCATGTGGCGCTGGCAGTTCTGCCCGAAACAGCAGTTGGCATGGCACTCACGTGGCCGGTACCATTGGCGCCGCCAGTAATAATAATCTGGGCGTCACCGGCGTCGACTGGAACGCCAAAATCCTGCCGGTGCGCGTGTTGGGCAGATGCGGCGGTTTCATCTCAGACATCGTGGATGGTATGCGCTGGTCGGCAGGTCTGGCCGTGGCCGGTGTGCCTGCCAATGGCAATCCGGCGGACGTGTTGAACCTGAGCCTGGGTGGGTCTGGCGCTTGCAGCGTCACGGAACAAAACGCCATCAATGCCATCGTCACTGCCGGGGCCACAATTGTTATTGCTGCCGGTAATGAAGATGACAATGCTGCCAATTACAGCCCTGGTAACTGTAATAATGTCATTACTGTAGCCGCCACAGACAAGAGTGGAGACCGTGCTTATTACAGTAACTATGGCAGCATCATTGAAGTGAGCGGTCCTGGCGGGGCGCAGAGCTTTGCCAATGATCCCAATGGGGTTCTGTCCACATTGGATTCGGGGACGACGACGCCTGCCAATGACAATGCGTACGTGTTTAATCAGGGTACCAGCATGGCAACGCCGCATGTAGCAGGGCTGGCCTCGTTGATTAAGGGGATGCGGCCCGGGTATACGCAGGCGCAGGTATTGTCTTTGCTGCAAAGTACGGCGCGTGCTTTCCCCGCCGGCAGTACGTGCAATACCAGTATCTGCGGCGCTGGCATTGTGGATGCCTATCAGGCGTTGAACGTCTTAAATGTCACATTCACCGATTTTGTTTATCTGCCAGCCATCATTAAAGCTGAGCCGCCGCCTGTGGTTTCTTGTGTGCCACAAAGTGGGGAATCTAACAATATCAGCGATGCCTTGACAACATGCAGCGGACACACGGCGACCGGACAGGTAAGTGCTGCTGATCGTGACGATGTTTATAAACTGCAAATGACAGCCAATCAGCATTTGACGATTAACATGACCGGCAGCGGCGGTGATGCAGATTTATATCTTTATCCGCCTGGGACTACAGACGTAAATACGGATCCATATTCGGCAAGGTCTATTAATACTGGCAATACTGAAGCCATTAGTGGACAGGTTTTGACGAGTGGCTATTGGTATATTGATGTCTATTCGTATGACGGCACGACAAGCTATAGCGTGACAGCAACGGTGTCAAACGCCCTAACCGGAGAGATGGAAACATTTTTGTTAATGCCAGAGAATATGGAATCAGGTTCGCGGTTGAACAAATAAGGTTCATAAAGATTTCAAGAGATTAAAGTCATATGTAGGGGGACGGTTTGCGAACCGTCCCCCTTACGTTAGGTCTTGGTTAATCTCAAGGATTCCCAAATCTATGTTGTAGGGAGAGCAATTAGAAATTCACTAATGAGGTCTATTGCTTGATAGAGGGAAGCGGGGGCGTCGGCGTCGTCAAGGACGGAGACCTGATATACCTCACCGTTCTGGTAGAGGGTGATGGTGTGGGTGGCGCGGTCGCAGCAGGTGTCTTGGGGGATGTAGCTGGCTTCAAAGCCGGCGAAACCGAGCGCCATGATGCCGTCTACCAGGGCTGTGATCTCTTCAGGAGGAAGCTGCCAGGAACGGCCGTCGCTGCTGACCACGCGGCCATCGGCGTAGAAGGTCCAGGAGATGTCGCTGGGACCAATGCCTTTCAGTCCACCAGCCCGTTCATACACCATGGCGACTTCTTCTTTTTCAACGTCAGCGCGGCTGTCTGCGTCACCGTTTGTTTCCTGGTTTTCTATTTGATCGTCAGCCGGTGTTGGTTTGGCGGCCGTGGGGTCGGCGGTGAAGACATTTTCGGGGGTGGGGGTAACGGGGTTGAGGGCGGGGGCAGTGGTGGCAACGGCCGTTATCTCGTCCGGTTCAGGGGTGGCGGAAGGTTGGGTCGTAGGCGCGCAAGCTGCCAGCCACAACAAAGGAAGCAGCCACAGCCAGTAAACCGCAAGGTGTTTTATGCTTTTCATCATTTCAACTCCTTTTCAAGATTAAAGATTGAAGATTCGCTCCACAACAATTCTTTAATCTACTGAAAAAACTAACCGCAGAGGGCGCGGAGGAGCGGAGAACAAAAAAACCAGAGATAAACTCCGCGTTCTCTGCGCCTCCGCGGTGAAAAAAGCTTTTTTCGGTAGACTCATTCTTTAATCTTTGATCTTCAAAAATGAACGCAGCGCCTCTGCCACCTTTTGCGCATACAATTGATTCCCGGCGGGCGTCAGGTGGACGGGGGTGTCGGTGAATTCGGCGGGGGGGATGGCGTTCCAGAGGTCGAGCAAAGGCCAATTTTGGGCAACGGCCGTTTCCCTCAACATTTCTCTATACTGATCATACGCCCAACGGGGATAAAAAGCATTATAGCGCAGGTCGCTGTTTTGGCCGCTGCTGATGAATATCGGTTCGTTGATGAGCAGCACGGGCACATTGCTTGCAATCACATTGCTTGCAATGTCCATGCCCGCCGCCAGCACGTCAAAGGCCAGGTCGTCAGGGGTGAGCGTGGCGGGTTCGCTGAAGCTTTGCCAGCTCAGATCGGCGTCAAAATCGGAGGTGCGCAGGGGAATGTCGGCCGGAATGGCCTGGTCGATGCCGGTGGCGGCCCAGGAGAAACCATAGGCTTGCAGCCGCAGCCAGTCGGCCAGATTGCGCCGTTGGCCGACGAGGGTGCGGTCGAGAAAGACGGGGTCTGCAAAACGGCCGTCTTGCGCATCCAGGTCCAGGTTGTAGTCATTGATAAGCGCGCGCACCCGCTCCGGATTATTTTGCACCAGCGGCGGGAAAAGCTGTTTGTCGCGGGGGAAGGATTCCAGGGTGACAGGCCACAGGATGAGGTCGGGGTCGTAGCGCATGGCTTCTTGCAGGAGCATGACATCTTTGGTGAGCGCCATGACGGGATAGCCGAGATTGTAGACCTGGACAGAACGGCCGTTCCCAGCCTCCAATCCCATGCCATTTAACTGCGCCGCCAGCGTGTCCTCGTTTTCCAGGAACCAGCCCCACGTGCCCGAATCGCCGATGAGCAGCACGCGGAATTCATCAGCGGCTTTGGGCTGCTGCAACGTGTGGCTGGCGAACATGGCAGGCACGTTGCAGGTACTCAGGTTGTAGCTTTCGGCGGGATTTTCACCGTAGGGCAGGCGTTCCCGCCCCGGCAGGAGCCAGTTGTAGAGCGAGACGCGGCCCAGCGCTTCCATGGGATAGAGTACGGCAAAAATGGCGTTGAGGAGGAGGAAGAGAACGGCCGTTTTGCCCAAAATCCGTGCAATGGTACGCCAATTATTTAACCGCGGACTTGTGCTGAGCAGCGCCGAAGTAGGCGCGGAGGACGCAGAGAAAAATCCGTGTTTATCTGTGTTCATCCGTGTCCCATTCCTTTACCAACCAAACCCGAATAGTCTGCCGAAAACGGTAACGGCCGTTTCCAGCGGCAGCAAAAACCAAACCCAGCCCAGGCAGACAAAATTGAACGTCAGCCACCAACCAGCTAGTGACCAGGCGCGTTTTTGCCCCGGCTTCTCCTCCAGGCTGCGATACCAGGGGCGCGTGCGGTCGCTCCACTGCTTGTGGGCGAACAGCGCCGCGCCGTGCCACAGGCCCCAGACAAAATAGTTCCAACTGACGCCGTGCCACAGACCAATGGTCAACATCGTCGCCGTTTGCGCCACGAAAACGATGAGGGTGGTAGAGGGGCGCGGTTTGCGCCGCAGCAGGGTGCGGGAGAGCGGCGTGAACACGTAAAACCGCGCCCAACTGCTGAGGGTGGCGTGCCAGTTTTGCCAGAAAGCGGTGATGTTGCTGCGCAGATACGGCCGGTTGAAGTTTTCCGGCAGGCGAATGCCAAAAAGAAGGCCCAGCCCGATGGCGATGTCGGTGTAACCGGCGAAATCGAAATAAAGGCGCAGGGCGTAGCCGTAGAGCAGCACCCACAGCGCCAGCGTTGACGTGGCTTGCCCGGCGTTGACGGCGGTCAGCGACATGCCCTGCGCCAGGGTGTCGGCGATGACGAATTTTTTGAAGAGGCCGATGGCGATGCGATAACCGCCTTCGCCAAAGCGGGCGGCGTCCAAGCCCCTCATCTGCGGCAGGGCGCGCAGGTCCTGCACAAAGCGTTCGGCGCGGTCAATGGGACCGGCGATGTAGGCGGGAGCGAAGATGACGTAGGTGACGTATTCACGCAGGGAAAGCACGGGCAGGATGCCGGTTTGCCGGTCGCGCAGGGTGTGGATGAGGCGGAAGGCGACGTAGGAGAAGCCGAGCCAGGCCAGATCAGAGGGAGCTGCCAGACTGGTATCTTGGGCGGTGAAGGAGCGCCAGAGGTGGGAAACGGCCGTTACCAGCGCCGGCGTTTTCAAAACCACAAACAGGGCCACGATGAACAGGATGCCGCCGGTCAGCACTTTGCGTTGTTCCGCTTTGGCGGCCAGTTTGGCAATACCGAGGAAGATTAGACTGACAAGACCCACTGCCAGCCCCGCTGTTAGCGGCGAAGGCGGGCGGTAGGCAATGGGGCGATAATCGGCGGGCAAAAAGCGCAGCAGCGCCACGCCCAAAATCAAGACCAGCAGCACGAGCAGCGTGCGCCGGTCTTCGCTGCGCGTGGCCTGCTGGCTCTCATCATCCCGTTGACGGCTGAGCTGCCACATGAAGACGGTAAGGAGGAGAACGGCCGTTTGCAAAGCATAACTGGCAAAACGCGGCGTCAGGTTGGGCTGGAGCCAGTAGACGCCCAGCGCACTGCCAATCAGCAGCGCCCAGCCGCGCCAGCGCCCGGAGAGCAGCCCGGCATACAACACGGCGGCAGTGGCAAAAACGAGAAGGCTGCTGAGGTCGAAAGACACGAAAAATAGTTAATAATTAATAATTAATCGTTAATTATTAATTATTCTCCTGAACGGTTTCTCTTAACGCATCGAGCATCATAATGGTAGCCAGGTTAAGCATGGGATAGCCGCGCTCGAAGGGCTCCGGGGAGGCGTACTCAAAAGGACCATACCAGGTGAGATGTACGTTGTCGTGGCCCAGGCCGTGGTTGGGCAGGGTGTCGGCCAGGCGGTCGAAATCGACCAGGGGAAGCCGGTATTGGGCGGCAATCTGGCGGATGCTGACGTTATTGCGGTTGTCTGCGCCCTCAAAGCGGTCGGATTTGGTGATGAGCACCGGAATGACGCCGCGCTCCAGGGTGTAGTTGACAATTTTTTCCATGCGCACGTGGAATTGGTTGCTCTGGTCGTTGGTGCCCAGGGCAATGAGCAGGATGCTGGGATTGTGCAGGCGGAATTCGCAATCCAGCATGTTGTAGTCCGTGGGATCGGTGCAGAGTTCAGGGTTCATCAGATCTGGCGCGAAGACGCTGGTGGCGTGCAGGCCGTTTTTCAGGGTGGGTCCAAAGCGTTGGAAGGATTTGTCGTAGAAGTCGATGGTTTCCTGAAGAGCGGCGTATTGAGCCAGGTCAAAGGTGCGCTGGTCGAAGCGCACCAGGAAATCGGGAGAAGCGGCGCCGCTGTCGCCCAGTTTGGAGAAGGCGTTGGGGCGGCGCTCCATTTCCTGCCCCAGGGCGTAGATTTCCCGGACATGAGCCTGCACATCAGGCGGCAGGATGACGAATTCGTCTACGTGCAGGCCGTTGACCAGTTCGCCGGGCGGAATGGGGGTAGGCGAAGGGGTGGCAGTGGGTGACGGTGTAGAGGTAGGGGTGTTCGTGGCGGTAGGCGATGGGGTCGCTGAGGGTGTTGGCGTTTTGGTTGGAGCCGGAGTGGCGGTGGGCGGAACCACAGCGATTTCGGCGATGGTGGGCAGCGTTTCCAGCGTGGGGTGGATGGCGGCGGAAACCTCCTGGGTGACGGGGGCGCAGGCGGTGGTGAGGATGAGGAGGGTGAGAACGGCCGTTATCCCCAAAAGTTGTTGCGGGTAGCGGGTGGTGGGTGGCGAGTGGCGGGTGGCGTGAGGCGTGAGGCGTGAGGCGTGATTCATGTGGGTTACTCTTCTGTTACGATTTTCAAAACAGCGTCCAGTACCATCAGCGCCGTCAGGTCGTTGACGGGATAGCCGCGTTCCAAAACTTCCGGGTTGGTGTAATCGTTGGTATCGTGCATCGTCAGGTGTACGCCGTCACCGCTGAGACCGCGCAGAGGCAGCGTGTCGGCCACAATATCGAAATCCCACAGCGGCGTCTCAAATTCGGCTGCTAAATCGCGGACGATCTGGTTATTGACGTTTTTCTCGTCGTCGAAGCGGTCGTTTTTGGCGCCGAGCACAGGCACGATACCCTGGGCAATGAGGTCTGTCAGCAGTTGGCGCAGGTTGGCTTCCATGGCGGCCGGCACGGCATCGTTGGTGCCCAGGCGGATGAGGAAGATGCTGGGATTGTGGGTGCGGATTTCGCAGGCGACCACGTCCTCTTCCGGTTTGCAGGTGGCCTCATCGGGCCAGCCCAGTTCATACATGGTGCGGAAAGAAAGGCCGACTTTGGCCGCCTGCCCATACCGGGAGAAGGAACCGGCGAACTGGTCGATGGTGGGCTGAAGGGAATCGTAGAGACCCAGGTTGTAGTTGTCGCTGTCGAAGCGGGCCAGGAAGTGCGGCGTCAGGACCACGCTGTCGCCGATTTTGGAGAAGCGGTGCGGATTGCGCCCCAGGGTGACGCCGCGGGCGTAGATGCTGCGCACGTTTTCGGCGACGTTGTCTGGCATGATGAGGAATTCAGAGAGCGGGATGCCATTGACGATCTGGTTGACGGGAATGGGGGAGGGGGAGGGAATGGGGGTGGCGGTTGGTGATGGGGTGGCGGTGGGCAGAATGGTGGGAACGGCCGTTGGTGAGGCTGTGGCTGTGGGTTCGCTAGTGGCGGGAGGAAGGGAAGTGGAAACGGCCGTTGCCGCAATTTCCGCCGCTTCTATCGGCGCTGCAGTGGCTTCTGGCGTTGTTTCTACGGTGGAACTGCAAGCGGACGCTGCCAAAATAAAAACGAGAGACATGGCGAGTTTTGCGTATTGAAGGAAAAGGTGACAGTCACTTTTAAAGTGACTGTCACCTGGCTGCTTGTTTCTTTTCATTAAAATCCCTGATAAATCCACTGCGGCGCGCTGTCACTGGTGACAATAATTAGCAAAATAATAATCAGGCACAGCCCCAGCGCCAGCAGATTCTCTCGACTAAAAAATTTTCGTAACATGACAGTAAAAGATGAAGGATGAAGGATGAATGATGAAGTGCGATCATCACGCATCACGCATCACGCATCACTCCGCTTCCCCGCACCATTTCCATTCACCATCTTCCTGGACGACGCGGTAGGCTGTGAGGGGGAACTCGGTGTTTTCCGTGCCGTAGGTGGCGACGATGGTTCCGGTGCAGCTTACTTTGCCATTGCCTTCGTCCGTGCAAGTCATACCGTCAATGTATACCCCGCTGACGCTCTCAAAGGCGCGGGATTCCCGCTCCAAAACGCCTTCCATTTCTGAGCAGAGAAGCTGCTGAATAGTGGCGGCGTCCCCGTCGGCTTTGGCTTGCAGGTATTTTTCCACCGTCTGGGCAGGATTGCCAGCCGCGCCCCCGCCGCCGCAAGCGGCCAGGAGAAAGGTGAGTAAGAAGCTGAGTAGAAGTATCTTTTTCATCGGTGTTCCTTGTTTTTTGTGGCGGTGGGTGGCAGGTGGCGAGTGGTGGGTTTCACTCGCAACCTGCTGCTCGCCACCCGCAACCTTAATTATTAGCTGCCTGTGCCATTTCCTGGCGCAGTTCGTCCAGCATGATCAGGGCGATGAGATCATGCACGGCGTGGCCGCTTTGCAGCGTGTCGGGCAGGTCAAAATCGTGCGGCGCGATGCGTTCTGCCATGTGGACGTCGTTGGGGATGAGGCCGCGATTGGGCAGCGTTTCGGCCACGACGTCGAACTCCAGCAGGGGCACGTTAAATTCGGCAGCCAGTTCACGCAGGATGGTATTGTTGATGTTGTCCGGCCCTTCGAAGCGGTCGGCTTTGGTCACCAGCACCGGGATGACGCCGTTGGCGATGCTGGTTTGCACAACTTGTTTCATGTTGTAGCGGTAGCCGGAGGGGGAACCGGCGTCGTTGGAGCCGAGGCGCACGAAGATAATGCTGGGATTGTTGAGGCGGAATTCACAGTTAAGTACGTCTTCGTTGGCCTGGCACCAATTTTTGTCCGCCCAAAGCGGGTCGAAAACGGACCAGGAGTGCAGGCCGTTGCGTGTAGCGACGCCGTAGCGGGAGAAGTGCCCGCTGAATTGGTCGATGGTGGGCTGCAAGGAGGCGTATGGCCCCAGGTTGACGTTGGCCGGGTCGTCGAAGCGCCCCAGGAAATTGGGATTCATGGAGGTGGAATCGCCCAGTTTGGAAAAGGTGGCGGCGCTGCGGCCCTGCGTTTGCCCGTTGGCAAAAATGGTTTGCACGTTTTGGCGCACAGCCGGCGGCAGCACGACGATTTGATCGACCGGGATGCCGTTGATGGCGGCGGCAACGGCCGTTGCCGCTGTAGTCGCTGGCGGGATCTCGGTGTTCTCGGGAATGGGGGTGTTGGTGGGCGGCAGGGCTGGTTCGTCGGTGGGAATTGGGGTGGGCAGAGAGGGAGCGGGAACGGCCGTTTCTACGAAACTGACTTCTTCCGGCGTTGGCGTGGTTTCAAGGAAAGCAGGCACAGTGGCTGCCGCTGCCACTGTCACCACTGGTTCTGCTTGAGATGTAGTACAAGACGCCAAACTTGCGGAAGCCAGGATGACGATCGAGATGAGAAGAATGGGCAGTTTTTGCATGATGTATTTTATGTTCCTGAAAAACAAGTTGAAACGCGATTATAGCGGGCTTCGTCTATTTTTCCCGCAAAATGCCTACCGGTTGGCAGAGATTTCAACTAAATCTTAACAAGCGGCAAATATAGCGCCGTCAGATTGAGGTCCCATGCTGCCCGCCCCCGCCACTCGCCACCCGCTACTCGCCGCCCGCGTTAATCACCTCATTCAGTATGACGTCCAACACCATGAGGGCGGTGAGATTGTGCATGGCGTGACCGCGGGTGAAGGCAGTGGGGTCCGTGTAGTCGTGGGCGTAGAAGGTGTTCATATGCACGTTGTCCACGTCCAGCCCGCGGCTCGGCAGCGTGCCCGCCACCAGATCGAAGTCCCACAGCGGAATCTGGTAATCGGCGCTGATCTGGCGCATGATCTCGTTGTTTTGATTGCTGCCTTCATTGCGGTCGGCTTTGGCGCCGATGATGGGAATGACGCCGTTGTCGATAGCATACTGCACGATCTGGCGCATGGACTCATCATACAAACCGGGCGCGCCGCTGTCGTTGGAGCCGAGGCGGATGAGGACGATGCTGGGATTGTGCAGCCGGAATTCGCAGGCGATAACCGTTTCATTGGGACTGCAGATCGCTTTGTCGGCCCAAATTGGATCGAAAACGGTCCAGGAATGCAGGCCGATGCGCACAGCGGCGCTGTCCCGATTAAAGGAATCGGGGAAATGGTCGATGACGCGCTGGAGGTAGGCGTAGTCGCCCAGGTTGTAGGGACCGGCGTCGAAGCGGGAGAGGAAGTGGTCGTTTTCGACGGTGCTGTCGCCTACTTTGGCGAAGGCGTGGGGGTTTCGGCCCAGTTCTTGCCCTTTGGCGTAGATGGCGCGGGTGTTTGCGATGACGTTGGGCGGCATGATGACGATCTGGTCGAGGGGGATGCCGTTGAGGGTGGCGGGCGGCGGGGATGATGGGGTGAGCAGGTGTGGAGGTGATGGGGTGAGTGGGGGTGGCAGTGTGGTATTGAATTGGCCGGGGATCGTGAGTTGTTGGCCGACCTGGATAAGATTGGGATTGGTGATATGGTTGGCGGCGGCGAGTTCGTCAAGGGGCAGGTTGTAGCTGGCGGCGATGGAGAACAGGGTGTCGCCGGTCTGGATGACGTGAGTTTGGGGGGCGGGCGGCTGGGTGGCAGGGATGTCAGTGGGGGCTGCGGTGGGGAGAACGGCCGTTTCCATGATTGTCGTTGGCAGCACAGCCAGCGGCGCAAATGTGGGCGCCGCTTCAGCGGTGTTCCCCTGGTTCTGAAGGTTCCACAGCAGAAAGGCCATGCTGACCAGTGTTGCGAAGATAATAAAGTATGCCAGGTACAAGGTCAGGGAATCGCGGCGTGTCATAAAGCGGGAGTGTAGCCAAATTGCCTCTGGAAAACAAAGCGTTTTCTCTGGGTTTTGCCCGGTTTGGGCAGAAGGGCTACCATTGTCAGGTGTGATTTTGCACAGACAGCCTGTCGGAAAAGCAGCAGCTGCGACATCTCTGTAGCGCTTGCACGAGCGCGGTAAGGAGATCGCGGCTGCTGCATTGATATTTAAGGAAGGAAAACTATGATTAAAAAAATTGTTTTATTGTTGGCATTGTTTGTGATGGCGGCACTGGCTGCCTGCGGCGGCGAGCCTGCTCCGGAACCAACGGCCACTCTGCCGCCGCCGCAGCAGGTGATTGTGGTATCGGCCACGCCTGTGGATGGGGAACCAACAGCAATCACCATTGTTCTGCCGGCGCTGCCGGATTTACCCACTTCCACGCCCACGCCGCCCCCGCCAGCAGTTGATGCGGTGCAGGTAACGGCCGTTTACGCCACCATTATCGCTGCACAGGCCACCAAAACGGCCGTGCCTGAAGCCAACAATGGTGAGCTGGTTAACGCCACCCAGGCCCCGGCGCAGGCGCCCGTCATTCAAAACTTCTTTGCCTCATCGGCGCCTCCCGGTTCCGGTATTGCCTTTTACTTGAACTATGATGTGGTCAACGCCACCCGCGTTGAGATATTCGGACACGTCATGGACAATCCGCAAACAGGCAGTTGGCCCGTCTGGGGCGAAGATCCATCACCCAATTGGGTATTGTGGGCTGCCAACGACGTTACCTGGGTAGAATCCTATCTTACGGTGCAGCCCGACAGCAGCACGGGATCTGTCCTCTCAGACATTACCTTGGGCAGTGGTGATACCACCGTCTGCCTCAAAGATCCCCAGTTTGTTGATGGCGATAGAATTCACATCCTCGTTAATGGCATCCTGACGCTTAACGACTTCCAAACAGGCGGCCGTGATATTTGCGGCACGACAACCCTGAATCGTGGCGCCAACACCATTGAAATTCAAGCCGCCAATGAAGGTCAAACACCGCTGGCAGCGGTGCAAATCTCTTTCAGCAATGTCACGGCCGGTGCGCCGGTGCAAATTTCGCAGGCTCTACGCACAAACGAAATTGCTCGTTTTATGGTGACCGTGCCCTAAGCGTCAAACTGTAAGATTGGATCACTTTACAAGATTGGTCCAATCTGAAAACATCAGATAGCACCATGCTTTTAGACACTCGCAGGTGTTTGTTTGACATATAAAAATGCGACGGCTAAGATAAGTTCAGTGTTTCAAATATTTAGGAAAGAAATTGCAACGAAAAATATCATGGGGGCCATTTTAATTGTGAAAAAGCGGCCCAGCAGCCTAAGGAGATTTAAATGGCAAGTGTAACTTACAAAAATGTCTACAAGCGTTATGGAGATGTCGTCGTTATCACAGATTTGAATATGGAAATTGCCGACAAAGAATTTGTGGTCTTTGTGGGTCCTTCCGGCTGTGGTAAATCAACCAGCCTGCGTATGCTTGCCGGTCTGGAAGAAATCAGCGAGGGTGAGATTTTGATCGGGGATCGTGTGGTCAATGACGTGCCGCCGAAAGATCGAGACATTGCCATGGTGTTCCAATCCTATGCCTTGTATCCGCACATGAGCGTATACGACAACATGGCGTTTGGTTTGAAACTGCGCAAGACCCCCAAAGCTGAAATTGATCGCCGCGTGAAAGAAGCTGCTGATATTTTGGGACTGATCAATTTGCTGGATCGGAAGCCGAAGGCTTTGTCCGGTGGTCAGCGCCAACGTGTGGCTGTGGGCCGCGCGATTGTGCGTGAACCAGCCGTGTTCTTGATGGACGAGCCGCTGTCTAACCTGGACGCCAAATTGCGCGTTTCTGCCCGCGCCGAAATCACCAAGCTCCACAAGCGCCTGGGAACCACCTTCATTTACGTGACACACGATCAGGTGGAAGCCATGACGATGGGCGACCGCATTGCGGTGTTGATGGATGGTATTTTGCAGCAGATTGATTCTCCCCGCGCTCTGTACCGGAGACCGGCGAATGTGTTTGTGGCCGGCTTTATTGGCAGCCCCAGCATGAATTTCTTCAATGGCACTCTGGTGCAGGAAGAAGGTAAGTTGTTTATTGACACTGGCGATTTCCGGGTGCAAATACCAGAGGAAAAGAAAGCGCCGTTTGTAGCATATGCCGGTAAGGAAGTTGTTTTTGGGATGCGTCCTGAGCATGTTTATGTACCAGAATACGCCGCGCCCAATATTATGGCGGCGCCCGTTGAAGCCACGGTTGAGGTGGTAGAATTATTAGGCCACGAACTGAATCTGTTTGCGACAACCGGCAAGTACAGCCTGGTTGCTACCGTGGATACGCGCGTGGAAGCGACGATGGGCAATAAGATCAATCTGGTGTTCGACATGAACCAACTGCACGTTTTTGACAAGAATACGGAGCAGGCGATTCGCTAATCTGTTAGTAATCAGTATGGTTATGAAAACGGCCGTTTCGTAGCGCCAAAACGCGAAACGGCCGTTTTTTGTTGAGTAGTCTATGCCTGAATCACACTACACAATTGGAGAAACATTCCCGGCGCAGTTTGCCTGGCGTCTGCCCAATGGGGATTATTTGCGCGCTGTTTTCAAAGCGGAAGTACTCAGTATTGTGGAGGCCGCCGACAAATATGTGGTGCGCCTGCTGGAACTGGTTGCCGGTCGCCAGGAAAACGAGGATGGCGTTCTCAAGCCAACCGAGGAATTTTCGAAAGAGTATTGGGCGTTGGTGGGCAAACTGGTGGGCCGTCGCCTGACCATTGCCTTTGAGGCGGATGATGGTCACGCCGTGCATTTTCGCCTGGAAACACTGACCGGGGAACACAACTATTTTTACAGATTTCCGGATTGAAAAAGTGGCAAAGTGGCAAAGTGGCAAGGTGGCAAGGTGGCAAAGTGGCAAGGTTTTTCACCCCATCACCTCTACACCCCATCACCTCTACAAATCTGCCACTCTGCTACTCTGCACTAATTTCCAAACACACGCCGCCACAAATTAGTTTGTAGGATGTTGTCCGGATCGCAGCGCTCTTTGACGGTGCGGAATTGTTGGATGGTCTCTTCACCGAGGAAGGCGCGGGCTACTTCCGGGCGCAAGGTGCTGTCTTTGGCGAAATAGAAACGGCCGTTTGCCGCCAACACAATCTCATCCAACTGCCGCGTAATCTTCAAAATCTTCACCTGATTGTCCCCGGTAATGCGAAAATCCATCGCCATAGAAAAACCATCCAGCGCGTGCGTGAGCAGGAATTTGTCGGGACGATGGCGTTTGAACACTGTCAGGTAATTGGGCTGCCCGTAATATTGGCAGACCCGCAAAATGTCGGCGAAGGCATTTTGGGCGTTTTCTTTAGGAATGAAAGGCTGATATTGAATCAGACCGCCGGAGCCATATGATTTTTTCCAGTTCGGCACATAGTCCAACAAAAAATGGAAAGCGGCGTGAGACTGCAAATAGGAACCGCCCCCGGTGACGTGCCCGGCATAATATTTAGCCATATTGACAAAGCGCGTACCCAGGTTGTTCATAAAGGGACGCATCCCCAGCCACATAATCGATTTGGGCACGACGCCAAACAAGTTTTCCGGTGGGTACTGGTTTTCCAGACGCAGGCTTTGGCTGGGATTGGGGTCTTCGCCTGCTTTGAGATAGTCGGCGCGATGCACATCACCGCGGCCGAGGCTGCTGCCGCTGCCAAAGGCATCCATCCAGCCCACGATGTAGTTGGAGTTGTTGACGTTTTCATAGAAGTAATCAAACATACCTGCCAGGTCCACCTGCGCCTGGGTGCCGACGCGCAGATAGCCGGAGTAGATGCGTTTCATTTGCAGGGTGAGGCTGGTGAAACAGCCAAGC